>DIDN01000138.1 GCA_002418185.1 Deltaproteobacteria bacterium UBA5799
ATACCGTTTCGTCCGCCCGCCTATGCGGGCAGGGTCATTTAATGAAGTTTTCCTTGTCGTCGGGGCTGAAGACTATCATGGGCGGATGCGCCTTCTCGTCGTAGCCCGATTTAAAGTCGAACGCGTCCTTCACGACCATTATCATCTTCTGGTTCACCAGGTTCAGGGGAATGTTCACCGGGCACGCCCTCTCGCACTCGCCGCAGAAGGTGCACCTGCCCGTAAGGTGCATGGCCCTTATGAGGTTCCAGGAGAGGTTCCCCCTCGGGTGCGCCGAGGTCTCTATCCACTGGGGCATGTTCTTCTCGGTTATGCACCTCTCGCAGTAGCAGAGCGAGCAGACCTGCCTGCACGCGTAGCACTTTATACACCTCGAGAACTCGTTTATCCAGAAGGCCCACCTCTCGGAGGGGGACCTGGAATCGAGTTCCCGTATCTTGTCGAAGACCATCCCGACCGGCGCCTCGGGCGGCGTGAAATCGACCTTCTCGCCCACGACGAAGTCCGAAAGGTGCGGGTTCCTTACGTCGCAGTTGTGGCACTTGGTCGGCATGATTTCGGGCTTAAGCTCACCCTGCCAGAGGTCCTGCTTGTAGACGACGCCCCGGCATGTCATGCCGATTATATATACGTCCTTACGCTCAAGCTGCGCCTCGGAGATCAAGACGGCGATGTTCCTTATGTCGCAGCCCTTGGCAACGATAGCGGGCTTCCCGAGCGCCTGGATGTCCTTGAACTTCCGCGTAAGATAGACGGAAAGGTTGTTTACGCAGAGCGGGTTCCAGACGAGGGCTTCGACGTCAGCCGCATCGGTTATGAATACCGGGGTGGTCCTCGTCTTCGCCCTGTTCCAGCCGTAGCCGATTACGACCTTGACCTCTCCGGAGGCAAGGAGCTCTTTAGCCTTCTGTCTTAATATGTTTTCCATCTGGAACGCCTTTTTTACGCTTTCATCGAGGGGCTTCGATTCCAGCCCCGCCGTTTTTTATCGGACCCGGCCCCTAATCGAGGGACACCTTGAACTTGAAGCATTTTACCTGTTTGAGCCCTTCTGCCCCGGCCTTTCTCACGTGCGTCTGGACAGCGGCCTTGAGGCTCTCGAAGGCCTCCTCAGAGCTGTCGCCCTCGGACTCCACGTCGAGCTCCGGGCAGTTGGCCCTGTAAGTGCCGTCCTCTTTCTCTATGAGCACAGCGCTTACAGATATCTCTTTTCCCATTCCATTGCCACCCTATTCGAGTTCGGTTTCCTTCAAACCCCTGTACTCCATGAAGGGGCCGAGCGCCTTCACCTCGTCGGTAACCTTGTTTATGAGGTCCACCCATTTGATGGCCTCGGAGGCGGAGACCCACGAGAAATGGAGCCTCCGCATGTCTATTCCGGCGAACTCCATCAGGCTCTTGAAGCCTATCCAGCGCCTCCGGGCGTGGTAGTTGCCGGTCGTGTAGTGGCAGTCGCCCGGATGGCAGCCCGAGACCAGCACGCCGTCGGCCCCGTTCTCGAACGCCTTGAGGATGAATAGCGGGTCTATCCTCCCGGTGCAGGGGAGCTTTATTATCCTCACGTTGGGCCTGTACTCCATCCTGCTCGTGCCGGCGAGGTCGGCCCCGGCATATGTGCACCAGTTGCAGACAAAGGCCATTATCTTCGGCTCGAAAGAGCCTGAAGCAACCGGGGTT
This sequence comes from Deltaproteobacteria bacterium UBA5799, assembly GCA_002418185.1. Taxonomy (GTDB): domain Bacteria; phylum Desulfobacterota; class GWC2-55-46; order GWC2-55-46; family GWC2-55-46; genus UBA5799. The sequence goes on from DIDN01000138.1 coordinate 1,678, forward strand.
TCGTCTTTATCGAGATGTGCGCTCATCTGAAACCTTCTTAGTTTTCTTAAAAGCTTATTTTTAATCCCCCTGCCCCTCTTAGAAATGGGGGTGTGAAACTTTTTTAACCCCTCTTTCTTAAAGAGGGGTTGGGGAGATTATATTTTCTCAAAAATAATAGCCAAAACATAATCCGTATCCCTTAGCACCTCTTTATCAGAAAACCTCAAGACCTTCAGCCCTTGCTCTATTAAATATCCGTCTCGTATCCTGTCCTTTTCAATCCCTTTATCAGTATAGTGCTGCCCTCCATCGATCTCGATCACCAGCTTCGCCTTCGGGCAATAAAAGTCGACGATATAATTCCCGATTATCCTCTGCCTGTAAACCTGAAAGCCTTTTAGCTGCTTTCCTCTGACCCTTGACCAGAGAAGCCTTTCGGCATCGGTCATATTTTTCCGGAGCTCTTGCGAATATTTCTTGAGCCTCGGATTATAAAGGAGCACTTTTTAATCCCCCCTGCCCCCTTTAGAAAAGGGGGCGTGAAAAGATTAAAACGCGTTTATGGCCGCAAACACCTGCTCGTCCGTATAGCCCTTCAAGTCTATGGATTTCGACCTGCAGGCCGCCACGCATACCCCGCAGCCCTGGCAGACGCCGTCGTTCACCCTCGCGACCCATCTTACGATATTGCCCTTCCGGTCCTTTATGGCCTCCCTCTCGATAGCCGTGTAGGGGCAGGCGGTAAGGCAGTCCCAGCAGGCGTTGCAGGTGACCTTGTTGACGAGCGCGGTTATAGGCTCCCTCGCCATCTCGTCGGCGGAGAAGAGCGCGAGCACCTTGCTCGCGGCGGCGCTGCCCTGTGCGACCGAATCGGGTATGTCCATGGGACCCATGCAGGAGCCCGCGAGGTATATGCCGGCTGTCACGGTCTCGACGGGTTTCAACTTCGGGTGGTACTCGTTGTAGAACCTGTGCTTGTCGTAGCCTATGCCGAGCCTCTGGGCAAGCCCGTCCGCTCCCTCCCTTGATACGATCGCGGTTGCGAGGACTACCATGTCGGCCTCTATCTCGACCTGCGAGCCGCTAAGGGTGTCCGCGCCCTGGACGATTATTTTCCCGTTTTTCTCGTACACCCTGGAAACCCTGCCGCGGAGGTACATGGCGCCGTCGTGCTCTATCGCGCCCCTCACGAACTCCTCGTACCTCTTGCCGCCCGAGCGTATGTCCATGTAGAAGACGTAGGACTGGCCGCCGTGCACCTTGTGGGAATAGAGCTTGGTGTGCTTGGCCGTGTACATGCAGCATATCTTCGAGCAGTAGGAGACGCCCTTTTTCTCGTCCCTCGAACCCACGCACTGGATGAATACGACGCTCTCCGGGACCTTGCCGTCCGAGGGCCTCCTTATCTCGCCGCCCGTGGGGCCGGAAGACGACGCGAGCCTTTCGAACTGGAGCCCGCTTATGACGTCCTTTATCCTGCCGTAGCCGTACTCTCCGAAGCGCTCGTTGGGCATGAGCTGGTAGCCGGTGGCCACCACTATGGCCCCGACCTCAACGGTTTCGAGCCTGTCTTCCATCTTGAAGTCTATGCACTTGGGACCGCAGACTATGGCGCAGGCGCCGCACTTGTCCTTCTGTATCTTGGGGCAGTTCGGCGCGTCTATTACGGGTATGTTCGGGACCGCCTGCGGGAAGGGCGTGTAGATGACCTTCCTCTTGCTAAGGCCCAGCTCGAAGGCGCTCTCCACCTTGAACGGGCACTTCTCCATGCACTCGCCGCAGCCGGTGCAGCGCTCCTCGTCGACGTACTTCGACTTCCTCCTGACGGTAACCGTGAAGTTGCCGATGTAGCCGTCCACCTTCTCGACCTCGGAGTAGGTGTAGAGGGTTATGTTCTCGTTAAGCTCGGCCTCGACCATCTTGGGCGTAAGGATGCACTGCGAGCAGTCCATCGTGGGGAAGGTCTCGGAGAGCCTCGCCATGTTGCCGCCGATGGACGGCTCCTTCTCGACGAGTATCACTTCCCTGCCGCCCTCGGCTATGTCGAGCGCGGCCTGGATTCCTGCGATGCCGCCGCCGATGACGAGCGCCTTTTTCTTAACCGGTATCTTTATCTTCTTCAGAGGCTGGTTCTTCTTCAGCCTCTGTATGGTCATCCTGGTGAGGTCGACGGACTTTACCGTCCCCGTGGCCTTGGTCTTGTCGTGGTGCACCCACGAGCACTGCTCGCGGATATTGGTTATCTCGCACTGGTAGGGGTTCAGGCCAGCGGCCTCGGAGGCCTTCCTGAAGGTCTTCTCGTGCATGTGCGGAGAGCAGGCCGAGACGATTATGCCGTCGAGGTTATTCTCCTTTATGGCCTGCTTCAGGGTCTCCTGGCCGGGAGACGAGCACATGAACTTGTAGTCGCAGGTGTAGACCACACCGGGGATCTTGGCCATCTCCTCGGCGACTTTTTTGGTGTCGACGGTAGCGGCTATGTTGTTCCCGCACTGGCAGACGAAGACTCCGATTCTCGGCATAACAGGACCCTCGTGTAACTAGCTAAAAAGCTTCGGATTGAAAAAGCTTCTACAAATTCCTTTTTTGTTTCATGACGAGATTGCTTCGGCCGGCTTCGCCAGACTCGCAATGGCCCGCTCTCTTTTGCCGTCATTGCGAGCGGAGCGAAGCAATCTCATAACGAATCGTACAAATCATTCCAGCCCGCGTTCATCCGACGGACTTAAACTATCCCCTTCTTCTTGAGAAGCGGCATTACGTCAGTTGCGTTCTTCTCGAAACCGAGTGTTTCGAGGTCCTGGCCGAGGGCAAGGCCCAGGGCCTGGGTAAAGTATATTACTGGCACTTCATCGCCTGCAGCCGCGCCGCGGCTCTTCTCGAGGTTGTACTGGCAGAGCGGGCAGCTCGTGACCATAAGCTCCGCGCCCATGCCTGTCGCCGAATCGATGACCGCCCCGGAAAGGCGCGTAACGACCTCATCGTTATTCATGGCGAGGTGCGCGCCGCAGCACTCTATCCTGTTCGGGAACTCGACGGGCTCGGCCCCGAGGGCCTTCAAGAGGTCCTCGAATATGGTCGGCCTCTCGGCGTTGTCGATGCCCATGTCCTCGAAGGGACGAAGGAGCATGCAGCCGTAGTAGGCCCCGGCCTTTATGCCCTTTAACGGCCTTTTTACCGCCTCTTTCACCTTGTCGAAACCGATCCTGTCGCGGAGGACTTCGAGGTAATGGAGCACATCGAGGCTGCCGTCGTATTCCTCTTCTATGAAGCCGTTTACGACGCCCCTCTTGTCCCTGCTGTCCCTCATGACCTTGTTGGTCCGCTTAAGGACGTTATAGCAGACCGAGCAGAGGGTCGTGAGCGTGTCGCCTTCCTTCCGGGCCCCGGAGAGCACCTTTGCCGGGGCGCTCAAGCCCATGAGGTTGTCAGGGGCGAGCGGGAATGTCGCCCCGCAACAGTTCCACTGCCTGAGTTCCGCCATCTCGAAGCCCATTGCGAGGGCTGAGTCCCTTGCGGAGGAGTCGAACTGCTTGGCGACCGTGTTTAATGTGCAGCCGGGATAATAAGATATCTTCATAAAGACCGTATTCCGTGACCGTGATTCGTGGATTTTATAAGCCCTTGCAACTGCCCGTCCGCACTTAATCCATTACATTAACTTAACCAACTGGTTCGGTTTTCACCTGACTTCATGCCCGAAACATCCGTATGCGAGGAAGGGCAAGGGATTGAACCGCAGCATACTTTTCTGTATGTGAGGATTCAAGCCCGCAGCCCTGACAAAGCAGGCGGATAGTTTCGCGGCATGAACAAAAGCAGACGGATAGTTTCCTTGCATGAACACAAACTCAGCTAACGAATTTCCTGAACCCGCAGACAATCGCCTGCTGCGGCGCCTTCTTGAGTAGCGGCATGGGGAGGTCCTTTACCTCCACCCTGTCCGCGCCTTCCCTTAAAGCGTCCTGCCTCATGGCCTCCAGGACCGCGGCGACGCTGCAGCCCTTGGGACACCTCGAATAACACTGGAGACAGCCGACGCAGAGCCACATGGAGTTGGCGGCCTTCACTTCGTCCAGCTTTCCGAGCTGGAGCATCCTCATGACCCTTGTCGGGGGTATCTCCATCGCGTAGGAGACCGGGCAACCCGCGGAGCAGTTGCCGCACTGGTAGCACTTCTTCAGGTCCTCGCCGCTCAGGCGTTCGACCCTCGCGACACCCTTGCTCTGGACGTCGGCGTTTGAAAGGGTTATTTTCAAGACACCCTCCTGTATTTTTGTACGCCCTGCAGGAAGAGGTCCCCTCCCTCTGCGTCGTTCACCACTATGGCGGGGAAATCGACCACTTCGAGCCTTCTTATGGCCTCTGGCCCGAGGTCCTCGTAGGCTACTATCTCGGCCTTTTTTATGGAGCGCCTTATGAGGGCAGCGGCACCGCCGACTGCGGCCATGTAGACTGCCTTGTGTTTCCTTATGGAGTCGAGCACCTCTTTGCTTCTCGCGCCCTTCCCTACCATGCCCTTCAGGCCGAGCTCTATGAGCCTCGGGGTGTAGGCGTCCATCCTGCCGCTCGTCGTTGGCCCTGCCGAGCCTATGACCTGCCCCGGCCTCTCTGGCGTGGGGCCGACATAGTAGATAATCTGGCCCCTGATGTCAAAGGGCAGCTCCTTCCCGGCATCAAGGAGCTCGATTAGCCTCTTGTGCGCGGCATCCCTGGCGGTGTAGAGGACCCCGGATATGAGGACCTTGTCGCCTGCCCTGAGCTTTTTGATCGTCTCGTCCGTTAGAGGGGCCGATATCCTTACGGGTCCGGACATCAGATCACCGCCTCCTTGTGCCTTCCGGCATGGCACTGTATGTTCACCGCCACCGGGAGGCTCGCTATGTGGCAGGGGTGAGCCTCTATGTGCACTGCCAGCGCCGTGGTCCTGCCGCCGAATCCCATCGGGCCTATGCCGAGGTCGTTTATCATATCAAGGAGGTCCGTTTCGAGCCGGTCAAGGTCGGGGTCGGGGTTTTTCGTGCCGACCGGCCTCAACAGGGCCTTCTTGGCGAGTATCGCGCATTTTTCGAAGCTCCCGCCTATGCCAACGCCGAGGACGATAGGAGGGCAGGGGTTTCCGCCCGCTTCCCTCACTGTCTCTACGATGAACGACTTTATGCCTTCTACCCCTTCGGCGGGCTTGAGCATCTTGAGGCGGCTCATGTTCTCGCTGCCCGCGCCCTTGGGGGCTATCTTTATCCTGATCCTGTCCCCCTCGACTATCGAGGTGTGGATGATGGCCGGGGTGTTGTCCCCGGTATTTATCCTCTTGAGCGGGTGGCAGACCGACTTCCTTAGATACCCGTCCTTGTAGCCCCTGCGCACGCCTTCGTTTATGGCTTCTGAAAGCGGGCCGTCAAGGGCGACCTCCCTCCCCATCTCGACGAAGAAGACGGATATGCCGGTGTCCTGGCACATGGGGAGGCCCTCGGCCCCGGCTATCTCGAAGTTCTCGATAATCTGGCCGAGCACCTCTTTGCCGAGCGGCGATTCCTCTTTTTCACGGGCGGCCCGGAGGGCCGCCGCCACGTCGGGCTCGAGGTCGCAGGCCGCGCTTATGCAGAGGTCCCTTACCTTGTCCGCGATGTCCTTTATTGAAACCTGCCTCAATCCGAAACCCTTCCTTACTTCCCTATCTGCAGGTCCTTTATAAGCCCCTTGACAGCCGATACGGATGCGTCAAAGGCCTTCTTCTCGCCAGGGTCGAGCTCTATCTCGATTATCCGCTCCGCCCCGCCCGAGCCTACGACCACGGGCACGCCTATGAAGATGCCTTCCACGCCGTACTGCCCGGAAAGGTACGCGGCGCAGGGCATGACGCGCTTCTTGTCCTTTATAATGGCCTCGCACATCTCAGCGACCGCGGCTGAGGGCGCGTAGTACGCGCTCCCGGTCTTGAGGAGGCCGACTATCTCGCCGCCCGCCTTCTTGGTCCTCTCCATTATGGATGAGAGCCGCTCGTCGGTGATGAGCTGGGTAACGGGTATGCCGGAGACGGTCGCATACCTTTTCAAGGGCACCATCTCGTCGGCGTGGCCCCCTATGACCATGGCGTGCACGTCCTGCATGGACACGCCGAGCTCCATGGCCAGGAAAGACCGCATGCGGGAGCCGTCGAGCGCGCCGGAGAGGCCCATTATCCTCTCGGGCGGGAACCCGGAGAGCTTCCACGCGGCGTATACCATGACATCGAGGGGGTTTGTTACTATGAGGAGATGCGCGTTAGGCGAGTGCCTGACCGCGTTTTCGATGACTGTCCTGAGTATCCCGACATTGGTGTTGATGAGGTCGGACCTGCTCATGCCGGGCTTTCTCGGTATGCCGGCGGTGATGATGACCACGTCGGAACCGGCTGTGTCCTTGTAGTCGTTCGTGCCCGTGACGTTCGAGTCGAAGCACTCGATGGGCGCCGCCTCCATGAGGTCGAGCGACTTGCCCTGGGGGGTGCCTTCGACTATGTCGAGGAGGACGACGTCGCCCAGCTCTTTTGTGGCGACCCAAAGGGCCGCCGTGGCGCCAACGTGCCCGGCGCCTATTACGGTAATCTTTTTCCGGGCCATCCGACCTCCTCATTTCGGCAACTCCCCGCAAAGGACACCGGGGACCTTCGGCGGGAAAGGAAGCTTTACAGGTTCAAGAGCCGCTCCCGGACGCCTCCGGGAAGACACAATTTCAGCCGGACAAGGGCCGGGCCCCGTCCGTCAAGATACGGGCCGCGGCCACAACGCTTGTATTAAGGACGAAAAAGGCGGTTTGAAGCCAAAAAAGACTCTTTCGGCGCGGGCG
>DIDN01000077.1 GCA_002418185.1 Deltaproteobacteria bacterium UBA5799
CCACGGCTCCGGGTTCATGGCAGTCACGTAGGGTGGGCACAGCCCACCACTTTAAGATTTATAACTCTCTAATTCCCTCACCTGTAAAGCCTCAAAAACTCCTCAACCGAAAGCCCTGCGGTTTTTAATTGGGCCAGCAGGAGCCCCTTCTTTATCGGCTTCCCCTTGTGCACCGGAATCGTAAGGAGGGCGGGGTTGTCTTCTTTCTTAAGCACCACATGGCTTCCGGTCTGATTTCGTATCTTCCATCCTGCGCGCTCAAAGGCCTTCACGACCCTCTCGGGCTTCAGGTTGTGCAATCCCTCCATCAGGCAGAGGCCCGTCCCTTCCTTTTCGCCCCTGCGCTGATTTCAAGGCACGCTGATATGGCATCCCGAATCATATCGAGGGCTTCCTCGACCGTGTCGCCCTGGGAGCTGCAGCCGGGCAGCGAGGGGCACTCTACCCAGAAGCCGCCGTCCTCAAGGTCGGGATGGAGGACGACTTTGTAAGCCTTCCCCTGCACCTTCACATTGTATTTTTTCTCGCTTGCGATCCGAGCGACCTCATCTTTCGTGTCCTCTATTATCTGCCCCACCGCAATGCTCATTACAAGCTGCCCTTTCGCAAGGACATCGAGGGCGGCTTCCCTGTCCTCGGCCCACACGAAAATGGTATTTCCGTCCGTTATGAGCCGCTTCTCGGCAAGCGGCTTCTTTATGTCCGGGAAGTTCTTCCTGAGCCAGTTTATGGCCTTCCGTATCTTCTGAAGGCTCACGCCCTGGGCCTTTAGGGCATTGGCGACCCGCAACTGGACAAGATCGGTAAAGGAATAAAGGCGGGTCGAGCCGGTCCCCTCGGCCCCGCTAATTGAGGGCTTTATTAAATGTGTTTCGTCCCAATATACAAGCTGGCGATATGTTACGCCCGTCAGCTTGCTCGCGGTCTTTGCGTTAAAAGCCATTCCCCCTCCTGTTATTATAATTACAAAGGTGTTATTATTATAACGATTGTTGGCCTGTTTGTCAAAGTGTTCGCTTCAAGGATTCGCTTCACAGAAAGATTCCCCCAACTTTTCTCTGGCAAATTACCCGATTCTTTATTAAAATTATGGGGATTACCCCTTTAGAGCCGCTTTTCAAAGGGCCAAGGACTAAGGAATGTCCCGAAAGAAGGCGGTAGTCGCCATGAGCGGCGGTGTCGATTCATCCACAGCCCTTGCTCTCCTTAAGGAGCAGGGCTATGAATGCATCGGCGTCTCGATGCAGCTCTGGGACTACTCCAGAAAAGAACTCGAAAACGAGGCAGGGAGCGGCGCAACCGCCGGAAGCTGCTGCTCCCTCGACGACATCCACGACGCGAGGCGCGTGGCCGAAAGCCTCGGCGTGCCCTTTTACGTCATTAACGTGGAAGATGCCTTCTCGCGCGAGGTCGTCGATTACTTCGTCTCCTCCTATTCCAGCGGCTCCACCCCAAACCCCTGCATAAAGTGCAACCAGATTTTAAAATTCGAGGTGCTCCTTAAAAAGGCCATCGGCCTTGAGGCGGACTATCTCGCCACAGGCCACTACGCCCGCATAGAGCGCGCGCCCTGGGGCATGCGCCTCCTTAAGGGCGCTGACCATTCCAAAGACCAGAGCTACTTCCTTTTTACCATGACGCAGGCGCAGCTCGGGCGCATCCTTTTTCCGCTTGGGAATCTCACAAAGCCCGAAGTAAGAGAGCTTGCGCGCTCGCTTTCCATCCGGACTTCCGAGAAGGCCGAGAGCCAGGAGATATGCTTTGTCGAGGAGCCGAGCTATGCGGAGTTCTTATCCGCGCGCGTACCGAACGCGCCCGGCGATATCGTCGATATGGAAGGCCGGGTCCTCGGGAGGCACAGGGGGCTGTTCAACTACACCATAGGCCAGAGAAAGGGGCTTAACCTCTCTGGCGGCCCCTTTTACGTTCTCGATATAGCCGTCCCCTCGAACAGGGTCGTGGTGGGGGCGGCTGACAGGCTCTTTTCCAGCGGGCTTACCGCAGTTGATGTAAACTGGATAGACCCTGAGGCGATGGAAAAGGCGCGCGGCGGCAAACTAACCGCAGCCGCGAAGATACGCTATCGACACCAGGAGGCGCCTTGCATTATAAAGACGCTGCCGGACGGGTCCATTGAGGTCGTTTTCGACAAGCCCCAGAAGGCCATAACGCCCGGACAGGCGGTAGTCATTTACGATGGCGACGAGGTGCTCGGCGGCGGCTGGATACGGGAGGCGATAAAGTGAGCGTAAGGAAAGTCGCCATAACAACACTGGGCTGCAAGTCCAACCAGTACGACTCCTCCGCGCTCGAAGACGCGCTCCGCGCCGCCTCATTCGAGGTCGCGCCCTTTAACGGCCCTGCCGACGCCTACATCATAAACACCTGCACGGTCACGGGAAGGACCGACACCCAGTCGCGCCAGGTAATAAGGAAGGCGCGGAAGGAAAACCCCGGGGCATTGGTCGTCGTAACGGGCTGCTACGCGCAGGTATCGCCCGAGGAGGTTAAATCCCTCGGCGTGGACTTCGTGGTCGGAAACCCGGAGAAGGAGAGGATAGTGGAATACCTTATCGGCGGCAGGCAGGGGGCCGCGATAGAGGACCTGGGCCAATGGCAGGAAGGCACGCCGTGGACACTGCGGGCACGCTCCTCATCGGGCCGCACCAGGGCCAACATGAAGATACAGGAAGGCTGCGGCCGCGCCTGCTCCTACTGCATCATACCCAGGGCAAGGGGCCTTTCGAAGAGCCTTCCATTAAATGAAATCGAGCGCGAGTTCGATTTTCTCGTCGAAGCCGGTTACAAGGAGGTAGTGCTGACCGGCATACACCTCGGCGCATGGGGCGCGGATTTATCGCCGTCAACAGACATAACCGCGCTGCTTGAGCTAATCGAGAAAAAGGACTACCCCTGCAGGTTCAGGCTGAGCTCCCTCGACCCGGACGAGGTGACCGAGAGGCTCGTTGAGATTTTGAAAGACGCCAAGAGGGTCTGCAACCACCTGCACCTTTGCCTGCAAAGCGGGGACGATGGAATCATAAGGCGCATGAGAAGGCCGTACACGAGGGGGCTCTTCGCGGAAAAGGTCGAACGGCTCGTTGCGTCAGTCCCCGAGGTCTCAATCGGAGTCGATGTGATCGCGGGCTTTCCCGGCGAGGGGGATGCGGAGTTCGAAAATACTTTCTCGCTCCTCTCCAACCTGCCCGTGGCATATCTCCATATCTTCCCTTTTTCGGCAAGGCGCGGAACCCCTGCGGCCTCCTCCCGCGACCAGGTCGAACCCGGAACAATAAAGGAGCGGTGTTCGAGGCTGCATGAGCTTGACCGGGCAAAGAGGGACGCCTTCCACCAGAGCTTTTTCGGGAAAAGGGCGAGCGTGCTCATTGAAAGCGGCCGCGACAGGCGCTCAGGGCTCCTTGCCGGCAGGGCGCGCAATTACATGAGGGTCTTTATCGACGGCGGCGACGGCCTGAAGAAAAGGCTTTTGGACGTGGAGCTTCTTGAGGCCGCGCACGGTGGCGTGATGGGGGCGGTAGCCGCCGGAGAAGAGGTTTAGCCCCGCAGTATTCGGCGTTGTCATTCTGAGGGAGCGTAAGCGACCGACAATTTTTGCAGGACAGCAAAAATTGAATGCCGAGCCTCTTGGCGAGGCGGCCCGAAGGGTCGAGCCCAGGACGGGGCGAGATAAGAATCTCGAAAACGGCAGAAGCGAGAGATTCTTCGGCTCCGCCTCAGAATGACGGCAAAGGGAACGGAGGAAAAATCCTTTCCGAAGCATATGAGGTTACGGCGTAAGGTGCGGTTGCGCGCACCGTCAAATCTTTTCAGCCACGCATGATTCCAGCCGGAGGTGTATTTTGAAAGACGTTATTTCGTTCGATTCCTTTCTTGAAACCCTTCCCTTCAGCTTCACGGATCCTGAGCTCATGAGGAAGGTCTTCGTACACAGGTCGTATCTCAACGAGAAAGAGGGTGCCGGGCTCAAGTCAAACGAGCGGCTCGAGTTTCTCGGAGACGCCATCCTCTCCAACATCATAAGCCACATGCTCTTCAGGAAGTTCCCGGACATACACGAGGGCGAGCTTACGAGGATGAGGGCCAAGCTCGTGAACGGGCAGGCGCTGGCCCTGCTCGCAAAGGAGCTATCGCTCGACAAGTACCTCCTTCTCGGCAAGGGCGAGCGCGGCAGCGGCGGTGTCGACAACCCCTCCATACTCGCCGGGGTCTTCGAGGCCTTCATGGCCGCCGTTTACTTCCACCACGGTTTCCAGAAGACCTTCGAATATGTAGAGAGCCTTTTTTCGCCGCTCCTCAAGGAGGCGCTCGAAGCGCCCGGGCACTTCGACTTCAAACCGAAGCTGCAGGAGCTATCGCAGAGGCTCTTTAAGGAGGCCCCGGCCTATGTATTGAAGGGGGAGAAAGGGCCGCCGCACAAGAAGGTCTTCGAGGTTGAGGTCTATGTAGGCGGGAAGGTCCTCGGCTCAGGCTCTGCGAACAGGAAAAAGGACGCGGAGCAGGCCGCAGCAGGCGAGGCGCTAAAGAACATGACCGAGCGCTTTATTGAGTTCTTCCCGGAAAGGATGCCGGACGGGGAGCTTCATGGCGCATAAGCAGCTCATAATCCCGATCTTCATACCATTCGGCGGCTGCCCCCACCAGTGCGTTTTCTGCGACCAGAAGGGCATATCGTCGGTAAAGGCGCTTCCCGAGCCTTTGGAAGCTGCCAGGCAAATAGAGCTCTACCTTTCCACCTGGAAGGGCAAGGGCGCGAAGGAGGCCGCCTTCTACGGCGGGAGCTTCACGGGGCTGCCCGAAAAAATGCAGAAAGACTATCTCGAAGCGGCGCTCCCTTTTATAAGGGAAGGGAGGCTCGATTCCATAAGGGTCTCCACAAGGCCCGATTATATCGACGCCCAAAGGGCGGCCTTTCTTTTAAACCACGGGGTAAGGACAGTAGAGCTCGGGGTGCAGTCAATGGATGAGAAGGTGCTCGCGCTTTCCGGCAGGGGGCACGGCCCTGAGGCGACCGAGGCGGCTGTCGCCGCGCTCAGGAAGGCCGGTCTAAAGACAGGACTCCAGTTCATGCCCGGGCTCCCCGGAGACACCATTGAGACCATACTCGACACCACCCAAAGGATAATCGCCCTTGAGCCTGATTTCGTCAGGGTCTATCCGTCGCTCGTCCTCAAGGGCACGGCGCTCCACAGGATGTACCTCGGCGGGCGCTATACCCCCTGGAGCCTCGAAGAGATGACAGAGGCTTGCGTGCAGGTCAAGCGGCTCCTTGACGAAGCTGGCGTCCCCGTAATCCGCATGGGCCTCCAGCCCGGAAAAGAGCTCGAGGAATCCATAGCCGCGGGCCCGTATCACCCCTCCTTCAGGCAGCTGGTAGAAGCCCTGGCAACCTCTAAAAATTGATCTTTTCCCCGGACTCTGCGTCAGTCCGGGAATAAAAATGCTCACATATTATTCATATATGCTCCGCTTTTTATTCCCGGCCTTCCGGGAAAAGCGGGAAAAATCTCTAATTTTTGAGGTTGCCTTTTATTTCCGTGCGGGCTTGCAAACCTGAAAACCGGGGCTATTATTATATATGCCTCGCCGGACCTGAAATCCGGCGGCAAAAAAAGCAGGGGGAATTCCCATGAAAAGGACGGTCTCCGCGCTCCTTGCAGCCCTTGTCCTGTTTTTCGCGGTTACACCGGCCCATGCCGCCAGTACAATGGAAAAAGAAGAGCCCTCGTCGAGCGAGATAATATTCGACGTCCTCATCGGGAGGCCGCTCGGCATAGTGGCTACCGTCCTCGGGACAGCGGTCTTCATAGTGGGCCTGCCCTTTACAATCCCTGCCCGGAGCGTCGGGGTCACTGCCGATAAGCTCATAGCAGACCCCTTCAAATACACCTTCGCGAGGCCCGTCGGAGATATCGACAGCTACCCGAGGTATTGCTGCGACGATACGAAAGAAACAGCCGCGCTCGCGGAGCCCTGAACCACCGCGCTGTACCCCCTTCTTTTTTCGCCCCGTAAATCACCGCTTTTCCCCGAAGCGCCCGGTGTGCTATAATTTTTCGTTCCCCCGGTTTTTCGATATCCGGCGGGGGACCTCATATGTCCACGAGAGAAAAGACCTATACCATAAAGGACGCCCTGAGGGACGCCTCCCGACTCGGGCCAGGCAGCAGGATGTCCGTGTCCGGCCTTTACGGCTCATCCAGGGCATATCTCCTTTCCGCGCTCTTCCGCGAGCTTGGAAGGCCCCTCCTGGCCGTTACAGACGGGCCTGAGAGCGCGGAATCGTTTGCAGGCGACCTCAGGTTCTTCCTGGGCGGGGAGGACGTGCTCCTCTACCCGTCGCCTGAGGTGCTTCCCTTCGAGCCCCAGCCCGCCCACCAGGACATACAGGCCCGGAGGATGGAGGCCCTCTTCAGGCTCATATCAGGGAAGCCCCTTATCCTGGTAACGCCGGCATCCAATCTCATGCAGAAGGTGACGCCGAGGGAAGACCTCTCCCGTAAGTCCCTCCCGATAAGAAAAGGCGAGGAGACGGACAGGGACGCGCTCACCGTAAGCCTCATCGAGGCCGGGTATTCACGAATGAGCATGGTCGAGGAGCGGGGAGAGATATCTATCAGGGGCGGCATACTCGACATATTCCCCCCCATGTACGACTACCCTGTCCGTATAGAGTTCTTCGGGGACGAGGTCGAATCCTTGAGGACGTTCGACCCGGCCACCCAGAGGTCTTTAAAGGAGCTCGAAGAGGCGCTCATAGTCCCTGCCAGGGAGACGGCCTCCCGGAGGTCCTCGAGGCTCGATGCGCGCGAAAGGCTCATTGAAAGGGCAGAGGAGCTGGACGTTTCGCGCGAGAAGTGGGAGCCGCTTTCGGACAGGCTCAGGGAGGGTTCGCTCGCCGGTCTTGACTTCCTCCTCCCCCTCTTCCATGAGAGTCTCGCGACGCTTTTCGATTACCTCAAGCCCGACACCATAACCGCGCTCATAGAGCCGGAGCTCGCAAGGGGCGGCCTCAAGGCGTTCGGGGAAGAGGTGGACGAGGCGGCCCGCCGCCTTCTCGCCAGGAGGGAGTTCTTTACCGAGCCTGCGGCGAGCTACTTGAAGGCAGAAGAGGCCCGGGACAGCCTCGACAAGACCGCGCTCATCGAGGTCGAGTCCTTCCGTAGCGGCGGCCGCGAATTATACGCTGAATCGAACCTGGACGTGCGCCAGGAGATATCGTCGAGAAAGGGCACGGAGCTCCTTAAGCCGCTCGCCGACAGGATAGGCTCGTGGGCAGAGGCCGGCAACAGGGTATTCATAACCGCTCACAACAGGGGGCAGGCCGAGAGGACGGTGGAGCTCCTCGAAGGCTACGGCCTCAGACCTGCGTTCACGAAAGGCGCCGAGGTCGCGTCTTCCGGTGCAGCGGGCCTTTATGTCGCAACCGGCGCCCTCACGACCGGCTTCAGGCTCCCCTCCGAAGGGCTTGTAATCGTCTCCGAGGAGGAGGTCTTCGGCGAGAGGGTGAAGAAGAGGGGCCCGCCGTCGAGGAGGCTCGAGGCGTTCCTTACGCAGCTTCAGGACCTCTCCGCAGGAGACTTCATAGTCCACAAGCAGCACGGCATCGGCCTGTACCGGGGTCTTAACAGGCTCTCTATAGACGGCCTTGAGAACGAGTTCCTGCTCCTCGAGTACAGGGGCGGCGACAGGCTCTACCTCCCGGTCTGGCGCATGGACCTCGTGACCAAGTACCACGGCGTCGAGGGCGGCTCCCCCGAGCTTGAAAAGCTCGGGGGCCCGGGCTGGGAGAGGTCGAAAAAGAAGGTAAGGCAGGCTGTCGAGAAGCTCGCGGGAGAGCTCCTTAAGCTCTACGCCGAAAGGGCTGCCGCAGAGGGCTTCGCCTTCTCCCCCCCGGACAGGCTCTTTCACGAGTTCGAGGCCGGGTTCGAGTACGAGGAGACCCCGGACCAGGCCAGGGCAATAGAGGAAACACTCAAGGACATGCAGGAGCCCCAGCCCATGGACAGGCTGGTCTGCGGTGACGTGGGCTACGGAAAGACCGAGGTGGCGATAAGGGCCGCGTTCAAGGCCGTGCTCGACAAAAAGCAGGTCGCGGTGCTCGTGCCCACTACCGTCCTTGCCGAGCAGCACCACAGGACCTTCTCGGACCGGCTCGCGGCATACCCGGTCGCGGTCGAAGTCCTCTCAAGGTTCAGGTCGAAGGGAGAGCAGAAGGAGATAGTAAAGAGGCTTGCGGAGGGCAAGGTCGACATAATCATCGGCACCCACAGGCTCCTTCAGTCCGACATAGAGTTCAGGGACCTGGGCCTCATCGTCATAGACGAGGAGCACAGGTTCGGGGTCGCGCACAAGGAGAAATTGAAGAAGCTCAGGGCCAGGGTCGATGTGCTTACGCTTACGGCAACACCCATCCCGAGGACGCTCCACATGTCGCTCGCCTCGATAAGGGAGCTGTCGATAATAAACACCCCGCCCGAGGACAGGCTCGCCATAAGGACCCATGTCGTACGTCACGACGAGGAGGTCGTACGCGAGGCAATAGAAAGGGAGCTTTCAAGGGGCGGCCAGGTGTTCTTCGTCCACAACAGGATACAGTCGATATGCCTCATCGAGGAGATGCTCCGCAGAATCGTGCCCCACGCGAGGGTGGCGGTGGCGCACGGGCAGATGAAGGAAGGGGAGCTTGAGAAGAAGATGCTCGGCTTCGTTGCCAGGGAGTTCGACATACTCCTTTCGACCTCGATAATCGAGTCGGGCCTCGACATACCGACCGCGAACACGATAATCATAAACAGGGCGGACAGGTTCGGGCTCGCCGAGCTTTATCAATTGCGGGGCAGGGTCGGAAGGAGCAGGCACCGCGCCTACGCCTATTTCATCTGCCCGTCGATAGCAGAGCTTTCGGGCGACGCCAGGAAAAGGATAGAGGTAATACAGGAGCTCTCGGAGCCGGGCTCGGGCTTCAGGGTAGCCACTTACGACCTCGAGATACGGGGCGCAGGCGAGCTCCTCGGCACGGCACAGTCCGGCAACATCGCGGCGGTCGGTTTCGACATGTACACGCAGCTCCTCGAAGAGGCGGTCCGGGAGATAAAGGGCGAGAAGGTCGAAGAGGAGGTCGAGCCGGAAATAAACCTTCGCGTGTCGCAGTACATACCGGAAGACTACGTGCCGGACACGAGGCAGAGGCTCAACCTCTACAAGCGCTTCTCGTCAATAGCTTCGGAGTACGACATCTCCGCCGTTATCGAGGAGATCGAGGACAGGTACGGCGAGGTCCCGGCGCTTA
The DNA here is from genome assembly GCA_002418185.1 of Deltaproteobacteria bacterium UBA5799. Taxonomy (GTDB): domain Bacteria; phylum Desulfobacterota; class GWC2-55-46; order GWC2-55-46; family GWC2-55-46; genus UBA5799. The sequence goes on from DIDN01000077.1 coordinate 9,311, forward strand.
CGCGCAACCTCCTTTCCACGGCTTCCCTCAAGCTCATGCTCAAGTCCCTCAATGCCCGCGAGCTTACCCAAAAGGGCACGAGGCTTTACCTCTCGTTCGAGGGCGCTGAAGGGAGGCTCCCGCCCGAGGGGGCGGTAAGGAAGGCCGCCGAGCTTGCAAGGAAGGAGCCCAAAAGGCACAGGGTCACGCCCGAGGGCAGGTTCATAACCTTCATGAGAGAGGACGAATCCCCGCTGGAGACGGCCAGATATGTATTGAAAGAGCTTCTTAAGGGGTGATATCATTTCATGATGACCGGCAGGGGTTTGCCCTTCAAAAACCGCTTCGTTAACGGGCTTGCAAAGGCCCTGGCCGTCCTTTTCCTTCTGGACGTTGTTGCCGGGTGCGGCTACTTCAAGGACGACTCCGGCGAGGTCATAATCAGGGTCAACGGACGCTCGATAACCGCCGGGGAGTACAGGGACGCGCTCAAGAGGCTCGTGCCCTCGGAAAAGAGCGAAGACGCCGGCGGGTTCCTGGAGCTCAAGAAAGAGCTGGTGGCCGAGATAATCGAGGAGGAGCTACTCCTTGAAGAGGCCGGGAGGGCCGGGGTCTCGGTGAGCGAAGGGGAGCTCGCAGCAGAGGTGGACCTCATAAGAAGGGAGTACGGCGACGCCTCGTTCAAGGCGGCCATAGAGTCGAGGTACGGGAGCATCGGCGAGTGGGAGGAGAAGATAAGGAGGAAGCTCCTCGTGAAGAAGGCCATCGAGTCCATAACGAAGCCGGCCAGGGTCTCCGAAAAGGAGGTCCTGGCGTATTACGAGAAGCACAAGGACGGGTTTACGAGGCCGGAGCAGGCGAGGGCAAGGATGATAGTCGTCTCCTCCGAGGAGGAGGCTGCCGAAGTGAAATCAAGGCTCACCCCCGAAAACTTCGCTGAGGTCGCAAGGGAGGTCTCGCTGAGCCCGGAGGGCAAGGAGGGCGGAAGCCTCGGATATTTCGGCCACGGCGACATGCCCGGCGAGTTCGAGGCCGTGGTCTTCAGCCTGAAGCCCGGGGAGATGAGCCAGGTGGTCAAGACGGAATACGGCTTTCACATATTCCTCCTTGAAGACAGGAGGAAGGGCGGGCCGCTCCCGTATGCTGAGGTCAAGCCCAGGATAATCGAGCGACTCAGGGGCGAGAAGAGCGCGGCCCTGCTGGACGGGTGGATAGCCGATAGGAAGCGCTCTTCCAGGATAGAGATAAGGGAGGGCCTATTGTGAGGAGGTTGATTGCGGCCGTATTGTTCTCCGCGGCCCTGCTCGCGCCGCCGTCCCAGGGCGGCGCCGAGGTGGTGGACAGGATAGTGGCCGTCATAAACGACAGCATCATAACGCACTCGGAGCTCAGGGCGGCTACCGCCGTGGCGATGGATAAGCTCGGGGTCGAAGGCGGCGCAATCGACCCCGAAGAGGCCAGCGAGATGGAAGGCGGCATACTCGACGGGCTCATAGAGCAGAGGCTTGTGAAGCAGGCCGCCGACAAGGCGGGCATCGAGGTGAGCGAGCGCGAGATAGACAACGCAGTAGAGGACATAAAGAAGCAGAACAGGCTCACGCAAGAGGAGCTTTTGCTGGCCCTTGCCGAGAACGGGCTTACTCAGAAGGAATACAGGGAGCAGCTCAAGGAGCAGATACGCCAGGTGAAGTTCGTCAACAGGGAGTTCAGGTCCAGGATATCCATCCAGCCCGAGGACATAGAGGACTACTACCGCCGGAACATGGACGAGTTCCAGGCCCCGACCGTCTTCAGGCTGAACGTCATATTCCTGCCGGGCGACAGGAAGGACGTCCTCGACAGGCGCCTGAGGCTCATAACCGGCGGCCTCGAATCCGGCGAGGACTTCAGGGACCTGGCGAGCCAGTATTCCGAGGGGCCCGCGGCCTCTGCCGGCGGCGACCTCGGGTACTTGAAATCCGGTGAGATAGAGCCCTGGCTCGAGGACGTTGCCCTGAAGCTCAAGCCCGGCGAGGTCAGCCCGGCGATAGAAAGGCCCGAGGGCGTCTACTTTGTCCGCCTCTCCGAATACCTGCCCCAGGCCCCGAGGCCGCTTGCCGAGGTAAGGGGCGAGATACACGAGAGGCTCTTCAAAAAGATAATGGACGAGAGGTACAGCTTCTGGCTCAACGAGACCAAGAAGTTCGCCCATGTCGAGATAAGGATGTAGGGCTTTCGGACAACTCTAAAAATTGATCTTTTCCCC
>DIDN01000057.1 GCA_002418185.1 Deltaproteobacteria bacterium UBA5799
CGTGCGGGGCTTGATACTCCGCAGCGCGCGCCCTTCCCTGGTGCGTCGCGCATTCTTGGAGGAACTTCAGTCGGAGCTGGCTTGAACCCGGTGTCATGAAGGTCGCACTTACCTACAACCTCAAAAAAGAGCTTAAGGAGGCGCCGCACCTCCCCAAGGACTTCTACGCCGAGTGCGACGAGCCCGAGACGGTCTTCGCGGTCCGGAACGCCCTTGCCGGGCGCCACGGCGACGTCCTCATGGTCGAGGCGGACGAGGACGCATTCGAGAAGCTCAGGCGCGAAAGGCCCGACATCGTCTTCAACATGGCCGAGGGGCTCTGGGGCGAGAGCAGGGAGTCACAGATACCGGCCATCCTGGAGATGCTCCGCGTCCCGTATACCGGTTCAAGCCCGCTCACTCTCGGCCTCTGCCTCAACAAGGCGCGCGCCAAGGAGGTCCTGGCCTACTACGGCATCCCGACCGCCAGGTTCGTGGTCGCGCGCGAAGGCAGCCTCGATATACACAGGCTCCTCTCCTTTCCCATGATAGTGAAGCCCCTTTTCGAGGGTTCGAGCAAGGGCATAAAGAACGACTCGATAGTCGAAGGGCCCGACGAGCTCGAAAGGAAGGTCGCCTCCGTGCTGGAGGAATACTCCCAGCCGGCCCTGGTGGAGGAATACCTCCCGGGCCGCGAGTTCACCGTGGCCCTTATGGGGAACGGGAGCGGCCTCAAGGTGCTCCCGCTGGTCGAGATCAACTACACTGCCCTGCCCGCCGGGACGAAACATATCTACTCCTACGAGGCGAAATGGGTGCTCGATACCCCCGAGGCGCCTCTGGACATATTCGACTGCCCGGCAGAGGTGCCCGAGAGGCTCAAGACCGCGATACAGGCCGTCTCCAAGGACGCGTTCACGGCCCTCGGCGTAAAGGACTGGTGCAGGATAGACGTGAGGCTCGACTCTTCGGGCCTGCCGCACGTAATAGAGCTCAACCCGCTTCCAGGGATATTGATGGACCCCAAGTGCAATTCCTGCTTTCCAAAGGCCGCCCGCGCCGCAGGCATGGACTTCAGCGCCCTGGTGAACGGGGTCCTCGATGCCGCGCGGGCGAGGTACGGGATATGAGCCTGCCGAAGGTAAAGATAATATTCAACGACGACGGGAGCGAGACCTACACCATCGGCGGCAAGACGGTAGACCTCGACACTCTCGCGACCACCGTTTCGGAGGTGGAGGGAGCGCTCCGGTCGAGGGGTTACGAGACCGACAGGGTGCCCTTGAAGAGCAGCAAGGACCTCGAGGGGTTCACGAGGGAGATACGGGACCCGGAGGCGGTCGTCTTCAACATCTGCGAGGGCGCCTTCAACAGGAGCTCACTCGAGATGCACGTGGCGGCCCTGCTTGAGCTTCACGGCGCGAGGTTCACGGGGAGCGGCCCCCTGACGCTCGGCCTCGCGCTCGACAAGGGCCTTACAAAGGACATACTCTCGAGGAGGGGCGTGCCGACGCCGGGCTATGCGGTCATGACCGAGGCGTCGGGGAAGACCGGAGAGCTTGAGTTCCCGCTCATCGTCAAGCCTCTGCGCGAGGACGCGAGCATCGGCATAGATTCCGGGGCGGTCGTGGAGACCCCGGAGGAGCTCAGGGAAAGGGTCGGCCACATACTCTCCAACTACGCCCAGCCCGCCATTGTCGAGGAGTACGTCGACGGCAGGGAGTTCAACATCGCCGTACTGGGCAACGGGAGCGGCAGGCGCGCCCTGCCGCCGTCGGAGATACTCTTCGTGGACTTCCCGGAAGGGACGCCCAAGATATGCTGCTATGAGGCCAAGTGGGTCGAGGAGAGCCCTTTTTACCGGAAGACCGTGCCGTCCTGCCCGGCCAAGATACCAGAGGAGCTTAAAAACCAGCTCCAGTCCGTCGCGCTCAAGGCCTACGCGATGATGGGGTGCAAGGACTACGCCAGGGTGGACATGAGGCTCGGAAAGGACGGGAAGGCCAAGGTCCTTGAGGTCAACCCCAACCCGGACATATCCTCTGACGCCGGGTTCGCGAGGGCCGCGAAGGCCGCGGGCCTCGATTATCCGGCCCTCATATGCGCGATACTGGATTCGGCCCTGTCGAGGTACGCGCCGCAGCCGGGGGCGGCACGGGCATGAACGGGAACGGAGGCGGGATAACGGTCAGGAAGACTATCCCGGAGGACAGGTCCGCCCTCGCCGCCATGATAGAGGGCTCGGAGAACCTGAGCAGTGAGGAGATGGATTGCGCGGCGGAACTCCTTGATATATACTTTGAAAACCCGCTTGAGACCGATTACCTTTTTATCACGGCGCTTGACCCCTCCTCCTTTCCCGCGGGTTACGCATGCTACGGTAAAAGGCCGCTTACGGACGCCGTCTACGACCTCTACTGGATAATTGTGGACAGGCAAAGGAGGCGCGGGGGCGTTGGGACGAGGCTCATCGAGGAGATAGAGACGCTGCTCGCCAGGGAGGGCGCCAGGATGCTGGTGGCCGAGACGTCGGGGCTCCATGCCTACGAGGCCGCAAGGAGGCTCTATCTCGGGAACGGTTTTTGCGAGGAGGCCCGGATAAGCGAGTTCTACAAGCCCGGCGACGACATGGTCTTCTACATAAAGCGCTTACAAAAAATAAACGGGGACGCCTGAATTGGAGCTGGAAAGCATAAAGAAGATATACGCCGGATACTCGAACGTCTATGACGTCCTCTTCAAGGGGATTTTCTACCCGAGGATAAAGCACGCCATCAACTACATGGACATCAGGCCCGGGGAGAGGGTGCTCGACGTCGGGGTCGGGACAGGGCTCTCGCTCTCGGAGTTCCCGGGCTACTGCAAGGTGGTGGGAATAGACCTCTCGACGGCCATGCTCAGGAAGGCCAAGGACAAGATAAGGAAGCACGGGCTCGGCCACATAGACGTCATGAGCATGGACGCGATGAGCATCGGCTTCAGGGACGACAGCTTCGACAAGGTCTTCATCTCCCACGTCGTGAGCGTGGTGCCCGACCCCTACAAGCTCATGTCCGAGGTCAGGCGGGTCTGCAAAAAGGGCGGGCAGGTGGTCATAGTGAACCACTTCAAGTCGAGCAACAAGGTCGTGGAGGTCGTTGAGAAGCTCATAAACCCGGTCTGCAAGAAGATAGGGTGGAGGTCGGATTTGTGCCTCACCGAGTTCATCAACCGCTCGGGGCTCAACGTCAGGCAGAAGTACATGCTCAAGAAACTGGACTTCTGGCACATCCTTTTCGCAACGAACGAGAAATAAGCCCCGGGGGCATTTGCGTTCAAAGGACAATATCCTATCGGGCCATTCGATCCAGCCGATGTCCTCCGGGGACATCGAGGACGTCCTCAGGATAGAGAAGGCCTCTTTCCACAAGCCCTGGACCAGGGCCATGTTCGAGGGGGAGATCAAAAACCCTGTCTCGTTCGCGTACACCCTGCGGGTGAGGGCCGGAGGAAAAGAGGAGCTGGCCGCCTATATAGTCTTCTGGATCGTACACGGAGAGGCCCATATACTCAACATCGCGGTCTCGCCGGCCCTCCGGGGCAGGGGGGTAGCCTCCAAGCTCCTCAGCCTCATGCTCCAGGTCATGAAGCGCAACATGGTCTACGAGGTCTTCCTCGAGGTCAGGGTCTCAAACGAGGCGGCGAAGAGCCTTTACAGGAAGTTCGGCTTCAGGGAAGCGTTCGTAAGGAAAAACTACTACGGGGACGAGGACGCCATAGTCATGGTGCTCGACCTGTGAACGGAAACGGAACCGGCCGGTTTGGAGATAAAGTCAGAGATACTATATAACGACAGGGTGGCCGGGGGGTACTTCAGGCTGGGGCTCGCCTGCAGGTTCCCGGAGGCGAAGCCGGGCCAGTTCGTCATGCTTCGCGTGTCCGACGGCCTTGACCCGCTTTTAAGGAGGCCGTTCGGCATCTACCGGACACTCGGGACATTCGGGCGGGCGCTCGGGGCCAAGGGCTCGCCCTCGAAGATGAAGGGTATCGAACTCCTTTACAGGGTGGTCGGAAAGGGCACTGCCATACTTTCCGGGAGAAGGCCCGGCGAGACGCTCGGGGTGCTGGGCCCGCTCGGGAACGGCTTCCCGGACCCGGCGGAAGGGAGCAGCGTCGTCCTTGTGGCAGGCGGCATGGGCATAGCCCCGCTTTATCTGCTGGCAAAGAGGCTCGGGGCGGGGACGCTCCTCTTCGGGGCGCGCTCAAAGGCGGAGAACGTTCTTTTGAAGGACTTCAGGGGGCTGGGGCTAAGGATAAAGACCGCGACCGAGGACGGGAGCGCCGGCATCAAGGGGCTCGTGACCGGCCTCCTGGAAGACGAGCTTACGCCGGAGTCCGTCGTATACGCGTGCGGCCCCGTGGGCATGCTCAAGGCCGCCGCAGCCATTTCCGAAAAGGCCGGGGCGCGCTGCCTCGTTTCCCTTGAGCGCTCAATGGCCTGCGGCATAGGCGTGTGTCTGGGGTGCGCAGTAAGGACAAAGGAGCACAGGGGAGAAAAGGAGAGCAGGTTCTACAAGATGGTCTGCTCAGACGGGCCGGTATTCCAGAGCGAGGAAGTAGATTGGGCCCTGTTATAAGAAAAGGAAAGGCCGCCTCCGGGGTGACGATCGCGGGCCTTGAGTTCAAGAACCCTGTAATGACGGCCTCCGGCACGTTCGGGTACGGTGCCGAGTTCGCCCCTTACGTGGACCTCGGCAGGCTCGGCGCCATCGTCGTCAAGGGGCTCTCGCTCTACCCGAGGCAGGGGAACCCCGGGCCGAGGATAGCAGAGACGCCCTGCGGGATGCTCAACGCCATAGGCCTCCAGAACGTGGGCGTGGACGACTTTATTGAAAAAAAGCTCCCGCTCATCCGCGGCGCCGGCACTCATATAATTGCGAACGTCTTCGGCGAGACGGTCGAAGACTACATGGAGGTCGCAGGGAGGCTCGACCGGGCAAAAGGGGTCTCCGCCGTCGAGGTGAACATATCCTGCCCCAACGTCAAGAAAGGCGGCATGGTCTTCGGGACGGACCCCCAGGAGGCCTTCAAGGTCGTCTCGGCTGTCCGCAAATCCACGAGGCTCCCGGTGATAACGAAGCTCTCGCCCAACGTAACCGACATAAAGGTGATGGTCAAGGCCGCGGAGGACGGCGGCACGGACGCGGTCTCGCTCATAAACACCATAACCGGCATGGCAATAGACGTGGACAGGAGGAGGCCCGTGCTTGCGACAGCGACCGGCGGGCTCTCGGGCCCGGCCATAAGGCCGATAGCCGTCCGCATGGTCTGGCAGGCGGCGCAGGCGGCTACGGTCCCGGTAATCGGTATGGGCGGCATAATGACGGCGAGGGACGCGCTCGAGTTCATAATCGCCGGTGCGACGGCAGTGCAGGTCGGCACCGCCAGCTTCATAGAGCCGGATGCCGCGGTAAAGGTGGCGGAAGGCATAGAAGAGTACCTCTCCAGAAACGCCATGTCCATTCAAGACCTCATAGGCTCGCTCAGGGTCGCCTGAGCCGGCCCCGGCCCGAAAGCCCGCGCCCCTCAGTCTGAGTTCTTTAGTGTTGAATTTTCCTCCTTTAAAGGTTAATTTATTCAAAACCGATCGAAGGAGGACGCATGAAGAACCCGGTCGAGAAGATCCTTAAAAAGTCCAGTATCACATCCGAGATGTACCATAAGCTCTCGAAGCTCAGGTGCAGGCTCGACAAGGATATGGACGCAATCGGGAAGAAGTTCAGGAAGGACCTGGCCAGGGCGGAGAAGCTTGCGAAGAAGAAGCTCAGGGCCGCGGACCAGTTGAAGCTCTGGAAGAAGGGCGGCTACGAGAAGCTCGCCAGCAAGGTCCATAAAAAGGCGGACGCCCTCATGAAACAGGTCAAGAAGGAATACAAGCTCGCGATGGCCAAGCTCGGGAAATAAGACAGGCCTATCGAAAGGCCGGCAGGAATGCCGGCCTTTTTTTTGTGATTGTGGAAAGGGCTGCAGCGGCTCGTACGAACGCATTTCCGGGACCGTGCCGAGAGGCGTCTTGCAAGCGCCTCGCTATGGGACAGATGAATAATGAAAACGCAAGGCGTCTTTTCGTAAGCCTCTTCTTCGCGGCACTCGTGGCTCTCGGGCTGGGGATTTATCGCGACTACGGTGTTTCCTGGGACGAGCCTCAGCAGCGTGAAATCGGGGCTGTCACGGTAAAGTACCTGGCCGAGAAGTTCGCTCCTGCCGCGGCGCTGAAATTAGGCAACAGGCCCCCGCTTGAGAAGTTCGCGAACAGCGACTACGGGCCGGCCTTTGAGGCGCCTCTCTTCGCGCTTGAGATGCTCCTTGATTTCAGCGACTCGCGCGATGTGGTGATGTTCCGCCACCTCGCCACCTTCCTCGTGTGCCTCCTCGGCGTGTACGCCGTATACAGGACGGCCTCGCGGCGGTTCACGGATTGGAGGGTCGGCCTGCTTGCGGCGTCGTTCCTGGTGCTCACACCCCGCCTTTTCGCGGAATCCTTCTACAATTCGAAGGACGCGGTCTTCATGGCCGCCTTCGCGGCAGCCATGTGCACGACCGTCTCGTTCGTCCTGAGGCCGGGCATCAGGACAGCGCTCCTTCATGCGCTGGCGACCGCCGTAGCGATCGACCTGAGGGTCGTGGCAGTCATCCTGCCCGTTGCCTCGATTTCCTTTTTGATTATGAGGCTCGCAAGGAAAGAGCTGCCAATGCGTAAAACAGCGGCCGCAATGGCCGCCTACTCGTTTGCCGCGTGCGTTCTTGTGGTCGCTTTATGGCCCTATCTCTGGTCGGACCCTTTCCGGAACTTCATGCTGGCTTTCGAGAGGATGTCGAGGTTCGGCTGGGACCAGAAGGTGCTTTACATGGGGAGGTTGGTGCCGGGCGCTGATGTGCCCTGGCATTACATCCCGGCCTGGATATCGATAACGACGCCTGTGCTGTATCTGGCGCTTTTCCTTGCCGGCCTGTTCGCGGTCCTCCGCCGGATGGCGGCAAGGCTCGCAGCCGGCAGGCTCAGGTTGTGGGCCGACGAAGCGGAGCTTCAGGACGCGGTCTTCCTGGCGCTCCTTGCGGCTCCGGTCGCGGCTGTCATCCTGCTCGGGTCTACGCTTTACGACGGCTGGCGGCAGATGTACTTCATATACCCGGCTTTCATCCTGCTCGCTGTGAGGGGATGGGTCTCGTTGTGGCGCGCCAGTTCGCCGGGGAATACGGTCAAGGCGCTGCTCCTCCTTTTTACTTCTGTTTCGGTGCTTCACACCGCCGTATGGATATGGAAGGCGCATCCGCTGCAAAACGTCTATTTCAACCTGTTCGCCGGGAAAGACATAAAAGACCGCTTCGAAATGGACTACTGGGGCCTGGCCAACAGAAAGGCCCTCGAATACATCCTCGAAAACGACCGGAGCCCGGTAATAAACGTCCGGGCCGACAGCGTGACCCCGCTCGATCACAGCCTGCTTATATTGAGTAAGAGAGACAGGCAGCGGCTGAGGAACACCCCTGAAAAGGCCGAGCCCTATTACGTGCTGAATAATTACCGGCTCTTCACGGAGCCGGTCGAAAAACGATACGGAAAGGATTACGACCTGTTTTACGAGATCAGGGTGGACGGGGAGGTCGTCGTGTCGGTCTTCAAATGGAAGGGGACGTAGGGACGAAGCCGGCCATTTCCCGGATTCCGGCCCGGCTGCTTGAAAGGGGGGGGACTGTCGCGGAAAAGGGTCCCTGGAAACAGCATGCTCAAGACGGTCATGGTTGTGCCGTGCTACAACGAGGAGACGAGGCTCGACCGCAAGGCATTCCTCGACGCAGTATCCGGCAGCGAGGACATCTTTTTCATTTTCGTGGACGACGGCAGCACCGACGGGACCCTTGCCGCCATCGAGGAGCTCCGGAGGGCGGCCCCTGCCAGGATATCCTGCCTCCGCCTTGAAAAAAATTCGGGAAAGGCCGAGGCTGTTCGGCGCGGAGTGCTGAAGGCCGTCGAGGACGGGTGCTGGAGCTTCGGCTACTGGGACGCCGACCTCGCCACCCCGCTCGACGCGATATGCGCTTTCCGCAGGCTGCTGGAGGGCGGCAAGTGGAAGGTCGTCATCGGCTCGAGGGTGAAGCTCCTCGGGAGGGATATAGACAGGAACGAAATGCGGCATTACGCGGGCCGGGTGTTCGCTACCTTTGCAAGCCTCCTCTTGAGGATGCCGATATACGACACCCAGTGCGGCGCGAAGCTCTTCAGGAACACGCCCGAGGCCGTTCGGGCGTTCAGCAGGCCCTTCAAGGTCAGGTGGACCTTCGACGTCGAGCTCTTCGCCCGCCTCTCCATGCTTGAGAAAAAGAAGAGAAGCGGTGATTTCGCCCAGGACTGGATAGAGTATCCACTTGAGAAATGGACCGACATAAAGGGCTCAAAGGTCGGATGGCTGGACTTTGTCAGGTCGGGTGTCGACATGCTCAAGCTCTTCGTGCTCCTCTACGCACCCTTTGTGAAAGGGCGATATGAGAGAGAGCTGCTTTCCTGACTAACCAGTGCTGCCGCTACGGACTACAGCAATAAAAAACCGGGGCCGGCTCTCGCCTCCCCGGTTTTTGCTTCCGGCATCCGGCCTATTCGAGGTCCAGCACGCTCACCTTCGCGGCAACCGACTGGGCTATCTCTACAAAGGCCTTGGAGTGGGCCGACCCAGGGTCCGCCTGCGTTATCGGCATTCCGGAATCGCCGCCCTCCCTTATGGCGATGTCGATCGGGATCTTCCCGAGTAGCGGCACCTGGTATCTTTCGCTCGTCTTCTCGCCGCCCCCGCGGCTGAATATCTCGGTCGTGCCGCCACAGTGCGGGCAGACGAACTGGCTCATGTTCTCGATTATGCCGAGGACCGGGACCTTCACCTCGTTGAACATCCTTATGGCCCTCCTGGCGTCTATAAGGGCCACGTCCTGCGGCGTGGTCACTATGACCGCGCCGGTAAGGGGTATTGTCTGCACGAGCGTAAGCTGCGTGTCCCCTGTGCCCGGCGGCAGGTCTATGACGAGGTAGTCGAGCTCTCCCCATTCGACGCCGACGAGGAACTGCTTTATAAGCTGCATGACAAGGGGCCCCCGCCAAATGAGGGGCGTTTCCTCGTCGAGCATGAAACCGACCGAGACGAGCTTCATCCCGAACTTCTCAAGCGGGATGAGCCGCTCCTCGGGGGTCGCCTGCAAAGGCTCGTGTATGCCCATCATGAGGGGCAGGCTCGGCCCGTACAGGTCGGTATCGAGAAGGCCGACCCTGGCCCCGGACTGCGCGAGCGCCACGGCCAGGTTGACCGCCACCGTGGATTTCCCCACCCCGCCCTTTCCGCTCGCTACGGCGATGGTGTTCCTTACGCCGGGTATCGGGGCCTTGCCGGCCACGCCTTTTGATTTCGGCACCTCTGCGCCGGTCTTGACAAACACTTCGGCGACGCCGGGTATCGCCTTAACGGCGTTTACCGAGTTGGCCTCGAGCTCTTTCTTCAGCGGGCACGCCATGGTCGTGAGCATGAGCGTGAAGCTTACGTTCCCGCCCTCGACCTTCACGTCCCTTATCATATTAAGCGTAACGAGGTCCTTGCCGAGCTCGGGGTCCATGACCCCGCGTAAAGCGTCGAGCACGGCTGCCTCGGTGATGTTGTTTATGGCCAATTTTCACCTCCGTTTCGTGTGGCTACGCCGAGGCGGCCTCTTTAAGAGCAGCCATGAGCTCTTCGAGCGGCGCGCCGTCCCTTCTGGCGGCCTCTTCTATGGAGACCGCTCCGCCGCAGCACGAGTCTATATGGTAGCGCGTGAATACCCCGATGGTCTTCGGGAATTGCTTTATGCAGTCGTTTACGACCGTCTTTTCATTTATCGTTTCCATCCCCTTTTCCTTCCCCCTTTCCTTTCGCCGCCGCCTCGTTAAGCTCCCTCAAGAGCGCGTCAAGGTCGGCGTTGTGCATCCCGGAGCCGAAGTCTATGTCCTCGTACCCCGACCCAGGGCAGTCGAAACACCCCTTGCCGAAGTATTTCCTGAACACCTCGGTCGTGCGGGGGTGCTTTTCCATGACCTCGCCGATGGTCATGTCCTTGGTTATGACAGGGCCCGCCATCCGCTCACTTTTTTGCGGCCGCCGGGGGCGCCGGCGCCGGCTTGATGGTCATGAGCATGTTGACCGCGAAGAACACGATAGAGAGCGCCTCCACGAGAGAGAAGGCAACGAGGACCGTATTGCCGCCGACCTCGCTCTGCGCCACCCAGCCCGCGGCCATCCCGACGAGCCCTATGTTGGCGAGCCAGATCTGCGCGTACGCCAGCCGGTCGGAGAAGAGCGGGCGTCCACTGAACCGGGGCAGTATGTGATAGGCTACCCCGTATATCATCATGGACATCCAGCCGAGGAGGTTCAAATGGACGTGGATGGGCATCCACGGATAGACCGGGCCTGCCGCGCTCATGTGGAGCCCCAGCAAGACCGACAGCAGGAAGTATATTATCGCAAACCTTATGAACCAGACTGTGATGCCGCTCATCAGTACCTCCGGTCAGGTTGTTTTCTCCTATTCATGCGCGGCGGCGGGAGCGGCGGGCCGGCACGCGTCAACCGGGCAAACTTCAGCGCACGCGCCGCACTCGGTGCAGAGCATCGGGTCTATCGCGTAGGGGGCGCCTTCGGATATCGCGCCCTCCGGGCACTCGGGCAGGCAGGCTCCGCAAGCTATGCATTCTTCAAGTATATGGTAGGACATGGGCCTCTCGCCGGTAAGCGCTTGATATCGGTGTACGGATCCCTTGCCAGGGGAATCAGCGCACCCGTGCTCCCTGGCCGTTCTGGACCGCGCCGTCGAAAACAGGCTCAGTCGAGGTCTCCCGGTTCAGACGGAGAGGACCTGCTTTATCTCCGGGACCCGTTCCTTTATGGCCCTTTCGATGCCCATAGCGAGCGTTATCTGCGCGCTCGGGCACCCGGAGCAGGCCCCCTGGAGCTGGACCCGCACTATGCCCTGGGCCTCGTCCACGTCAACGAGCTCCACGTTCCCGCCGTCAGCCTGGAGGGCCGGCCTGATGCCGTTAAGAGCCTCTTCGACCTTGTCTCTGATCATAATATATTCCTCCATAAATGGTTGTTGGAACAATATATTATAGCTTAGAGTATACGGTCCTTTCAAGCCATAATAAATGATTTCCGTCATAAATGGCGATATGTGGGGTGCCTTTGTCGGAGCGCCGAGCGAGGGTTTTAGGATTGGCCGGCTTGCATTGAAGGACGTGTTCTGGTACTTTTGTACTGGCCCGGGCCTTGAAGCCGGAGACTTCCGCCGGCGCCATGCTAATCCAATGAGAGAAAAAACCGGTCTTCCAGAAGCGTTTAACGGGGCGAACCGCTCGCTTGCGCACGGCTGGCTTGTCCTTGCGGTGTTTTCGCTCGTTTTCGCCGGGGTGTTCGCCCTGCTTGTCGCGCTTGCGAGGACCCCTGTAATAGATGAGATGCTCCCGCTCGGCAGGGACTATATATACGTGGCCCTGGTAGGGCACGTTGTCCTGGCGGTGGTCATCTGGTTCCTTGCCTTCAAGGGCTTCCTCTGGGTCTACTCCCTCCCGTCGGCCGTATTTTCGCCGGCGCTGGGGACGGCCTCCCTTGCGCTCTCGGCAGGCGGGATGGCCCTGGTGGTCGTAGCCGCGGTATTCGGGCTCGGCCAGGCTGAGCTCGCGAACTATGTGCCAGTGCTGCTTACGCCCGTCTTTTACGCGGGCCTCCTTTCCTTTGGGGCAGGGGTGCTCCTTTCTCTTGTAAATTTCTTCCTAACGGTCTTCTTGGGAAGGGAAAGGCTCGGGGTCTTCGCCTTTGGGATGCTCGCGGCAGGCGCGGCGGTCTTTATAGCCTTCGCCTGCTTCGCCCTCGCAGGCTGGTTTCAGCATGCCGGGGGGAAGCTGCACCTGGACTTCGAGCGGCTCTTCTGGGGAGGCGGCCACGTACTTCAGTTTGCGAACACCATGGCGATGACGGCGGTATGGCTCCTTTTGATAAGGCGGGTCTTGGGGAGGGAGGCGCTCGGCCCGTGGACGGCAAAGGCGCTGTATTTGGTCTTCATAGCGTTTGTGCTGCCAGCGCCGGTCATATACTTCCTTTATGACATATCGAGCCAGGCCCATAAGGAGGGCTTCACCTGGCTCATGCAGTGGGGCATCGGCCCTCCTGTTGCCATATTCATCCTGGCCTCGATGACAACGCTCGCCAGGACCAGCCACAGGCCCTGGAAGGACCCGGCCTTCTCGTCCCTGGTCCTCTCTATATCCATCTTCCTCCTGGGCGGGTTCATCGGCCTCGGCATCGACGGCGTGAACACTATCATACCGGCCCATTACCACTGCGTTATCGGGGCCGTGACCATAGCCTTCATGGGCCTTTTTTACGAAGTATTGCCGGATTTCGGGAAAGCCGTCCGGTGGAGGAGGATGGCCGCCCTGCAGCCCTGGCTCTATAGCGCAGGAATAGTGCTCTTCGCCATAGGGCTCTACATGGCAGGCTCGCACGGGGTGGCAAGGAAGACGTACGGCGGCGAGCAGAACCTTAATACCATCGGGAAGATCGTCGGCATGTCGGTCATGGGCATGGGAGGGCTCGTCGCCATTTCCGGCGGGGTCGCGTTCGTCCTTAACGCGCTACTCTCTCTCTTCGGCAGGAAAAGCCCTTCTCCGGAACCGGGTGTCCAGCCCGTGCCTTGAGAAGGACCCCGGAAAATCAGAGTTCCGCGGCCCGTATCGTGTATAATCCTTCTGGACAGGTTCAGGCGTCATTAATTGGAGGAGGCCTACTTTATGGGAATAGGCAGGTACCTTGAGCTATTCAAGCTCAGGATATGCAGCCTCATAACCTTCAGCGCCGTCGTGGGGCTCGTGGCCGCCTCATCGCCCGGCGCGACCGTCGGCACGGCCGTTTACCTCGTCGCAGCCACGATGCTCGCCGCAGCCGCGGCCAGCGCCTTCAACCATTATTTCGACAGCGACATAGATTCCATTATGAAGAGGACGAGCAGGAGGCCGCTCCCTTCCGGCGCCGTGGCGGCTTCCAAAGGGGTCCTTGTCGCTGCAGCCGGGCTTTTCCTCCTTTCCACAGCCGTCTCCTTTGCCGCGCTCAACTACATGGTCGCGCTGCACCTTGCCCTCGGCGCGTTCGTGTACGCGGTGGTCTATACGGTCTGGCTGAAGAGGAGGAGCCGCCTGAACATCGTGATAGGCGGCCTGGCCGGGAGCTTCGCCGTCCTTGCAGGCGGCGCGTCGGCGAGCCCAGAGCTCTGCGCGCCGCCGATGCTCCTGGCCGTCGTGATGTTCTTCTGGACGCCTTCCCACTTCTGGAGCTTCGCCATCTGCCACCGCGAGGAGTACGAGAAGGCGGGCGTGCCCATGCTTCCCGTGAAGGTGGGGGACTCAAGGACCGCGGTCTGCATATTCGTGAATACGGTCCTCCTCGTAATCTCCTCGCTGGCCCTCTGGTTCCTCGGCCACAGCGGCCCTGTGTACCTTGCGGCGGCCCTGGTGCTCGGGGCGTATTTCATCTACTGGAACGTCAGGCTCCTCCTCAGCCCGGACAAGGAGGTCGCAAGGAGCAATTTCCGCGCGTCTATGGTCTATCTGGGCGCGCTCTTTACGTCGGTCGTCATTGACATGGCTGCCAGGAACATGTGATAATCAGGTCAGAACAGGCCCGCAGCCCCGTTTCATGCGGGTAAGCGGCCTATTAAAGTTCTTGACATCGAGGTTCTCAGGCGGTATTCTCTTTTTCCAAATTCTTTATCCAAGGAGGATTCAACATGCGTAAATTATTCGGTATAGGCGTGCTCGCGCTCGGCATGGCCGCTTTCACCGTGCCTGCGATCGCAGCAGACGGTGCGGCGATCTACAAGTCGAAATGCGTGGCCTGCCACGGCGCTGACGGCCAGGGCACCGCGATGGCTCCCGCCTTCAAGGGCAACGAGTGGGTAAAGGCCACTGCTGATGCGGACATCGCATCGGTCGTAATCAACGGGCGCGAGGGCGCGGCCAAGTCGTACAAGAACTTCGCAATGGGCATGCCCAAACAGAAGCTCTCGGATGACGAGGTAAAGGCCGTTGTGGACCACCTGAAGGCGCTTGCCGCGAACTAAGGACTGCCCCATGAACGATTGAAAGGGCCCGGTTTCCGGGCCCTTTCTTTTTTGCCGGACCGGCTGCGGTACGCGCCCTCTCATCAGAAGCCCGGGACCCGTCAGTAAAGGGCCCCCGCTCGCCGGTAAAAGGCCCTTCGCTATTTATTTTTCCCGCTTACATCCAGGGCAAAGCTCGTATTGACATCGGCTTAAAAATCGCAGATAATGAAAAATCAGGTTTTCTCAATGAAAACCCGGTATTCCGCAGTTCTTTTTTTCAAAATCAGATACAGACTCAATCAGAGCGAAGCCGCGGCTCGAAGCTGAACCGGATTGTCAGGACTATTCTTCTGCTGAACATGCAAACCTTCGGAGGTGTGAGTTGCCTGGGTCAAAGTCTGTATACGTCGGCATCGATATCGGCTCGGTAAGCGCAAACACGGTAGTCCTCGATGAGAACAGGAACATACTCGAAGAGCACTACACAAGGACAAAAGGCGAACCGATCGAGACGGCCCTCTCAATCCTTGCCGAACTGATCGAAAAATACGGAAAACCCCGCATAAGGCTCGTCGCAGCCACCGGCTCGGGCGGAAAGCTCATCGCCCCACTCATCGGCGCCGGGTTCACCAACGAGGTAATAGCCCAGGCCAGGGCAACCGAGGCCTTCCACCCCGAGGCGCGGACGGTCATCGAGATGGGCGGCCAGGACGCCAAGCTCATTTTCCTTGCGCCCGAAGGGGAGGACGGCAAGCTCCGCATAGCGGACTTCCAGATGAACTCGGTCTGCGCCGCCGGCACCGGCTCCTTCCTCGACCAGCAGGCCTACAGGCTCGGGCTCACGATAGAGGAGTTCGGAAGGCTCGCGCTCAAAAGCAAGAACCCGCCGAGGGTGGCCGGGAGGTGCTCTGTCTTCGCGAAGAGCGACATGATACACCTCCAGCAGATAGCGACCCCGGACTACGACATAGTTGCGGGGCTCTGCTACGCCGTCGCCAGGAACTTCAAGGCCACCATCGGAAAGGGTAAGGAGTTCGTTACCCCTATCTCCTTCCAGGGCGGGGTGGCCGCCAACCTGGGCGTCAGGAAGGCCTTCAAGGACGTCCTCGAGCTCGACGACAGGGACTACATAATCCCGGCACACTTCTGCTCAATGGGCGCGCTCGGCGCCGTCTACACCTGCCTCGACATGGGGAAGGCCCTGGACGGGTTCAGGGGGGTAGAGGAGCTTGAAAGATTCCTCGCATCCGGCAGGACGAGGGAGAGGTCCCTTGAGAAGCTCTCGAAGCCCGAGGGGCACCCCTCCGAGAAAAGGAGCGCTACCGGCTACCCCTTCGAGGAGGGGAAGAAGGTCGCCGCCTACCTCGGGGTAGACGTCGGCTCGACCAGCACGAACGTCATCCTCATAGACAGGGAACTCAAGCTCATAACCAAGAGGTATCTCGCGACAGCTGGACGCCCTCTTGATGCGATAAAGAAGGGCATTATCTCGGTAGCCGAGGAGTGCGCCGAATACGTGGACGTCGTCGGGGTCGGCACCACCGGCTCGGGCAGGTACCTGTCAGGAGACTTCCTCGGCGCCGACATCATAAGGAACGAGATAACGGCCCAGGCAACCGCGGCGGCGGCCATAGACCCCGAGGTGGACACCATCTTCGAGATAGGCGGCCAGGACTCGAAGTATATAGCCTTGAAGGACGGGGTGGTCGTCGATTTCGAGATGAACAAGGTATGCGCCGCCGGGACCGGCTCGTTCCTCGAGGAGCAGGCCGAGAGGCTCGGCATAAGCATAAAGGGCGAGTTTAGCGATTTGGCCCTCGGATGCGGCGCGCCCCCGCCCATGGGCGAGCGGTGCACGGTCTTCATCGAGTCCGACATGGTCCACTACCAGCAGAGGGGGGTCGAGAAGGACGGCCTCGTGGCCGGGCTCTCGTATTCCATAGTGCAGAACTACCTCAACAGGGTAGTGGGCGACAGGCGCATAGGCGACAGGATATTCTTCCAGGGCGGCACTGCCGCAAACCTCGGGGTCGTGGCGGCGTTCGAGAAGGTGACCGGGAAAAAGATTGCCGTCCCGGAGAACCATGACGTGACCGGCGCCATAGGAGCGGCCATTCTCGCGGCCAAGGAGATGGCCCCGGGCGCGAAGACGAGGTTCAAGGGCTGGGACCTGAGCAGGAAGAAGTTCGAGATAGAGTCCTTCGAGTGCAGGGACTGCTCGAACATCTGCGAGGTCAGGAAAGTCGTCATGGAAGGCGAGGCGCCGCTATATTACGGCGGCAGGTGCGAGAAGTACGACGTCAAGAGGGTCGAGAAGTCGAACAGCCACATCCCGGACCTCTTCAAGGAGAGGGAGAAGCTCCTATATTCCGTTTACACAGGCAAGGCCGCCGGCAAGGACGCGCCAGTCATAGGCGTCCCGAGGATGCTCTTCATATACGAGATGTACCCCTTCTGGAAGGCGTTCTTCGACGTGCTGGGCTTCAGGATCCAGCTCTCTTCGCCAACGAACAGGGAGATAATACGAAACGGCATAGAGCAGATAGTGACCGAGACCTGCTTCCCCATAAAGGTGGCCCACGGGCACGTGAACGAGCTTGTAGAGAAGGGGGTGAAAAGGATATTCCTCCCCTCGATAGTAAACCTGAAGCCGGCCAAGGAAGGGCAGCTCTTCACCGCGCTCTGCCCGTACGTGCAGACCATACCGTATCTCTGCAATTCAGCCTACGATTTCAAGGAAAAGGGCGTGGAGGTCCTCGCCCCGGTCTTCCACTTCAACGCCAGGGAGTCCGAGACGAGGAAGGAGTTCGTCCGGTTCGGCAAGGCCCTCGGGAAGGACAGGGCCGCGGTGGAAAAGGCCCTCAGCGCGGCCCAGGCCGCGCAGGGAGAGTTCAAAAGGAGGCTTTTAGAGCGCGGTAAAGAGGCAATAGCGGCGCTCAAGCCCGAGGACACCGCCCTAGTCATAGTGGGGAGGGCCTACAACACGACGGACTCGGGGATAAACCTCGAGCTTCCGCAGAAGCTCCGCGAGATGGGCACCATGGCCATACCCTTCGACATGCTCGACGTGGACAGCATCACCGAGGGCGCGCTCGCGGAGGACATGTACTGGAGGAGCGGCCAGAGGATACTCGCGGCAGCGAGCCTCGTAAAGGACGACCCGAGGCTCTTCTCGGTGTACATAACGAACTTCGGCTGCGGCCCGGACTCGATGATATCGCATTTCTACAAGGACGCCTCTGCCGGGAAGCCCTTCCTGCAGCTCGAGATAGACGAGCACTCGGCTGACGCGGGCGCCATCACGAGGTGCGAGGCCTTTCTCGACAGCATCAGGAACACCAGGGGGAAGCTCAAGATAGAGTCGAAAGAGAAGCACGTCCTGAAGAGGACCAACATAAAAAAGAAGATATATCTCCCGAACATGTCGGACGGCGCGCACGCCCTTGCAGCCGCCTTCCAGGCGTGCGGCCTCGAAGCCGAGGTCATGCCCGAGCCGGACGAGCAGTCCCTCAAGTGGGGGAGGCGCTACACATCGGGGAGAGAGTGCTACCCCTGCATCCTCACGACCGGCGACATGGTGAAGACAGTAAGAAAGGAGGGCTTCTCGCCCGAGCGGAGCGCCTTTTTCATGCCCTCCGGGAACGGCCCTTGCAGGTTCGGCCAGTACAACCGCTATCACAGGCTCATACTCGACGAGCTCGGCTTCAAGGACGTCCCTGTATACGCCCCGGACCAGGACGGCAACTTCTACAGGGAGCTCAACATGGTCGGCGGCAACTTCTCCAGGCTCGGCTGGTGGGGCATAGCCTCGGTCGACCTCCTCGAGAAGAGGCTCTTCGAGACCAGGCCCTACGAGAAGAACCAGGGCGAGTCGGAGCGCGTATACTGGGAGTGCGTCCGCAAGGTCTGCGACGCGATAAGGGAGAGGAGGTTCCCCGAAAGGGAGCTTAAGGAAGCCAAATCGGCCTTCAAGAGGATACCCGTCCACGAGCCCGGAAGCAGGCCCGTCATCGGCATCGTAGGCGAAATATACGTCCGGAGCAACAGGTTCTCGAACGAGAACCTCATAAAGAAGCTCGAGGCCCTCGGCGCAGAGGTGCGGATGCCCACCATAGGCGAGTGGATCTACTACACCAACTTCTGCAACAAGCGCAAGACCTGGCAGAGGGGGCAGATGGGGGATTATCTCCGGACCCTGGCGAGCGAGTTCTTCCAGAGGAGGGACGAAAAGAGGATGGAGGACATCCTTAACGGCGATTTAAGGAGCGGGCACGAGGTCCCCACAAAGGAGCTCCTCCGTAACGCCGCGCCTTACCTTGACGACTCCTTCGAGGGGGAGGCCGTACTGTCGATCGGAAAGACCATAGACTATATAGGCCGCGGCGCCCACGGCATAGTTAACGCCATGCCCTTCACCTGCATGCCCGGCACGGTCGTGAACGCGATACTTAAGAGGCTCCGGGAGGACAACAAGAACATCCCCTACCTGCACATGGTTTACGAGGGCTCGGAAGACACGAACTCCATGACCAGGATGGAGGCCTTCGTGCACCAGGCAAGGGAGTTCATGGAGAGGCGCCCGCCAAAGGGCCGGATGGCCTGATCCATATGCCCGGGGGCCAGTTCCTACTCGTTATTCTCGCTGCCCTCGGGCTTATTGCCGTGCTTGCGGCTGCGTTCGCGTCGGTATCCGCCTCAAGGGCCAGGCGCGACTCCATCTCGGCGGAAGTATCTTCCATAAGGTCCGAACTCCAGGACTCCATATCCCAGAGCGTAAGGCACATAAACAGCCAGATCATTATGCTGTCCGGGCAGGTGGCAGAGGAGCTTTCAGCTGTGACTGCCCAGATGAGCGCCTCTTCGGGCCAGGTGAACTCCCGCATGGACAGCTCGCACAGGGCCGTAAGCGAGGTCATGCTCGCCCTTGCGGAGCTATCCAAGGCGACCGAGCAGGTCTACGAGGTCGGCAGGAGCATCTCGGGGCTTGAGAAGGTCCTCTCCGCGCCCAAGGCCAGGGGAGGCCTCGGCGAGACCTTTTTGTCCGGGCTGCTTTCCGAGTGCCTGCCATCTTCGCGATACGAGCTCCAGTACGGGTTCAGGGACGGCGCCCGGGTGGACGCGGTCGTAAGGCTCAGGGAAGGGCTCGTGCCAGTAGACTCCAAGTTCCCCCTGGAGAACTTCAGGCGTCTCGTCGAGGCCGGGACGGACGAGGAGAGGCGCGCGGCTTCAAGAAGGTTCTCCTCGGACTGCAGGAGGCACATAGACTCCATAGCCTCTGCGTATATCCGTCCATCCGAGGGGACGCTGGAACTTGCCCTCATGTACGTCCCGTCCGAGAGCGTATATTACGAGCTCATAACCGGGAGCGATGATGCCGGGACGGCCCTTTCCGAGTACGCCGTCTCGAAAAAAGTCGTACCGGTCTCCCCAAACAGCTTCTACGCGTACCTCCAGACCATAGCGATGGGGTTCAGGGGCATGGAGATAGAGGCGAGGGCAGGGGAGATGCTTGCACACCTCTCGGGCCTGAAGGGCGAATTCGACAAGTTCTCGGCAGACCTCGATACACTCGGGCGGCACCTCTCGTTCGCGAGGTCCAAGTACGACGAGCTTGAAAGGAAGGCCGGGCTTCTCCGGGAAAGGCTCGACTGGTCGGGGCTGGGTACGGCGGGGAAGTGAGTTCAACTAATGCTGGCCCTTATTCCACGGGCAGGAATTCAGGCTCGCCCTCCGGGGCGCCGCCGAGCGCCTCTTCCGTATCGGGCTCGGCGCTCTTTTCGAGGACACCCAGGATTCTACGCTGCAT
>DIDN01000122.1 GCA_002418185.1 Deltaproteobacteria bacterium UBA5799
CAGGACAGGGAGGTTTTAATGGATGGTGAATGGCAGAGTCCCGGGCGGCACCGGGCTGACGGCGTGCCTGCCTTCAGGCTGAACAGGACGCACCGCCTGTACAGGAAAAAATTCATCAAAAAGCTCCGGGAAGGGAGCATAAGGGTGGAAAAGAGCTGCAAGTGCCCATGCGGCTCCGCACACTTGAGGCGCCTTTCGGAAAAGGACAGGTTCGGCCTGCCCTTCGGGAATTCCATATGCGCCGGCTGCGGCCTTGTCTCGCTCAGCCCGAGGATGGCACCTGAGTCTCTTCCCGAATATTACGGGAGCATATACCACCCGCTCATATGCGGGGTGCCTGCCGGGACTGTTTTGGAGGACCTCGTGAACGAGGGCCAGGGCCGGAGGGTGTTCGAGTCCATATGCCCGCACCTCCGGAAAAAGGAGTTGAAGGTGTGCGACGTGGGCGCGGCAAGCGGCTCTGCCCTCGCGGGGTTCAGGGAGAGCGCATCTGGGATGGGCCTGACATGCGACCTCTACGCGTGCGAGTACGAGGAAAGATATCTCCGGGCCGCGCTTGAAAGGGGGATAAAGGCCGTGAAGGGCGGTACCGACAGGCTCCGGGGGTTCGGCCGCCGCTTCGACGTGATCATACTGAGCCATGTGCTCGAGCATTTCCATGACCCGTTCTCCGAACTCAATGTCCTATCGGGCCTCCTTGCCGAAGGCGGGCTCGTCTATGTTGAGGTGCCCGGCATCATGGACCTTGGCCGGTATGAGCACGACCTTCAGTCGTACTTCGTGCACGCGCATAATTTCAGCTTCAACCTCTCCTCCCTTGAGACGGTGCTCTCTTTATCGGGCTATAAGCTTCTTTCAGGGGACGAGTCGGTACGGTCGGTCTTCGAAAAAGGCCGGGGCCGCTCTCCGGACAAGGGAAACTATTCGAGGATAATGGGGTATCTCAGGGAAGCCTCCTCGAAAAGGGGGCCGGACAGGCATTCCGGCTTTAAGGGCGCTGTCCTGAAGGCGTATTACAGGGGCGAATCGCTCCTCGGCCTCTCGGGTTTCAAAGGGGAGGGATTGTAATGGGAAGCAGGATAGAGCTGCTGGACGTCTCGCTCGTCGAGGACAGGGAAAAGCTCGGGCTCATAGACAGGTGGAAAAAGGTCCTCGGCCTCGAAATAGGCTGGCACTACGACCTGGATATCATATGGGCCCTGAGGGAGGTCGAGAGGCTCGGGCTTGAAAAAGGGGCCCTGGTCATGGACGCGGGCGCAGGGAACGGGCTCTTGCAGTTCCTCCTCGCCGCATCGGGATACAACGTCCTGAGCGTGGATTTCGCGGAAAGAAAGGCGCCCTTGGCCGCCAGATGGATATTCGAGGTCAGGGAAGAGGAATGCGCCGCGCCCTCTCCGGCGGGGCCCGCGAACCCGTACCGCAATTTCATAAAGCACAACCGGGGCGGGCTTGACGCCCGTAAGGCCGCAAGATGGCTCGGGGCCCCGCTCAAGACCGCTCGTGCGGCTTCGAGGAAGGCGCTGAGGCTTATCGACCCGGACCTCTTGGGCGAGGCCTTCTCATCGAGAAAGCGGTCGTACGGGAAGGTCCGCTACATAAAGGGTGATTTCACGGACCTCAAAAAGATAGAGAGCGGCTCGGTCGACTGCATAGTATCGGTCTCGGCGCTTGAGCACAATTCCTTCGAGGACATAAGGAAATCCGTCGGGGAATTCACAAGGGTATTGAAGAAGGGCGCGCCCATGGCGATTACCCTGAGCGCGGCCCGCGGCTCGGACTGGTACTTCAAGCCCTGCGAGGGCTGGTGCCTTGGCGACCGGACCATAAGGGAACTCTTCGGCATGGGAGACTGCCCTTCGAACTTCGAGAGGTACGACGAGCTCTTTACGAAGCTCAGGAGGTCGGGTGAAATAAAGGGGAGGATATCGAGGCATTATAAGGTGAGCGGCGAAAACGGGCTCCCCTGGGGAGTGTACGACCCGAAGTACCAGCCGGTCGGGGTCTTCAAAAGGAAGTCACCGTGAAGCTCGCGATAACGGTGCTGAAAAAAAAAGGCGGCAGGCTCAAGAGGCTCGACTGTGACGCGTTCGCCTTCAGGAAAGCCGGGTGGGAAGACCCCGGCCTCAAGGAGTATATTGACGCCTTCTCAAAGGTGATGGGCGAAAATGCCGATGACCTGAGATACGTCGTTTCCGACACCCTCTCGAGGCTTGACGGGCGCACCTATTTTTTCGACAAGCTCTCGAAATGCGTCCGGCTCGTTGAAGAGATAGAGGGCGCGGAAGGAAACCTGAGGATAGAGAACCTGGAGCCTGCGCTGTACGCCGGGCTGAGGGACATTCTCGGCAAAAAGGGAATCACGTGGAGGGGCGGCAGGACGCGCTTTTTTCTCCTCAGGGCGGCCCGGGCCGCACGCCTGCCCTTAAGGCTCTCTCTTGCGTTCTTTCTGGATATTGTGCTCCTTGCGCTTGCAAGGGCCATGCTGCCCAAGCCCGCGAAGGGCCTTTATGACTGCGCATTTCTGAGCTTCTACGACTACAGGTGCATGAAAAACGGGAGGTTCAGGGACGATTACTTCCAGCCGCTTATAGAGCGCGCCGTCAGGCAGGGCGGCAGTGTGGTCGTGTTTCTTACGCTATGCCTTAACCTCTCTCCCTGGAGGCCGCTCAGGTATATGAAAGGCCACATTACGGCGCTCCGCGATATAGCGAGGATGTCGGAGGAGGGCGGGGTCGGGCTTACGGTCTATAACAGGCTCCTGTCGGTCGGCGCTCTCGCGAGGGCCTATATCAGGGCCGCGGGCTCTTTGCTCAGGCCCGGGGAAAAGATAACGCACCGGGGGCGCGACATCTCGGCTCTCGTAAGCGCTTCAATTGAGGAGGACTTCTTCCGCTGCGAGCACATATACGCATGGAAGCAGTTCCTCTTCTTTGAAAGGCTGCTTACGCATTTTTCCATAAAGAGGATAGTCTACCCCTACGAGAACCATCCCTGGGAGAAGCTCCTCGCATTGCAGAGGAACCGTTTGAGCCCCGCTACCCGGCTCGTCGGCTTCCAGCACACGAGCTTTTCTATGAAGCTCCTCCAGTATTTCCCGGGCAGGTTCGAACAAGACCTGCCATTCCATCCGGACAAGATACTTGCGGCCGGAGAGGTGCCCGGGGAGGTGATGAACGAATTCGGCGCGTACGGCAAGGGGCTTGTCGAGCCGGGGTGCGCCCTCCGCCACGAATACATCTGGAAGGCGCGCCCCGGATGGGGCCCTGGCGTTGACGCCTTCAAAAAGAAGATCGCCTACGCGTTCTCCTTCGACACAAGCGTCTATCCCGTGATAATCGGTGCCATGAAGGAGGCGTTCGCGGGGAGCGAGTACACGGTATACCTGAAGATCCATCCGATAGTGCCTGTCGAGGCGGTCATAAAAGGGAAGCTCCCGGAAAATTTCGTCATGGCGAAGTACATGCCCTGGGAGGAGGTCTTCAGGGAAATCGACATACTCTTCTATGACGACAACTCGCTCGGCATAGAGGCGCTCAAGCACCCGGTCGATGTCGTCTACTTCGGGCTGGCCTATTCGACATACGACTGCGACAGGCTCTTCAAGTACGGGGAAGAGAAGACAGCCGTCCACTCGAAAGAGGAGCTCAAGAGGTTCCTGGCGGAGTATTACGGGAGTGGCGCAAAGCCCGGGAAAGACATAGAGCGCAGGGCCGAATACCTTTCACGATATCTTGCGCCTGTCACGCCGGAGCGGCTGGACAGGTTCCTCCATTGCTGAAAAAGAGGACCGCCTTTTTACGGCTATGCTTCACGGGCAGTATCATGGCGAGTTGACAAAAAAAACGAAATCAATAGAATTGATTCAAGGCGAGCGCGAATAATCAACGGCAACAGAGCGCTTTCAAGCCAAAAAAAGCAGCAGCCGGCAAGAGAGTTTCCATTCCAGTCGCATTCCGCAGTCCGGTCCCGTTCTTCTTGGACTCGCATCTCGGCAATCTCAGGAAAAACAGAAAGGTCCCGTGAAGGGAAAGCCCCGTAACGCCCCCCTTAAGGAGCGGCTCCGGGCGGGCGAGCTCACTATCGGCTCCTGGATAACGCTCGGCCACCCGTCGATAGCCGAAATCATGGCCAGAGCCGGTTTCGACTGGCTGGTCGTGGACATGGAGCATTCCGCCATTACGCTCCGCGAGGCCCAGGCGCTCATACAGGCGATAGAGCTTGGCGGCTCCGTGCCGTTAGTAAGGGTCGGCGCGAACGACCCAAATGAGATAAAGAGGGTCATGGACGCAGGCGCGCACGGCGTAATAGTGCCGATGGTCAATTCGAGGGAGGACGCGCTCCGGGCAATCAGCGCAGCCAACTACCCGCCCCGTGGCACGCGCGGGGTCGGGCTCGCAAGGGCCCAGGGCTACGGGCTCGGGTTCGAGGGATACAAGGAGTGGCTCTGTGAGAACTGCGTGACAGTCGTGCAGATAGAGCACGTTCAGGCATTAAGGGACCTCGACGGCATACTCGCGACAGAGGGTGTCGACGCCTTCATCGTGGGCCCTTACGACCTCTCGGGCTCGCTCGGCAGGCCCGGCGAGCTCGACTGCCCCGAGGTGGCCGCGGCCCTTGAAGAGGTGAAGGAGGCGGCAAGGCGGACTGGCGCCCTTTCAGGGTTCCACGTCATACCTCCTGACTGGAGGGAGGCCCGGGCAAGGATAGCCGAAGGCTACAGGTTCATAGGCCTGAGCCTCGACACGCTTTTTCTCGGGTCGTCTTGCAGCGAGGAGCTAAAGAATCTGAGGAGGCCGAGCTTCGCGTGACAAAGGTATTCATCTCCACGTCCACATTCGGGGAATACGACCGCTCGCCGCTGGACGCGTTGAGGGGGGGCGGGTTCGAGCCCGTCATGAACCCGTACGGGAGGACGCTCAAGGAGCACGAGATCAAGTCCCTTGCAAAGGACGCGGCAGGCCTCATAGCCGGGACAGAGCGCCTCGACGGCCCGCTCCTCTGCGCAATGCCGGGCCTGAGGATAATATCGCGCTGCGGCGCCGGGCTCGACAACATAGACCTCGACGCTGCAAGCAGGCTCGGTGTCGCGGTATTCAACACCCCTTCAGGCCCCACCCTGGCGGTGGCGGAGTTAACGGTCGCGCTTCTCCTGAACCTCGCGCGGCGGGTCGGCGAGATGGACCGCGACATCAGGAGGGGGGTATGGCGGAAATCCGCAGGGAGCCTGTTAAACAGAAAAAAGGTCGGGATTATAGGTTTCGGGAGAATCGGGAGGAAAGTCGCGGCGCTCCTCCTTCCCTTTGGCGCGGAATTACGCTATTTCGACCCGTGCCGCGCGGAAAGCGTCTTCGGGTGCCGTCCCTCGGGACTCGACGAGATCCTTCCCTGGGCCGATGCGGTAACAATCCATGCGTCATACGGTCCGTCGTGCAAGGCAATACTCGGCGCGAGGGAGCTGGCCATTATGAAAGAGGGGGCGATAATCGTAAACACCTCGCGGGGAGGGGCCGTTGACGAGGCCGTGCTGTACGAGGCGCTCCGGTCAGGCAGATTGTCCGGCGCTGCCCTCGACGTGTTCAAGGAGGAGCCTTACAACGGGCCGCTGGCCGGGCTGCCTAACGTCATACTCACTCCGCACATAGGCTCGTACGCCCGGGAGGCGCGCTCGGAGATGGAGATGGAGGCGGTCTCAAACCTCCTCAGGGGCTTCGGCCTTGGAGCCGGATGTGGGCCGGAAAAAGGAGCGGGGAGATCATAAGGGCGATCGCATTCGATTTCGACGGGGTCGTCCTGGAGTCAGCCCGGATAAAGACCGAGGCGTTCAGGGAGCTTTTCGCGGAATACCCGGAAAAGGTTGACGAGATAGTCGAGTACCACCTCGGGAACGAAGGTGTTTCGCGATACCCGAAGTTCAGGCACATCCGCGAGGAGATACTCGGGGCCGAATACACCGAAGAGGCCGGGCAAAGGCTCGGAGAGGAATTTTCCGCGCTCGTCTACGAAAAGGTGCTCAGGGCCCCGTTTGTAGAGGGCGCATCCGCGTTCCTCAAGGAACACCATGCCGAATACCTCATGTTCATAGTCTCGGCGACACCGCAGGCGGAGCTTGCCGAGATCGTAACGGCAAGGGGGATCGCCGGGTACTTCACGGGCGTTTACGGAAGCCCCGTGCTCAAGACGGATGCGCTCCGGGACATAATGGAACGGCACGCGCTGGGGTGTGACGAGGTCGTCCTTGTCGGAGACGCCGCTGCGGACAGGGACGCGGCAGCTGAGGCCGGGGCCCATTTCATAGCCCGGGTCGCGGGTAACGGCAGCCCTCTCAGGGATGAAAAATTCAGGCTTGAAGACCTCGGCGCGCTTATGGGGCTGATAAACGGGCTTGGACGTTAAAGGAGTCGAGATGCGAAAGGCAGTGGTCTTCGGCGGGTCGGGATTTCTGGGGAGCCATGTCGCGGACGAGCTTACAAAAGCCGGGTTTGATGTCGCGGTATTCGACAGGAGGCGCTCGCCATTTCTCCTGCCCTCCCAGGAGATGCTCGTCGGAGACATGCTGAATGAAAGACAGGTGAGGGAGGCCGTAAGGGGCGCGGACTTCGTCTACAACTTCGCCGGGCTCGCCGACATAGAGGAGTGCCGGGCAAGGCCCGTAGACACGGTCAGATACAATATCCTCGGCAACTCCATAATACTCGAGGCCGTGGCCTCGGAGAAGGTGGAAAGGTTCGTATTCGCGAGCACCATGTACGTCTACAGCGACGCAGGTGCCTTCTACAGGACAAGCAAGCAGGCTTCAGAGCTTATGATAGAGGACTACAGCAGGCTCCGCGGGCTCCCCTACACGATAATGAGGTACGGCTCGCTTTACGGCGAGCGCTCGGACGAGCGGAACAGCGTTTTCCGGATACTCAAGGAGGCGGTGACAGAGGGCAGGATCACCTATTACGGGGACGGCGACGAGGAAAGGGAGTTCCTGCACGTGAGGGACGCGGCAAGGACCAGCGTCGAGGTGCTCGACAAACCCTTCAGGAACGAGTGCGTGATAGTGACGGGGCACAGGGCGGTGAAGTACAGGGAGTTCCTCGAGATGGTGGTCGAGATGCTGAAGGGCAGGGTGATAGTCGAGTACAGGGAGAGAAAGCAGGACACCCATTACCGGATAACGCCCTACGCCTTCAGCCCGAGGTTCGCCAAGAAGATGAGCCCCCCGCAGCACGTGGACCTGGGGCAGGGGCTCCTCCACTGCATAAACGAGATATTTAACGGTATGCAGGACGAAAAGAGCAAGCACGTTGCGCTCGCGCTCGGAAGCATGGACATGAGCTGAGGACAGAACAGGTGAAAAACAGAACGGTAATCCTTATAAACCCGGGGCACGACGACGAGGTAGACCCCAGGGTCGCCCGGTCGTTCGGCGCAAGGGCGAGGAAGGTCAAGAGGGAGGACCCGCCAATATCGATCCTCAACCTCGGCGCGTTCATCCGCGACCACGGCTATGACGTCGTGCTGGTCGACACCCACGTTGAGCCTGAATACAGGAGGGTGATCGAAGGCCTCGTAAAAGAGAGGCCGCTCGCAATCGGGTTCTCGGTCATCATCGGAAAGTTCGCAAAGAACGCGCTCGGCCTCACGAGGATGGTAAAGGAGCTGGCCCCCGACGTCCCGGTCGTATGGGGCGGCAAGCTCGTGCACCTTGCCGGGGCCCTCGCGCTCGAACGCACGGACATAGATTTCGTCGTGGCAGGAGACGGGGAGCTTCCGTTTTTGAACCTCCTCGACGCTCTGAGGGACGGAGGGGATTTCAGGGGCATCCCGGGCGTGGGATACCGCGAGGACGGGAGGCCCGTAATAAACGAGAACACCTTCAGGGTAGAGAGGCTCGACGACATATACATATCAAAGGACTTCGGCTGGGAACTCGTGAGAAAGCACGTGAACAGGCAACAGGTCCCGTATTTCATAAACCTCTATACGAGCAGGGGCTGCAAGTTCAACTGCTCCTTCTGCTATCTGAAGGACATAAGGGAGCTTGAGAACGGAATGCGGCTCCGCCGCCGGTCCGCGGAGAACATCATAAGGGAGATAGACTACCTCCACGAGAACTTCGGGATAGATGTCGTCACCTTCGGTGACGACGACTTCCTTTCCGAGGCGGAGAAGATAGCGCCGGTATTCGATTACCTCAGGAGAAAGGGCGTCTATATCGAGCACATATGGACCAACGTGCACAACCTCAGGCCCGAGAAGATCGCCCTCCTTAAGGGCATCTGCCAGACGGTGTGCTACTCCATAGAGACCGCCTCGCCGAGGCTCCAGAGGATTTTAAGGAAGAGGGTGTCCGCTGAAAAGACAATCGAGGTGAACAGGGAACTGAGAAAGGCGGGCATAAACACGGTCCACAACTTCCTTTTCGGGGTCCCCACCGAGACCGACGAGGAGACGAGGATGAACATAGAGCTCCTCAAGAAGCTCAAGGAAGTAAACCCCTACATGAGGGCCAACACATATATCCTGAGCCCGATACCCGGCACCCCGATATTCCAATACGCCGAGGAGCTTGCAGGGAAAAAGATAGAATGGGACCTTCATGACCTCGCGAGCTTCCATTTCCGCTATATGGATAACGCAGCGCCAAAGTTCCGTCCATATCTCACTCCCGAGGACAACCTCCACTACGAGACGGTCTCGGAGATAACGAACGATCTCTTCACGGAGCTCAATTCAGGCCCGAGCGAGGAACATCTGGAGATGATCGGAAGAAGCCCGAGGCTCGGCTACATCTTCGAGGGTGTCGAATCCGTAAGCAGGCCAATGGAGAGGACGCGTAAGTACATCCTCGACCTCGTGCTCGAGGCAACGGAGAGGGGGCTTGCCGCCCCCGCGATAGAACCTTTTTAGGAGGGACTGATTGCCCGATTTCAGGGACATAAAGACGGACGGTGCATGGTCCTCCGCTGAGGAGGAGGCATTCGTAAGAACCCTCGGCAAGCCGGCGAAAGAGGCCGTTTCCAGGGCTATAAGGGAGCGCGGGTACAGGCACACCTCCTGCCACGGCAGGGCCGGCATAAACCCGCTGGTGTTCGAATCCGGGCAGGGGAGCATCCTGAAGGACGCTGACGGGAACAGGTACCTCGACCTGGGCTCCGGCATATACGTCACGAACCTCGGCCATGCGCACCCTAAGGTGTCGGAGGCGATATCCAGGCAGGCGAAGGCCCTCATGAACTGCCACGACTACATGACTCCCGTAAAGGCCGCGTTCCTCGAAAGGCTCTCGGGCTGCCTCGGCGGGGACTTGAATAACATTCACCTCTATGACAACGGCACGACCGCTGTGGAGTTCGCCATACGAGCGGCAAGGACCATAACCGGCAGGCACGAAGTAATATCCTTCTTCTCCGACCACCACGGCAAGACTTACGGCTCTGCGGCGCTCGGCCGCATTACGCCCTCGAACGGGCCTGCCCGGCCCTCGGGCTTCCACCTGGTGCCGAGGCCCGACCCCTATCGGCCCGTATGGACAGGTCAGGACGGGAAGATAGACACCGACGCGTATATCGCGTTCTACGAGCAGTATATGAAGGAGGCGACTACCGGGCTCGTCGCTGCGTTCGTGCTCGAGCCCATACAGGGGTGGGGCGGCACCATCATACCGCCCGACGATTTCCTGCCGAAATTGGCGCACCTCTGCAGGTCGCGCGGGGTACTCCTCGTGACAGACGAGATACTCGCGGGATCGGGGAGGACCGGAAAATGGCTCTCGGCAGACTGGTGGGGCGTGAGGCCTGACATAACCGTCCTCGGCAAGGGGCTCGGGAACGGCTTCCCCATGAGCGCGCTCGTGGTGAAGGAGGAGCACGCGTGGGCGCTCCCGAAGATAGCCCCCTCGACCACCTTTGGCGGAAACCCCATGGCCTGCGCCGCCGGGCTCGCCACTATCAGGGCCATCGAGGAAGAGGGCGCTATGGAGCTGGCCGTGGAGAACGGGAAGTATCTCCTCGAAAGGCTCGAGGAGCTTAAGGAGGCGCACCCCAT
The DNA here is from genome assembly GCA_002418185.1 of Deltaproteobacteria bacterium UBA5799. Lineage (GTDB taxonomy): Bacteria > Desulfobacterota > GWC2-55-46 > GWC2-55-46 > GWC2-55-46 > UBA5799. Next base: position 10,036 of record DIDN01000122.1, read on the forward strand.
GATAGGAGACGTGAGGGGCAGGGGCTGCCTTCTCGGGATTGAGTTCGTCTGGGACAGGGAAACGAAAAAGCCCTTTATCGAGGCCGCTTCAGAGGTCTATGCCGAATGCCTCAAGCGTAAGCTAATCCCGGGCGTGCCGGTCGTGCATCTTTTGAGGCTCGCGCCGCAGCTCACGATAGATAGAGAGATGATTGGAACCGCCGTCGCCATACTGGATGAGAGCATAGAGAGGGTTGAGGAGAAGTTCGGGATGAAGGGCGGGCTCGGGGACAGGAGGGCGACAGTATGAAGGTGGTCATACTCGCCGGAGGGCTGGGCACGAGGCTAAGCGAGGAGACGTCTGCAAGGCCCAAGCCCATAGTCGAGATAGGCGGCAGGCCCATGCTCTGGCACATCATGAACATATACGGGGCGCACGGCTTTAACGAGTTCGTCGTGGCGCTGGGCTACAAGGGCTGCGTCATAAAGGAGTACTTCCTCAATTACTACCACCACCAGAGCGATTTGACCGTCGACCTCGGCACAGGCAGGGTCGAGGCCGAAGGCAACGGCAGAAAGGACTGGAGGGTCAACCTCGTGGATACGGGCGCGGACTCGATGACCGGCGGGAGGCTCAGGAAGCTCAGGGAGAGGCTCAAGGGCTCGACCTTCATGCTCACCTACGGCGACGGCGTGGCGGATATCGACATCAAGAGGCTCCTTGAATTCCACGGGTCCCACGGGAGGACGGCAACTGTCACGGTCGTCCGCCCGTCTGCGCGTTTCGGCGAGGTGAGGTTAAACGGCGACTGCCACGAGATAATGGATTTCAAGGAAAAGCCGCAGACAGGCGCGGGCTGGGTGAACGGAGGGTTTTTCGTCTTCGAGCCCGCCATATTCGACTATATCGACGGGGACGACACGGTGCTCGAGGCCGGGCCGCTTGAGACCCTCGCAGCAAAGAGGGAGCTGATGGCCTTCAGGCACGAGGGCTTCTGGCAGTGCATGGATACCATGAGAGACAAACAGTTATTGGAGAGGCTCTGGGAGAGCGGGAACGCGAGGTGGAAGGTATGGAGCTGAACGGGCCGGGCGCAATGCACCTTTTCGACGGCGCGTACACCGGGAAAAGGGTGCTCGTGACCGGGCACACCGGGTTCAAGGGCTCGTGGCTCGCCATATGGCTTACCTCTCTCGGGGCCGAAGTGGCCGGTTTTTCATCGTACCTTCCCTCGAGCCCGTGCAACTTTTCAGTATCCGGCCTTGAAAGGACCATGGACCACCGCTGGGGCGACATAAGGGACCTTCACGGGCTCAAGGCCGTTTTCGACGACTTCCGTCCCGAGGTCGTCTTCCACCTCGCGGCCCAGCCGATTGTGCGGAGGTCTTATGCCGACCCCAAGCTCACCTTTGATACGAATGTCGGCGGGACCGTGAACGTGCTCGAATGCGTGCGCTCGTCCGTGTCGGTTAAGGCAGCGGTAATCGTTACGAGCGACAAGTGCTATGAGAACACCGAATGCGTCTGGGGCTACCGCGAAAACGACAGGCTCGGAGGCGCGGACCCGTACAGCGCCTCCAAGGCCTGCGCCGAAGTGGCGGCAAGCGCGTACGCGAGGTCATTCCGGCCCTCGAACGGCACGCAAAGGTTTGCGACGGCCAGGGCAGGGAACGTCGTAGGCGGCGGCGACTGGGCCGAATCGAGGGTCATACCCGACTGCGTGCGGGCCTGGTCGGAAGGCAGGGAGGCGGCAATAAGGAACCCGGCCTCCACAAGGCCCTGGCAGCACGTGCTCGAGCCCTTGAGCGGATATCTCCGGCTCGGGGCACACCTCCTTGCCTCCGAGAGGCTCCACGGCGAGTCCTTCAACTTCGGCCCTGACCAGACGGTCGACAAGCCGGTATCCGAGCTCATAGGCCTTTTCACCTCGTACTTGGGAGGGCCGGGGTGGAGGCTCGGGGGCGGGGACGCCGGAAAAAAAGAGAGCGCATTACTGAAACTGTCCTGCGACAAGGCGCTGCACGAGCTTGGCTGGCGGCCCGTCCTATCGTTCGAGGACACGGTAAGGCTCACGGCCGAGTGGTACAGGCGGTATTACTCGGGAGAGAAAAACATGTACGCCTTCTCAACGGAGCAGATTTCATTTTACGTGGCCGAGGCCTCAAGGGCCGGGCTTCAGTGGGCGAGGGAGGGCGTGCCGGCATGATAGACGGGCTTCAAGCACTGCCGCTTCTGCAGTTCCCGGACGACAGGGGCAGGGTCATGAGGATGCTAAGGGCCGACTCCCCGGGCTTCGAGGGGTTCGGGGAGATATATTTTTCGACCGTGAACCCTGGGAAGATAAAGGCGTGGAAGCGGCACCCCAGGATGACCCAGCGATTCGCGGTCCCTGTGGGAAGGATAAGGCTCGTATTCCATGACGCGCGCCCAGGCTCTCCGACAAAAGGCGAGACGGTCGTCATGGAGACCGGCGAGTCGGATTACAGGCTTATCCGGATACCCCCGCTACTCTGGTACGGCTTCATGGGCATATCCGACGGGCCGGCGCTCGTTGCGAACTGCACTGACATCCCCCACAGCTCCGAAGTGGCAGAGCGCATGGGAATCGAAAACAATATCATCCGTTACGATTGGGGGGGCTCGTGTATCGACCGAGGGTGAGCGTCATAATGAACTGCCTTAACGGGGCCGAGTACCTCCGCGCTTCCATTGAAAGCGTCTACGCGCAGACCTTCAAGGACTGGGAGATCGTATTCTGGGACAACGCCTCGACCGACCGAAGCAGCGACATAGCTCTCGGTTTCGACAGGAGGCTCAGGTTTTTCAGGAGCCCCGAGACGGTCCCGCTCGGAAGGGCGCGGAACATGGCGATGAAGGAGGCCAGGGGCGAGTTAATCGCCTTTCTCGACTGCGACGACCTGTGGCTGCCTGAGAAGCTTGAGAAGCAGGTCCCGCTTTTTGACAAGAACCCGGGGACCGGATTCGTATTTTCGGACACCTTCTTCTTCAACCACAGGGGCGAGGAGAGGCGGCTTTACTCGGGCTCCAGGCCGCCGAGGGGAAAGGTCTTCGTTAAGCTCCTCACCGACTACTTCCTTTCAATGGAGACGGTCGTCATAAGGAGGAGGGCGCTCGATGGCCTCTCCGAATGGTTCGACGAGAGGTTCGAGGTGAACGAGGAGGCCGACCTCTTCATAAGGATTGCGTACGGGTGGGAGGCCGACTGCGTCGACGAGCCGCTTGCCAAATGGCGGGTGCATGCCGGAAGCCTTACCTGGAAGAAAAAAGAGCGG
>DIDN01000143.1 GCA_002418185.1 Deltaproteobacteria bacterium UBA5799
TGGGGCCTCGCATCCGGGGCTTTTTGGGCGGCCTTAGAACGAGTTCTTGCAAGCTGCCAAGGCAACCTCTGAAAATTGGTCTTTTCCCCTGAGTCTGCATCGGACCGTGAATAAATATGCTCACATATCATCAGATATGCTCCGCTTTTTATTCCCGGCCTTCCTTGATTGCGAGGAAAATCTCCAGCTTTTTGGAGATTGACTGGAATTAAACCTAATTTTAGAAATATTAACAGAAAACATTTCGCATAAGCAAGGAAAAAAGTTGAATTTACACGCGAATTTCATTATGATGTTTCATTGAAGCTATTTTCTGTGACCGGGAGCACGCACCCGGCCTTTGAAGGAGGCATGATGCTCGAAAGTATCAGAAAAAGGCGCAATTCCGCCGTCATACTTGTAGCATTCGCCGCTATAATCCTCGTCTTCATCTTCTGGGGGGTCGGCCCCGGGGGAGGCGGCGGCGACATGAACACTGTCGCCACGGTAAACGGGGAGTCCATATCGGTAAAGGAATACATGAACCTCTATAAAAGGGAGGTCGATTATTACCGCGGCGTTTTCAAAGAGCAGTTCACCGACGACATGGAGCGCGAGCTGAACCTGAAGCAGAGGGCCGTCGACATACTGATAAACAGGCTCCTGGCGGTGAAGGAGGCTGGAAAACAGGGCATAAAGGTGTCCGACAAGGAGGTCCAGGACACCATAAAGGCGATACCCGCCTTTAATAATAACGGCGCTTTCGACAAGGAACTTTACTTCAGGGTATTGAATTCCAACCGCGTAAGCCCCGCCGAGTTCGAAAAGAGCATCGAGACCGACCTCATTACAGCCAAGATAAGGGAGAAGGTCCTGAGGGACTTGGCCGTCACGGACGAGGAGGTGCGGGACAGGTACCTTAAGGAGAACAGGAAGATAAGCCTCGATTACGTATCAATCGACGGCGAGACGCTTAAAAAGGGAATCGACGTGTCCGACGAGGAGGCGCTCGCGTATTTCAAGCAGAACGCCTCGCGGTTCATGGTCCCGAAGAGCGTAAACGCCTTCTACGCCTTCGCGCCGTTCTCCGAATTCGCGAAGACCGCTCCGGTAACCCACGAGGAAGTAAGCGAGTTCTACGAGAGGAACAAGGCGCAGTTCGAGACCCCTGCCGCGGTCAAGGCGAGGCACATACTCGTAAGGCCCGAGCCCGGCTCGCCCGACGGGGAAAAGGCCAGGGACGAGGCCAGGCAAAAGATCGAGGGCATACTCGAGAAGGTCAGGTCCGGAGGCGATTTCGCCGCTCTCGCAAGCGAGAACTCCGAGGACCCGGGGAGCGCCCAGCAGGGCGGCGACCTTGGCTGGTTCCAGAAGGGCATAATGATAAGAGAGTTCGAGGACGCCGCCTTCGCCCTCGGCAAGGGCGAGGTGAGCGGGGTCGTCGAGACGGAGTTCGGCTTCCACGTTATAAAGGTCGATGACAGGAAAGACCCCGGGCACACGCCTTTGAAAGAGGTGGAGACCTCCATAAGGAAAACACTCGGCGAGAGCAAGGCCAGGGGCGCAGCCCGGGAAGCGCTCGCCGGGCTCGATGCGAGGGTCGCGAAGGCCGCGTCCGGAGAGGAGATGAAGAAGGAGGCGGCTTCCCTCAAGGGTGTAAGGGCCGCAGTCACGGGCTTTTTCACCGACCGGGAGCCCGCCCCCGGGCTCGCCGGGCAGGACGACCTGAAGAACACCATGCTCACCCTGCCGCCGGGCCAGAGCAGGACCGTCGAGGCGGAGGACGGCGCCTATCTCGTGAGGGTCCTCGAAAGGAAAGAGGCGCATGTGCCGGAGTTCAAGGACGCGGCCCCCGAGGTGAAGGACATATTGGCCGCTCAAAAGGGCTCACAGGCCGCGCAGGAAAAGGCCCGCCAGATAGTCGAGCGCCTCAAAAACGGCGAGGATTTGAGCGCGATCGCGGCCTCGGAGAAGCTCAAGGTCGAGTCCACCGGATATTTCAGCCCGGTAGACGGGTTCATGCCGAAAACAGGCATATTCACCGGAGACAAGGAAGGACTGTTCGAGCTGAGCGAAAGCGCCCCGAACTTCCCCGATGTCCTCGTGAACGACGGAAGACACTATGTGCTCAAGCTCGCCGGGGCCAGTGAGGCGCCCGAGTCCGGTCTCGAGCCCAGGGAAGAGGATATCCGGTCGAGGGTCCTTGCCGAGAAGCAGGAAGAGGTCCTCGGCGAGTGGCTTAACGGGCTCCGGCAGAAAGCCAAGATAACGGTAAACCAGGACCTGCTTTAAGGCCGCCTGACCGGACCTGGCTTAAGAGAGGACCTTAACGGTCCTCTCTTCAATTTCCGCAACTTGAACGAATATAGATACGGAGAATGAGTAGATGCGCTATTCGAGGATGCTCCTGCCCACCCTGAAGGAGTCGCCGGCTGACGCCGAGGTCATAAGCCAGAAGCTCATGGTGAGGGCCGGGATGATAAGGAAGGTGGCCGCGGGCATCTATAACCTCCTGCCGCTCGGGCAGAGGGTCGTAAGAAAGGTCGAGGCCATAGTAAGGGAGGAGATGGACAGGGCAGGGGCGCAGGAGGTGCTCATGCCCGTTGTCGTGCCTTCGGAGCTCTGGCATGAGAGCGGCAGGTGGGACGCCTACGGCAAGGAGCTCCTCCGGCTCAAGGACAGGCACGGAAGGGAGTTCTGCCTTGGGCCGACCCACGAGGAGGTAATAACCGACATGGTGAGGAGGGAGGTGCGCTCCTACAGGGAGCTCCCCTTGAACCTCTATCAGATACAGACCAAGTTCAGGGACGAAATACGCCCGAGGTTCGGCCTCATGCGGGGCCGCGAGTTCATAATGAAGGACGCGTATTCCTTCCACGCCACCCCGGAGAGCCTTGACGCGGAGTACGAGAACATGCACCGCGCCTACACGAGGATCTTCGAGAGGTGCGGCCTGCAGTTCAGGGCCGTGGAGGCGGAGACGGGGGCCATAGGCGGCAGGTTCTCGCACGAGTTCATGGTGCTTGCCGAGAGCGGAGAGGACTCCATTGCGAGCTGCACGAGGTGCGGCTACGCCGCCAATATCGAGAGGGCCGAGGTGCGGGAGCCCCGCCCTGAAAGGCCCAGTGGCGAGCTCCCGGTCGAGAGGGTCTCGACGCCGGGCATGAGGACCATAGAGGAAGTAAGCGCGTTTTTGAAGGCCAGCCCGTCGGCCATGATAAAGACGCTCATATACGAGACCGACAAGGGGGTCGTGGCCGCGCTCGTAAGGGGCGACCACCAGCTCAACGAGTTCAAGTTCAGGAACGCCCTCGGCGCTGCCTGGGTGGAGCTTGCGGACGAGGCGGCGGTTGAGAAGGCGACAGGCGCGCCAGCTGGGTTCGCCGGGCCCGTGAAACTAAGGGTCCCCGTATACGCCGACCATGCCGTGAGGAGGATATTCGACGGGGTGGCCGGCGCGAACGAGAAGGACGCTCACCTTACCCACGTGAGCGCCGCAAGGGACTTCTCCGGCGCCACTTACGCCGACATAAGGGACGCCCTCGCGGGCGACATGTGCCCGAGGTGCGAGGGAGCTTTCGAGATAAGGCGCGGCATCGAGGTGGGTCACATATTCAAGCTCGGGACAAAGTATTCCGAGGCGATGGGGGCCAACTTCCTCGATGAGGCGGGCAAGGAGCGCCCGGCTATCATGGGCTGCTACGGCATCGGCATCGGCAGGACCGCGGCCGCCGCCATAGAGCAGAACCACGACGAGGCAGGGATCGTCTGGCCCGGCCCGCTCGCCCCGTTCGACTGCGAGGTGCTGCCCGTTAACGTGAACGACGAGGCGACGAGAAAGGCGGCGGAAGCGCTCTATGAGCGGCTCGGGGCCGAAATGGACGTCCTCCTGGACGACAGGGACGAGAGGGCGGGCGTGAAGTTCAAGGACGCCGACCTGATAGGCGTGCCCGTCCGGGTGACCGTAGGCGAAAGGAACCTCAAGCAGGGCAAGGTGGAGATCAAGGTCAGGAAGACAGGGGAGGTAAGGCTCGTCGGCATCGAGGAAGCCGCCGGCGAGGTCAGAAGGTCACTCGGAAAATAGTTTACGCTGCCCGCATGAAAAAAAGCCGCTGCCTTTTGGCAGCGGCTTT
>DIDN01000112.1 GCA_002418185.1 Deltaproteobacteria bacterium UBA5799
AGCAGCTCCATGTGGCCATGCGGACGAGCGCCATCATAAACTCCTCCCCTTCATAGTCCAGCACCCCGAAGAAAGCGGGCCTGCGCCGGGTTTCAGGCTGAAGGACCTGGACGGCATTGAGCGGAGCCTTTCGGATTTCAAAGGCAAGACCGTCCTTCTCCATTTCTGGGCGAGCTGGTGCGAGCCGTGCAGAAAGGAGTTCCCCGCGCTCTCAATGCTCGCCTCCCATTTCCGGGACAGGGGGCTGGTCGTCCTCGGCGTTGCCGTTGATTCGAGGCAGCGCGTGATGGGGTTTCTCGAAGGGACCCCTGCGGGCTTCCCGGTCCTCATCGACCAGTACGGAGAGGCAAAGAGGAGCTACAGGGTGGGCGTCATCCCCATGTCGGTGATAATCGGTAAAGGCGGCAGGGTCGAGGGCGTGCTTGCAGGGCCGAGAGAGTACGGGAGCACCGCGGCCATGGAATTCTTCGAGAATAGCCTGAAGTAAGTTTTCCTATAACCGCTTGAAAAACATGCCGAAATAGTTCCGCGGCGAGAAATAGGTAAAAAAAGACCTAAATAGTCCATAATTTTCCTTGCGCTCCCCAGCCCTTTGTGTATAATTACAACGTATGCTGCTTCCGGGCAGCCCAATAAACCGACCAAAGATATAAAACTCAGGAGGTATTATCATGCAGCAGGCGGACGTGGCGGCTAAAAAGGATTTCAAGGACGACGCGGTGAACAAGGTCACCTTCATAAAGACCGAGCAGCTCGCGCAGGACACCTATTACTTCAAGCCCGGCCAGGTGCTCGATTATCACAGGCATCCGGGCGGCGACCAGATATTCTTCGTCCACGAGGGCGAGGGCACCTATTACCTGGATAACGGGAAAGAGTCGACAATGGAATTGAAGCCCGGCGTCATAGTGCTCGCGCCCAAGGGCGAGTGGCACAAGATAGTCGCCAAAAGCGAGCTCGTTGTCTCGCAGGCCACCGGGCAGCCGGCCGGGTTCGAGAAGAGGGGATAGTGGGGCGCACTTTGCCGGGCAGGTTCAATGACCCATTGTCATTCTGAGCGAAGCGAAGAATCTCAAAAGATAAGAATCGGCGGGATTCTTCATCTGAAACGATTTGCCGGATAATAAAAGGGCAGGGTTTTCCCCCTGCCCTTTTCAAGTTCAGGTCTTATAGAGCCGCTTTATCCCTCCCACTTGAGGACCGGCTCCCTCGCGGCCCGCGTCTCGTCTACCCTCGCGGTCTTTGTCGTCGCTGGCGCGTTCTTCAAAAGCTCCGGGTTGGTCTTCGCCTCCTCGGCTATCCTTTTCATGACCTCTATGAACTTATCGAGGGTCTCTATCGACTCCGTTTCGGTCGGCTCGACCATTATCGCGCCCGGCACGACCAGCGGGAAGTAGACGGTCGGCGGGTGGTAGCCGTAGTCGATGAGGCGCTTCGCTACGTCCATGGTGGATATTCCGCTACCGAGCTGAAGCCTATCCGAAAAGACGCATTCGTGCATGCAGGGCTCGTCAAAGGCGAGGTGGTACGCGCCCTTGAGCCTTTCTTTTATGTAGTTGGCGTTAAGGATGGCGGCAATGGCCGCGCGCTTCAAGCCCTCTCCGCCCATCCGCCTTATGTATGCGTAGGCCCGGACCATGATCGAGAAGTTCCCGTAAAAGGACTTCATCCTGCCTATCGTGTCCGGGCGGTCGAAAACGAGGCCGTACCTGTCGCCTTCCTTTTTGACCCTCGGGACCGGGAGGAAGGGCTCGAGCGCCTTGCCCACGCCGACTGGGCCGCTTCCCGGACCGCCGCCGCCGTGCGGCGTGGAAAACGTCTTGTGGAGGTTGAGCTGCACGACGTCAACGCCCAGCTCGCCGAGCCTCGTAAGCCCCATTAGCGCGTTCATGTTCGCGCCGTCGCAGTAGACGAAGCCGCCCCTGGAATGGACGACCTCCGCTATCTCCTTTATGTTCCTCTCGAATAGCCCGAGCGTATTGGGGTTCGTGAGCATGAGCCCGGCCGTATCCTCGTCCATTACAGCGGCCACGGCCTCGACAGAGAGGACGCCCCTGCCCTCGGACTTCACTGGCACCACCTTGAAGCCAGCCAGGTGCGAGCTTGCCGGGTTTGTGCCGTGGGCGGTGTCGGGTATTATTATCTTTGTGCGCGGCCTGCCCTTTGATTTGAAGTAGGCGGCCATCATGAGAAGCCCGCAGAGCTCGCCGTGCGCGCCTGCCGAGGGCTGGAGAGTGATCGCAGCCATGCCGGTAATCTCGGAAAGATACGTTTCGAGCGAGTGCATCAGCTCGAGCGCGCCCTGCGTAAGCTCTTGAGGCTCGTACGGGTGGATGTTGGAGAAGCCCGGAAGGCGGCAGGCCGCCTCGTTGATCTTGGGGTTATACTTCATGGTGCACGACCCCAGCGGGTAGAAGCCCGAGTCCACGCCGAAGTTCCACTGCGAAAGCCTCGTATAGTGCCGCACAGTGTCTATCTCCGAGAGGTCTGGAAACCCGTCCAGGTCTTTCCTCAGAAACTTCCCGGGAACTGCTTCCGAAGGCGGGACTTCCGGTACGTCGGAAGAGGCGGGCCCTATGCCGGTACGACCGGGCGATGACTTCTCGAATATGAGCGGCTCCTCAAGGAGGAGGCCACTTGTGCCGTTTGCTTCCATTTTAATGACCTGTAAAGGGCTGATTTATTCCGTTTCTGTCATTCTAAGGGAGCGTAAGCGACCGAAGAATCTCGCGTTTATTTTTCTCGGACTGCGAGATTCTTAGCTGCGTTCAGAATGACAACGTTTGTTGATTAATCAGACCTTCCTGAAGGAAAAAAGGTCTTTTCTTGAAATAACTATGCCCCCTTGAGCACCGCGGCGAACCTGTCCATCTCCTCTTTCGAGTTCATCTCTGTAGCGGCAATGAGGATATGGCGGTCGAGAGCGGGGTAGAAGCGCTTCAGCGGAAGGCCCCCGATGATCTTCTCTTCAAGGAGCCTCTCAAGCACTGCCTCGGGGTCTTTTTTGACCCTTATCGTGAACTCGTTGAAGGTGGGCGCGCTCCATGCGGCCTCTGCACCGGCCTCGACGAGCTTCCTTTTCAGGTATTCGGCCTTTGAAAGGTTGAGGCCCGCGAGCCTCCTTAGGCCCACGCCGCCGAGGGCCGCCATGTGAATGGAGGCGGCAAGCGCCGAAAGCCCGTGGTTCGTGCAGATATTGGAGGTCGCCCGCTCCCTCCTTATGTGCTGCTCCCTTGTCGAGAAGGTGAGGCAGAAGGCCCTTTTGCCGTTCCTGTCTACGGTCTGCCCCACGAGGCGGCCCGGCATCTGGCGTATGAACCCGGTCCTGGTGGCCATGAAGCCCAGGTACGGGCCGCCGTAGGAGAGCGTGTTCCCGAAAGACTGGTTCTCGCCCACCGCTATGTCGGCGCCCATCTCGCCCGGGGGCTTAAGCAAGCCCAGGGAAACCGCCTCGCTTATTGCCACTATCAGAAGGGCGCCTTTTTTGTGGACCATCTCGGAAATGGCCTCCACGTCCTCGAGGCAGCCGAAGAAGTTGGGGTGCTGCACGACCACGCAGGCCGTGTCGCCGTTCACGGCGCCTTCTGCCGTTTCCGGGAGGGTAGTTCCCGCGGCGTCGCAAACGCTTATCTCCGAGAGGTGGTTGCCTGAGCCCGCAAAATAGGTCCGCACCGTCTCCCTGTATTCCGGGTGCAGGGCGGCGGAGAGGACGACCCCGTTCCTGCCGGTTATCCTCCTTGCCATGAGCGCGGCCTCTGCAACGGCTGTTGCGCCGTCATAGAGCGAGGCGTTGGCCACGTCCATGCCGGTAAGCTGGCATACGAATGTCTGGTACTCGAATATGGCCTGGAGCGTGCCCTGCGATAGCTCCGGCTGGTAGGGCGTGTATGAGGTGTAGAACTCCGACCTCGA
>DIDN01000055.1 GCA_002418185.1 Deltaproteobacteria bacterium UBA5799
GGGGCTGGCGCACGCATGGCGGTAAGTATAAAAACCGTTCAAAAACGCACCTCTGCCAGACGGTTAGTGTACTCCAACGCCCCGGTTTATTCAAGGTAATTGTAAAAAGTGGAACGGTACGGGGCGCTAAGGCAAAAAGGAGGTGCGGGCGGGGCGGAAAGGGGGGAGCCCTGTCATGTACGGGCCAGCCGGAGCTTCAGTATGGAGTAGATGTATTTCCTGCCGCGGAAGAAAAAGCCGAAGAGGCTCGTTGCGGTCTTGGACTCGCCCCTTGCCCTCGGCACGCATACATACGGCACCTCGGCTATCCTGTACCCTTTCTTGTAGGAGCGGTAAAGGAAATCAAGGCAATACTCGCCGTAGTCGCCCCTCAGGCCGAGTTCCGCGACGACCTTCTTCCTTGTCGCGATAAAACCGCTGTTCAGGTCGTTTACCGGGATGTTCAGGGCCGTTTTGGTAATGAGCCCGAGGAGGCGGCTCATGAAGGCGGCTGTCCTCGTGTCGCCGAGGTCCCTGCCACCGCTTACGTAACGCGATCCGACGGCTATGTCGTGGCTTTCAAGGGTGGAAAGGAGGTCGTTTATCTTCCCGGGCGGCATTGAGAGGTCCGCGTCCATCCACACGACCGCATCAAAACGGCTCTCGGTAATGCCTCGCATTATCGCGGAGGTAAGGCCCTTTTCCCCGACCCTCCTTATGGCCCTTACCGAAGGCAGGTCCATCTCCTCGACGACCTTCCAGGTCAGGTCCTCCGAGTCGTCGTCGACCACGATGACCTCGACCTCTGCCCTTACGGAACCGAGGATCCCGAGTACGAGCTCCCGTATGTTCTCCCTCTCGTTGTAGGTCGGAAGCACTATTGTCACGCTTTTTGGCGTCATGACCGTCCGTCGTCTGAATGGAGGGCGGCTCTTCGATACCGACGAACCCCCAATGAATCCCCCGACGAATCCAATGATAACCCGTTTCGCCCGCCCGTGTAAAACCAAAAGAAGGAGGAAGGCGTATCCGGGAGCGCCCGCCGTCCGGCAATCCGGGCCCAAATTCCCGCTTGACAAAGGACCCTGAGAAGATTAGTATAGCCCCATAAAGAGGCACTCTCCTTCGTGACTGACGGAATCAAGGTGGGGGACCACCGGGGAGCGGAGGATCATATACCTGTCGACCGTCTGGGCATCCCATTTACCTCAACCGAGGTGGTGTGAAAGGCCCCAGGCGGTTTTTTTTGGTTGTAGACGCCTTTAAATGCTTGTAAAATCATGCTTTTAGCCCAGAGCCCGTATTATTGGCAAACGGCTCCGGCACTGCGGCCTGCTTATTCCTGATAAACCGATTATTCATAGATGAAAGGGAGGAATCTTAAGTCATGAGAAAGAATTACCTTCTGGCGCCCGGCCCGACGCCCGTGCCCGAGTCGGCGCTCCTGGCGATGGCCCAGCCCATAATCCACCACAGGACCCCCCAGTTCTCGGAGGTCTTCAAGGAGACGGCGGAGCTCCTCAAATACGTGTTCCAGACCAGGCAGGACGTCCTCATGCTGGCCGCCTCCGGGACCGGCGCCATGGAAGGATCTATCACGAACCTCTTCTCCCCCGGGGACGAGGTTGTCGTAATAAACGGCGGAAAGTTCGGCGAGAGGTGGGGGAAGATCTCCGAGGCCTACGGCCTGAAGGCCCACTGGATAAACGTCGAATGGGGAAAGGCGGTCGACCCGGCGGTTGTAAGGAAGGTCCTCGATGAGAACCCGAACTCAAAGGCGGTGCTCGCCCAGGCGAGCGAGACCTCGACGACGGTAGCCCACCCTATAAAGGAGCTTGCGGCCCTTACGAAGGACAGGGAATGCCTCCTCATCGTCGACGGCATAACCGGCGTCGGCGTCTTCGACCTCCCCATGGACGACTGGGGCATAGACGTACTCGTATCCGGCTCGCAGAAGGCGTTCATGCTACCGCCGGGGCTCGCCTTTGTGGCGCTCTCGGAGAAGGCATGGAAGTTCCAGGAGAGCGCCAAATGCCCGAGGTTCTATTTCGATTTCAAGAAGGAGAGGAAGAACCTCAAGGACAACACGTCCGCCTACACCCCGGCCGTATCCCTCATAACCGGCTTGAGGCAGGCCCTTCTCATGATAAAGGAGGAGGGGCTCCAGAACGTCTTTGCCAGGCACGACAGGCTTGCCAGGGCCGCGAGGGCCGCGGCAGCCGCGCTGGGGCTCAAGCTCCTCGCCCCGGAGAGTCCTTCCAATGCCGCGACCGGCGTATTCGTCCCCGAGGGGGTCGAAGGCGGAAAGCTCGTCAAATACATGAGGGACGTAATGGGTGTCACCATGGCCGGGGGCCAGGACCACCTTAAGGGGAAGATAGTCCGGGTCGCGCACCTCGGGTACGTGGACACCTTCGATGTCGTAACGGCCGTATCGGCCATCGAGATAGCGCTTAACAAGTTCGGGTACAAGGCCCAGTACGGCAAGGGTGTTGCGGCCGCCCTTCAAATTCTCGCGGAAGGATACAAGTGATATGAAGGTACTCATAAGCGACAGCATGTCTCCCAGGGCCGTGGACGTCCTCAAAAACACGCCCGGCCTCGAAGTGGACGTAATAACCAACCTGAAGCCCGACGAGCTCAAGGCCAGGATAAAGGACTACCACGGCCTTGTCGTAAGGAGCGCCACCAAGGCCACTGCCGAGATAATCGAGGCCGCCGAGAACCTGAAGGTCATAGGCAGGGCGGGCACCGGCGTGGACAACATAGACACCGTAGCCGCGACCAAGAAGGGGATAGTGGTCATGAACACCCCAGGCGGCAACACCGTAACAACGGCCGAGCACGCCATAGCCATGATGATGGCGCTCGCCAGGAAGATACCCCAGGCGACCGCCTCAATGAGGAAGGGCGAATGGGAGAAGAAGAAGTTCGAGGGCACCGAGATAACCGGGAAGACCCTGGGCATACTCGGCGTCGGCAATATCGGGAGCGTCGTTGCGAGCAGGGCCCTGGGCCTCCGGATGAACGTCATAGCCTACGACCCCTTCATATCTGAAGAGGCCGCCGATAAGATGGGCATCGCCCTCGTCGCCATGGACGATCTCTTCAGGCGGAGCGATTTCATCTCCATACACGTGCCGCTCACGAACGAGACGAAGAACCTCGTGAACGCCGAGGCCTTCAACAAGATGAAAAAGGGCGTAAGTTTAATAAACTGCGCAAGGGGCGGCATAGTGAACGAGGCCGACCTCGCGGAGGCAATAAGGAACAGGATAGTCTCTGGCGCGGCAATGGACGTCTTCGAAAAGGAGCCCATCCCTGCCGACAACCCGCTTCTTAACCTCGAAGAGGTTATCCTCACCCCGCACCTCGGCGCATCCACCCAGGAGGCCCAGGAGAGCGTGGCCGTGGCCATAGCCGAGCAGATAGTCGACTACCTCGTGAACGGCACCATACGGAACGCGCTGAACGTGCCCTCGATACCAGCCGAGCTGCTTGCGGCGCTCGGCCCGTATATCTCCCTCGGCGAGAAGCTCGGGAGCTTCCAGGGGCAGATATTGAAGGGCGGCATAGAGGAGGTCACGATAGAGTACAGCGGCGACGTCGTCAACTATGACGTCGCGCCCATAACCATAGCCTGCCTTAAGGGCCTCCTGGACCAGGTCCTCGACATGTACGTCAACTTCGTGAACGCCCCGTTCGTCGCGAAGGAGCGCGGGATAAAGGTGGTCGAGATAAAGAGCTCGAGGTCCACCGACTTCGCGAGCTCCGTGACCATAAAGGTCGGCACCAGGGACGAGGAGAACGTGGTCGAGGGAGCGCTCTTCGGCAAGAAGGAGCCGAGGATAGTGAGGATAGACAAGTTCCTCCTCGACGCCGTGCCGGAAGGGTACCTCCTCCTCCTCCAGAACGAGGACAAGCCAGGAGTAATCGGGAACGTGGGCACGCTCCTTGCCGCGAACAACATAAACGTGGCCAGGCTCCACCTCGGCAGGCAGGCAGTTGGCGGCGCCGCCGTCTCGGTCTGGAGCGTGGACACGCCCATGTCAAAGGGCCTTATAGAGAAGATACTCAAGCTCCCCCACATGATAAAGGCGGACGTAGTGGAGCTCTGAGCCGCAAAAGAACATCAAAAATTAATAGACCACCGTAAAATGCCGTGTTATGTTATGCGTAACACGGCATTTTTCCGGGTTAACTTATGACAGACGCGCCAACCATATCCCTGCCGCAGGGCGTAAGAGACATATTGCCCGACGAGGCCGAGAGGATCGGGGCAGTCGAGTCCGGGATACTCTCGGTATTCGCAAGGTACGGCTTCAGGAAGGTGATTACGCCGCTCCTTGAGTACGCGGACGTCCTTTCGCTCGGGGCCGGAGCGGAACTCCTCGACAGGGTCATAAAGTTCATAGACCCGCCTACGGGCCGGGTGATAGCCATAAGGCCTGACATCACTCCCCAGATAGCAAGGGTCGCCGCGACCAGGATGCGCGCCCACGCGCTCCCCCTCAAGCTCTGCTACAACGAGAGCGTCATAAGGTACCAGGACGCGAGGGACGGGAGGAAGAGGGAGGTCCTGCAGATAGGGGCCGAGTACATCTCCTCGGACGCCTCCCCGGAAGACGACGCCAGGATGATAATAATGGCAGTCGAGGCGCTTAAGGCCGTCGGGCTCAAGGACTTTAAGATAGACGTCGGCGACGTCGGGTTCTTGAGGAAGGTGCTTGAGAGCCATTTCGACGAGGGCCTGAGGAAGTCCGTGCAGGGGTTACTCGAGAAAAAAGACACCTCCGGGCTTGAAGCCCTGCTTGGCGGCATGGACAGCATAGAAGCGGGGGACAAAGAGTTCCTGATGAACCTCGCCACCTTCTACGGCGAGGAAGAGGTCATAGAGAAGGCGGCCTCGCTCACGAAAGACCCCGCGGCCCTGGCCTCGCTCGATTATCTCGGGAAGGTCGTCGAGGCTGTCGCCTCGGAGGGGCTCATGGACTGGGTGACCATAGACCTTGGCGAGGTGAGGGGCTTCGACTATTACACGGGCATAATATTCGAGGGTTTCGCCCCGGGCATCGGCAAGCCCCTCCTCTCGGGCGGCAGATACGACAGCCTGCTTGAGAAGTACGGGTATCCGTGCAGGGCCACGGGGTTCGCCTTCGACGTCGAGCAACTCTCGTCCGGCCTGGCGGCCCAGGCCCGGCGTTAAATCCGATATCGGGAAAAGGAACTGAAAGGAATGGCCAGGAACATAGTCATCGTGGGGGCCCAGTGGGGGGACGAGGGCAAGGGGAAGATCGTCGACATACTCACCGAGAACGCGGACGTGGTGGTGCGTTTCCAGGGCGGGAACAACGCCGGGCACACCGTGATCGTCGGCGAGGAAAAATACATATTCCACCTGCTTCCGTCAGGGGTGCTCCACCCGGGGAAGACCTGTGTTATCGGCGCGGGCGTGGTGCTCGACCCCGAGGTGCTCGTGAAGGAAATAGAGCTCCTTAAGGAAAAGGGCATCTTCAGGCCCGAGGACCTCCTCATAAGCAAGGACGCGCACCTCATAATGCCCTACCACAAGAAGCTCGACATTGCGCGCGAGAAGCTTAGGGGCGCGGCCAGGATAGGCACCACGGGCCGCGGCATCGGCCCCGCCTACGAGGACAAGGTCGCAAGGTGCGGCATCAAATGCGGCGACCTACTCGACGCCGGCGCCTTCAGGAGAAAGATCGAGGCCAACCTCGTCGAGAAGAACCACCTCATAAAGACCATACTCGGAGAGGACGGGTTCGACGCCGGCCAGGTCCATGAGACATACATGGCATACGCCGGTGCGATGGCGCCGTTCATAAGCGACACGTCCAGGTTTCTCTGGTCAGCCGTATCCAGGGGCAGGAAGATACTCTTCGAGGGCGCCCAGGGCACGCTCCTGGACATAGACCACGGGACGTACCCGTACGTCACGTCCAGCAGCACGGTCGCCGGCGGCGCGGCCACGGGGAGCGGCATAGGCCCGTCCCGGATAGACAAGGTCATAGGAATCACAAAGGCCTACTGCACCAGGGTGGGCGAGGGGCCCTTCCCCACGGAGCTCTCGGGGGCCGAGGCCGATTGGCTCCGCGAGCAGGGCGGGGAGTACGGCGCGACCACCGGCAGGCCCAGGAGGTGCGGCTGGTTCGACGCCGTGGCCTTGCGGTACGCCGCGCGGGTAAACGGGCTCGACGGGCTCGTCATAACCAAGCTCGACGTCCTCGACAAGCTCGAGAAGATAAAGGTCTGCACCGGTTACAGGTACAATGGAAAGCTTATAGACGACTTCCCGACCGAGGGTTCGGTCCTTTCCGGCTGCGAGCCGGTCTACGAGGAAATCGAGGGATGGGGAGCGCCCACGCAGGGGATTACGAGCTTCGAGAAGCTCCCGTCAAAGGCCAGGGACTACGTCAGGCGGCTGGAAGAGCTCTCCGATGTGAAGGCCGTTATAGTGTCCGTGGGCGCGAACAGGAAAGACGCCATCGTAATAAGCGACCTTTTCGAGTAAGGCCGGTCCGCGCATCCGGGTTTGAATACGGCAAAGAAAAAGGCAGGCCGAAAGGCCTGCCTT
>DIDN01000091.1:0-11765 GCA_002418185.1 Deltaproteobacteria bacterium UBA5799
CTTATCTCGCCCCGTCCCGGGGCTCGGCATTCAATTTTTGCTGTCCTGCAAAAATTGTCGTCGCCTCCGGCTCCTCGGAACGACCGGCGGCTTCCAATCAACAAAACCGGATTCCCGGGCTGACAAAGGCAACCTCTTGCAGGTTGCGGAAAATACTCAAGATCGATTTCAGGGGTTGCCATGAACAGAAGCCTCGCGAGAAAACTCATCGAGTCCCACATGGTATCCGGCAGGTGGTCGCCGGGGTCTGAGATAGCGATAAGGATAGACCAGACCCTCACGCAGGACGCGACCGGCACGCTCGTCTATCTCGAGTTCGAGTCCCTGGGCCTGGACTCCGTGCAGACCGAGCTCTCGGCGAGCTACGTGGACCACAACATATTGCAGACCGACTTCAGGAACGCCGACGACCACAGGTTCCTCATGACCGCCGCCCTCAGGCACGGCGTCTACTTCTCGCCTCCGGGGAACGGCGTGTCGCACCCCGTGCACATGGAGCGTTTCGGGGCTCCCGGGAAGACGCTCCTCGGCGCGGACAGCCACACCTCCACCGCAGGGGCGCTCGGCATGCTTGCCATAGGCGCGGGAGGCCTGGACGTGGCGCTCGCAATGGCAGGGGAGCCTTTCCACATGAAGGTCCCGAGGGTCATGGGGGTCCGGCTTGCCAGGAAGCTCAAGCCCTGGGTCTCGGCCAAGGACATAATACTCGAGATGCTAAGACGCCACAGCGTAAGAGGCGGGGTCGGCAAGATCATCGAATACTGGGGGCCGGGGGTAAAGACCCTTACCGCGACCGACAGGGCGACCATCGCCAACATGGGGGCAGAGCTCGGCGCGACAGCGACCGTATTCCCCTCCGACGCCATGACCAGGGACTTCCTCGAACGCCACGGGAGGGTGGGAGAGTGGGTCCCCCTCGAAGCTGACCCCAATGCCGAATACGACGAGGCCGACGAGATCGACCTCGCGCTCCTTGAGCCGCTCATTGCCTGCCCGAGCTCGCCCGACAACGTACGGAAGGTATCGGAGGTCGAGGGCATGCCGGTAGCGCAGGTCATAGTCGGCTCGTCCGTCAACTTCTCCTTCAAGGACATGATGGTCGTGAGCAAGGCGGTGAGGGGGAGGACCGCATACCCGGGCCTGAGCTTCGAGGTCAATCCCGGGAGCAGGACGGTACTCGAGAATATCGAGCGGGCTGGCGGCTCGGAACTCCTCGCACACGCGGGCGCGAGGGTGCACCAGTCCGGCTGCCTCGGCTGCATAGGCATGGGGCAGGCCCCTCCGACAAAGGCCGCGTCCGTGAGGACCTTTCCGAGGAACTTCAAGGGCCGCAGCGGCACCGAGGACGACTACGTCTATCTCTCGAGCCCGGAGACGGCGGTCGCTGCCGCTCTCTCGGGGCGCATAACCGACCCGAGGAAGCTCGGCCCCTACCCGAGGGTCGTGGAGCCCAAGAGGTACCGCTATAACGATTCCATAATACTCAAGCCCCTCCCGCCCGTGGAAAGGGCCGGGGTGGAGGTGGTAAGGGGGCCTAACATCGCCCCCTTCCCCCTTTTCGACGCGCTGCCCGAATCATACGAGGCCAGGGTGCTCATAAAGCTCGGCGACAACGTCTCTACCGACGACATCCTTCCGGCAGGGAACAGGGTCCTCCCCTTCAGGTCGAACATACCGAAGATAAGCGACTTCGTACTCGAAAGGCTGGACAGGCAGTTCAGCAAAAGGTGCATGGAGAGCGGAGGAGGGATAATCGCAGCTGGGGAGAACTACGGGCAGGGGTCTTCGAGGGAGCACGCGGCCATAGCCCCCAGGTACCTCGGCGTAAGGATAAAGGCCGCCGTGAGCTTTGCGCGCATACACAGGGCCAACCTCATAAACTTCGGCGTCCTGCCCCTCGTATTCGCTGACCCGTCCGATTACAAGGCCCTCGAAGAGGGGCAGACGCTCGTGTTCACGGACATCCGCAAGGCCGTAGAGTCCTCGGACGAGATAGTGGGCGTCGTGAAGGAGAGCGGCAGGGGTTTCAGGTTCTCGATAAATTTAAGCGGCAGGGAGCGCGAAAGCGTCCTTGAAGGCGGGCTCCTCAACCGCATACGGAAAGAGAGGGGGCTTAAGCGCGCCCAACAAGGCCGGGAGGCCGCGCCGAGCAAATAACAAACAAGGGCTCCCTCCTCTGGAGGGAGCCCTTGTTGGCATGGCGGAAATATATTTGGAGTAGACGGGTTACTTCTTCATCTTCTCCTTCTTTTCCTTCATCTTCTCCTGCTTCATTTCCATCATGCCCCGGTGCTTGTCCATCATTTCGTCAATCTTCTCTATCATCTCGTCAAGCCTCTTCTTCTGGGCGTCCGTGGCCTGGTGGTTCAGGTCCCTGAGTATGACCATAGTCTCCTTCATCATGCCCATGACGTCCTCGTGCATCTGCAGGCGGTCCTTCATGGTATGGCCGGCGGTCATGCCGTCCTGTCCCGTCCCGCTGCCCTGGCCCGCAAGGGCAGGAGTGCCTGAAAGAGCGCCTGCCAGGATTGCGGCAACAAAAAACACCAGAATTTTCATTTTCGATACCTCCTTGGGGTTTTTATGCAACCTGGCTAAGGGAGCACCGGGACGTCGACCCTCGGCATCTCGCCCGTGAGGGTCCTCAGGAACTCGGTTATGAGCGCCGCCTCCTTGTCGGTCGCCTGTACGCCGAGCATCTCCCTGCTCATTATCTTAACGGCGTCCGAAAGAGAGGCGACCGAGCCGTTATTGAAGTAGGGGTATGTGAGGGCCACGTTCCGGAGCGTCTGCACCCTGAACTTGTACTTGTCATCCTCGTTGCCGGTCACCTCGAACCTCCCCAGGTCGGTCGAGCCGGGCACCTGTATCCTGAAAAAGCCCCCGTTCGTGAAGTTGGGCCCGTTGTGGCATGCGGTGCAGCCCTTGTTCCTGAAAAGCTCCCATCCCTTTTTGGCGTCCGCGCTTATCGCGCCCTCGTCGCCCATGAGGAACCTGTCAAAGGGCGAGTTGGTTGTTATGAGCGTCCTTTCGAACGCGGCCATGGCCTTGGCCGTGTTCTCGGGCGTAACGGGGTCCTTGCCGCCGAATACCTGCTTGAACCTCTCCGCGTAGGCCGGGATGGCCTTGAGCTTCCTGACCATGTTTTCAAGGGTCTCGTTCATCTCTACCTCGGCCTGCACGGGCCCGAGCGCCTGCTCTTCCAGGGTAGCGGCCCTGCCGTCCCAGAACTGTGACGTAAGGAAGGCCGAGTTGAGGACCGTGGGCGTGTTCCTCGGCCCTGCCTGGTGCTTATGGCCGAGCGCGAGCGGCAGCCTGTCGGTGAACGCGAAGGCGGGGTTGTGGCACGAGGCGCAGCTTACCGCGCCTGTGGACGAAAGCCTCGGGTCGAAAAAGAGCATCTTTCCGAGCTCGACCTTCTCTGAGGTCATGGTGTTGTCCGCCGGGATGGGCGGGACCGCCGGTAATAGCTCTGTTGCAGACGCCTCTGCCGACAGCGCGAAAATGAGCGCAAAGGCGGTCAGTACAGTTCTTTTCATGGGTACTCCCTCCGTCTATTTTCGGGAAATATATCGTAAAGCACGGAGGGTGTCAAAGACGGGCCGTCAAAGCCCGATATTCTCCCTGATACCGGAGACAAGCCGTTCGAATTCCGCGCTGCCGCTCCCTGCTACAAGCTTCATCCCGCCTCTTCCCCTGCCCAGGCCGAGCTCTATGGCCCTTATTATCTGCCTCTGCTCCCAGACTGGCCTTGAGGTGACCGGCTCCCACATGCCGAACGACCTTATCAGCCCGAGCCCCGCTACGTCCGCCGCAATTCTATCCCCGCTCGCGATTATGAGGCCTGTTTCGGCAGGCGTCCCCTTCCAGGGGCCGCCTGCTATCATGGAAACCGTCCCGTCTGCAATGTTGAGCTCCGGGGCATATGCCGCGTTGAACTCCGCGATGAGCTCCTCCCAATGAGAGGGGCCGATGAGATAGGGGCGCTGGCGGAGGTGGGTGCAGCCGATGAAGTTCTTGAGGGCAATGGAGTAGCTCGCGGACCTGTGCGTCTTTATTACAGGCATGTTTATTATGACGTCGGGCCTGTAAATCCACTCGGTAACGTAGGCCTCGCTTATGTGCCTTGTGCCTTCGAGAGGGACCGAGTACCACTCGAAGTCCTCGAATATGACGACCTCTGCGCCGTTGTCGGACGCGGCCTTCAATATGCCGTTCCGGTCCATGTTCCGCCTGGTGGATATGGTCCTCAAGGCGGACATGTCGCCTACATAGACCTTTTTGGCCCCGCGCCTTGAAACCGCCCTTACGACCGCCCCGACCACCTCGGGGTTGGTCGTTGCCGGGTTCGCCTCGCCTGATACGACGTTGGGTTTAAGGAGTACGGTCTTCCCTGAGAGGCCGAGCCTGTCAAAGCCGCCGATGAGGTCGACAGCCCCCTCGACCATCTCGTCGACGGTCTCCCCCGTGGCCGCGGACACGAGGGACGCGCCACCCTCGGTAAAGGCGTTCTCGCGTAGCCTCGGCTCCCTCCTCGTCCTCGGCCTCGTGAAGACCTCGGCCATAACGGGCATCTCCCCCCACAGGAGGAGCGCGCCCGATGCTGCCATGGCCTTGAGGGCCGTGCGCCTGGTATGCCTTTGAGAGTCCATAAGTTAATGTCCGGTCAGGTCGTGACAATATCAGTATAGCAGGTTTGACAGTTGCCGGAAAAAACTCAACGCACGTTCAGGCTGCTCAAAAAGCCCAGGATGTTAGGAGTCTAAAATGAGGGAGGAGGCGTACTTTCCTGTACGCCGGAGGTCCAATTTTAAAGACGACGCCGCAGATTGGGATTTTTGAACGGCCTTTACCCGATGGCATTCCTGAGGGAGGGAAAGTCGTCGACTATGATGTCGCATCCCGCTGTCGCAAGCTCTCCCCTGCCCCTGAAACCGTAGGAGACGCCTACGGTAAAAGCGCCCGCGGCCTTCCCTGCCTCGCAGTCCACGGGGCTGTCGCCGACTACCGCCGTCCTCTCGGGCCTGCACGACAACTCCCTCATGGCCCTCTCTATGGGCTCCGGGTGGGGCTTCTTGTTGGGGAGCGAGTCGCCGCCGAGTACGAGCGGGAAGAACCTCCTGAGGCCGAAACTGTCGAGGATTCTCTCGGCCAGGCCGAAAGGCTTGTTCGTCACGACGGCCATCTTCTTTCCGGCCTCGTTGAAGTGGCCGACCGTGTCCTCCACCCCGTGGTAGAGTCGGGTCTTTACGACGAGGTGCCCGCCGTAGATGTCGAGGAACCTGAGCCGCGCCTCGGCTATCCTTTCCTCGCTCTCATCGGGCATGAGCTTCTGGAGCAGCGGCTTAACACCCCAGCCGATGTGGCCTATTATCTCCCGGGGCTCCATTTCCGCGCGCCCCATTGCTGAAAGGGTCCTGTTGGCCGACCAGGCGATGTCCTCGCTCGAATCTATGAGGGTGCCGTCAAGGTCGAAGATGATGAGGTCCGTTTCCATATATCCCCTTTTTGCGGCGATTCCGGGGTGCAGTATAACACAACCCAAAGCCGCTGTGAATACGCGCAAAGCGCGCCGCATTGCGGGCTTACGACTTTACATTCCGGGCAGCGTCTGTTAATATCGTTAGCCGCTTAAGAGGCGAAATCGTCATGCAAAGAAAACCCGTTGTTGCCGGAAGGTTCTACCCCGGCGAAGGGGACGCCCTCCGGGCTGCCCTCGAAAAATATTTAAGCCACAGCCCGACAGAGGACGCAAAGGCGATAATAGCGCCTCACGCCGGCTACATGTACTCCGGGGACGTTGCCGGGAGCGCCTACGCAAGGGTGAGCGTGCCCGGGAGGGTGTTCCTCATAGGCCCCAACCACACCGGGCTCGGCAAGAGGGTGTCGGTCTGGAGCGTGGGCGGATGGGACACGCCGCTCGGAAGCCTCGGGGTCGACGAAGAGGCAGCTTCCAGGCTACTGGGAAGCTCAGGGCTTTTTTCAGCCGATACGGAGGCGCACTTGTTCGAGCACTCGCTCGAGGTCCAACTCCCTTTCATACTGGCCCGTAACCCGCAAGCGCGCATCGTCCCGGTTACCGTATCAAGGGCGGACGAGAAAGATTGCCTTGAGATAGGTAGAGCCGTTGCAAGGACCATATCCGGTCTCGAAGGCGGCTCGCTCATCGTCGCGAGCACCGACATGAGCCACTACGAGCCGGACAGCGTCGCCAGTAAAAAGGACCGTCTTGCGATAGAGAGGATTCTGGCCCTTGACGCCGAGGGTCTCCTTGAAATCGTATCCAGAGAGGACATAAGCATGTGCGGGGCGGTACCGACCGCGGTCGCCGTTACGGCGGCCAGGGAACTCGGGGCAACAAAGGCAACCCTCGTGAAATACGCGAACTCGGGAGAGGTGAACGGCGACCTGGGCAGCGTGGTCGGGTACGCCGGGATAATCATCCGCTGATGAGCTTTCGCTTCACGCCTTACGCGGGGTCCGGGAAGAGACGAATCTTTTTGCTGATTACCGAAAAATTGTCATTCTGAGGAGCGTAGTGGCGAAGAACCCTGTTTTACGTTCAATCGGCCCCGAGATTCTTCGCTCCGCTCAGAATGACAGGCTGAAATAACTTTTAATCTCTAAGGATTGAATTCCGCGCCGCTTGCGGCGCGTTTGCTTTTTACACCTCCCCCTTGATGGGGGAGGCTGGGAGGGGGTGAAGAAATCTCACCCTCCCCTCTTATCCCCTCGCATCAAGGGAGGGGAGGTTTGAGATACCCTGCTGCTTGCGGCGGGGTGGTTCATTATACTCTTGAGATTCAGGAGGGAATGGTTTTGACAGTACGTACAAGATTCGCCCCAAGCCCCACCGGATACCTCCACATAGGCGGGGCAAGGACCGCGCTCTTCAACCTGCTCTTCGCAAGGCGCCACAAAGGGAAGTTCGTCCTTAGGATAGAGGACACGGACGTGGCCCGCTCGACAAAGGAGTCCATCCAGGCCATTCTCGACGGCATGGAATGGCTCGGCCTCGGCTGGGACGAGGGCCCATTTTTCCAGAGCCGGAGGTTCGACGAGTACAGGAGGCGCGCGGAAGAGCTTCTTGCAAAGGGGGCCCTCTACCGCTGCTACTGCACGCCCGAGGAGCTTGAGGCGCGCAGGGAGGCGGCCATGAAGGACGGGCGTCCGCCCATGTACGACGGCAGGTGCAGGGAAAGGGCCGACCGGCCCGACACGCCCTTTGCCCTCAGGTTCAGGGTGCCTCCGGGCGCGACCTCGTTCAAGGACGAGATAAAGGGCGTCATCTCCTTCGAGAACTCGTCGATAGAGGACCTTGTGGTCCTCCGTAGCGACGGGACGCCCACCTACAACTTCTGCGTGGTCGTGGACGACGCGGAGATGGCGATAACCCATGTCATACGCGGGGACGACCACATAAACAACACCCCCAAGCAGATACTCCTCTACCGCGCCCTGGAGTACGCTGTGCCGGTATTCGCGCACCTCCCGATGATACTCGGGGCCGACAAGACCAGGCTTTCCAAGCGCCACGGCGCCACGTCCGTTATGGCCTACAAGGAGATGGGGTATCTGCCCCATGCACTCGTAAACTATCTCGCGAGGCTCGGCTGGTCGCACGGCGACCAGGAGATATTCTCCCTCGGCGAGCTCATCGAGAAGTTCTCGCTCGATAGCGTCGGCAAGTCCTCGGGCGTTTTCAACCCGGATAAGCTGCTATGGCTGAACCAGCATTACATGAAGTCGTCCTCCCCTGAGGAGCTTACGCCCCTTATGCTCCCCTTCTGGAAGGAGCTCGGGGTGGAGGCCTCGGACGACCCGAGGCTCCCGGCCATAATAAAGACGCTGCAGGAGCGGGCAAGGACACTTAAGGAGATGGCGGAAGGCTCGCTATTTTACTTCAGGGAGACGGTCGAGTACGAACCCAAGGCAAGGGAGAAGTTCCTCACCCCCGGGAACTCCGAGCTATTCGAGCTCCTTTCAGGACGCCTTTCCGCCCTCCCCTCGTTCACGGAAAAGGAGCTTGAGGCGGCCTTCAACGCACTCCTGGAGGAAAAGGGCCTCAAGCTCGGGAAGCTCGCCCAGCCCGTAAGGGTGGCCCTCACGGGCGGGACCGTGAGCCCGGGGATCTTCGAGACCTTGAGCGCCATGGGAAAGGACCTCGCGCTCAAGCGGCTTGCCGACGCGGCGGCGCTTGCAAAGCGTCCTGCCGACCCTCAGGGCTGACAACCGTTTTTCCTTATAAGACTTTTATTTTCTTGACATATTCTGCCGTTCTTGGCTAAATGTTTTATTGCGGTTTGTACCTTTTGGAACCCCCGCAGGACCGCTGGGGCCTGCATGAGACGGAGCATCGGATGGGACTTTTCAAGAAGGTTCTCGTCGCAAACAGGGGCGAGATAGCCACCAGGGTCATAAGGGCCTGCAAGGAACTCGGGTTAGCCACCGTGGCCATATACTCCGAGGAGGACTCGACCTCCCTCTACGTCAAGAAGGCGGACGAGTCCTACATGGTGGGGCCCGGCCCGATCCAGGGCTACCTGAACATACACAGGCTCGTGGACCTCGCCACCAAGGTCGGAGTGGACGCGATCCACCCGGGCTACGGCTTCCTTTCGGAAAACCCCAGGTTCCCCCAGCTCTGCGTCAAGAAGGGCATCACATTCATCGGCCCCTCCAGCAAGACCATCGCCGAGATGGGCGACAAGGTCATGGCCCGTAAGATGATGCAGAAGGCCGGGGTCCCCATACTCCCCGGGACCGAGGACTCGATAAAAGATGTTGACGAGGCGATAGCTTTCGCCGAAAAGATCGGCTACCCCATAATGGTCAAGGCCTCGGGCGGAGGCGGCGGCAGGGGCTTGAGGGTCGCCCGGACTGAAAAGGAGCTAGTGGACTCCATCACCACCGCGAAGAAGGAATCCGCAGCCGCGTTCGGTGTTTCCGAGGTATTCCTTGAGAAGTTCCTCGACAGGCCGCACCACATAGAGTTCCAGATAATGGCCGACAACCACGGCAATATCGTCCACCTTGGCGAAAGGGACTGCTCCATACAGAGGCGACACCAGAAGCTCGTGGAGATAACCCCCTCCCTCATCCTGGATGACGACCTCCGCAGGCGCATGGGCGAGGCCGCGGTAAAGGCAGCCAGGGCAGCGGACTACACCAACGCGGGGACGGTCGAATTCCTGGTCGACAACGACAGGAACTTCTACTTCCTCGAGATGAACACAAGGATTCAGGTCGAGCACCCGATAACCGAGGAGGTCACCGGCATCGACCTCGTAAAGAAGCAGATAGAGGTCGCCTCGGGCATGCCGCTCGGCTTCACCCAGGAGGACGTGAGGATAAACGGCTTCGCCATGGAATGCCGCATCTGCGCCGAGGACCCGAAGAACAACTTCCTCCCGTCCTTCGGAAAGGTCACCTCGTACTACTCGCCCGGCGGCATCGGCGTCCGGATAGACGGGGCCATATACAAGGATTTCATCATACCCAACTGCTACGACTCGCTGGTCACGAAGCTCGTTGTCCGCGGCACCACCTGGGACGAGACCGTGAGGAGGATGCACCGCTGCCTCGAGGAGTTCGTCATAAGGGGCATAAAGACGACAATCCCTTTCCTCCAGAAGATAATGGAGGACGAGGACTTTAGAAATGGCAGGTTCGACACCGGGTTCATAGACAGGAAACCCGAGCTCATGGACTACGACGAATACGGTGAGCCCACGGACCTGGTCGCGGCCATTGCCGCGGCCATAGCGGCCCACCACGGGTTATAAAAGAACGGAGGCGCACCAAGATGGCTGACAAGACGGCTACCGCCGCTTCCAGGGCGGATTTCAAGATCAGGCCGAGGACCGACAAGAGGACCTGGATTACCGACACGATCCTCAGGGACTCGCACCAGTCCCTCCTCGCCACCAGGATGAGGACCGCCGACATGCTGGAGGTAGCCTCCATGCTGGACAAGGTGGGGTACTGGTCGCTTGAAGCCTGGGGCGGCGCGACGTTCGACTCGTGCCTCCGCTTCCTGAAGGAAGACCCGTGGGAGAGGCTCAAGCTCCTCAGGAAGGCCATACCCAACACGAGGCTCCAGATGCTGCTCCGCGGCCAGAACCTCGTGGGCTACAGGCACTACTCCGATGACGTGGTGAAGAAATTCGTCGAGAGGGCCGCAAGGAACGGGGTGGACGTATTCAGGATCTTCGACGCCCTGAACGACATGAGGAACATCGAGGTCGCGGTCCGCGCAGCCAAGGAGTCAAAGGGCATAGTCGAGGCTACCTTATGCTACACCACGAGCCCGGTGCATACGCACGAGGGGTTCGTGGAGCTGGCCTTGAAGCTCGTAAAGATGGGCGCGGACACCATCTGCATAAAGGACATGGCCGGGCTCCTCACGCCGGTAGCGGCATTCGACCTCGTTACCAAGATGAGGGCCAGGGTAGGCCTTCCCATACACATACACTCGCACGACTCCTCCGGCCTGGCCTCGATGAGCTACCTGAAGGCCATAGAGGCCGGGGCCGACATAGTCGATACCGCCATTTCGTCCCTTGCCTCGGGGACCTCCCAGCCCCCGACAGAGAGCATTGTCGCGGCGCTTAACGGCTCGCCCTATTCGACCGGCCTCGACCTGGGGCTCCTGGCCGAGATAGCCGACCGGTTCAGGGACATACGGAGGAAGTACAAGAAGTTCGAGAGCGAGTACACCGCGATTAACCCCAAAACGCTCGTGGTGCAGATACCGGGCGGCATGATATCGAACCTCGCGAACCAGCTCCGTGAGCAGAACGCGCTTGATAAGATGGACGAGGTCTTCGAGGAGATACCCCGGGTCAGGAAGGACATGGGATACCCACCGCTCGTAACCCCTACGAGCCAGGTAGTGGGCACCCAGGCGACCCTCAACGTCCTCATGGGCGAGCGGTACAAGGTAATAACGAGCGAGACCAGGAACTACTTCAAGGGCCTCTACGGCAACCCTCCGGGCCCCATCGACGAGACCGCCAGGAAGCTCGCCATCGGGGACGAAAAGTCCATAGCCTGCAGGCCGGCGGACCTCCTCGAGCCCGAGCTCGACAAGGTCATACGCGACATAGACGGGAAGGCCAAGTCCATAGAGGA
The DNA here is from genome assembly GCA_002418185.1 of Deltaproteobacteria bacterium UBA5799. Taxonomy (GTDB): domain Bacteria; phylum Desulfobacterota; class GWC2-55-46; order GWC2-55-46; family GWC2-55-46; genus UBA5799. The sequence goes on from DIDN01000091.1 coordinate 11,134, forward strand.
CGTCCTCTCCTACGCGCTCTTCCCAATGGTCGCGCTCGAGTTCTTCGAGCAGAGGGACAACGGGAAGCTCGAGCCCGAGCCGCTCGAAGAGGAGACGCAGCCCGAGGCGGAGCACGCGGTGCCGCACCTCGCCCCGAGCGAGTTCAACGTCACCGTCCACGGCGAGAACTACAAGATAAAGGTCGCCGGGGCCGGGCACAGGGTCGAGGGCAAGAGGCCCTTCTTCATATCAATCGACGGGAAGCTCGAGGAGGTCATGATAGAGTCCCTGACCGAGGTCATACCCACGACCGCGGGAGAGATAGAGCGCTCTTCCATCACCCAGTCAATAAGGCCCAAGGCCCGGAAGGAAGGGGACGTCACCACCCCCATCCCGGGGAAGGTGACCTCGATAAAGGTCGGCGTCGGTAGCAAGGTCTCGGAGGGCGACACCGTCCTCACGGTCGAGGCCATGAAGATGGAAAACGAGGTGCACACACCCATAACCGGAGTGGTCAAGAAGGTGCTCGTAAAGCTGGGCGACTCGGTGAACCCGGACGAGACGCTCATGGAGGTCGAGAAGGAATAGGGAGGGCCGGGATTCCATTCCGGACCGCCATGAAACCGGACACTTGAATGAGGCGGGGCGGGCT
>DIDN01000091.1:11777-20274 GCA_002418185.1 Deltaproteobacteria bacterium UBA5799
CGCCTCTTTTTTTGTGCCGTATTCCGTTTTCCGTCATTCCCGGCAGCGAATCGACCGAGAGCACTCGCGCCTTCCCGATTCCCCGGATACGGGATTCTTGGCCCCGCCCGGAATGTCTTTTTACGGAACAGTCAAAAACTCCTTCACCAGGCAGCCGCCATGGAAATAGTAAAGGTCCTCTCCATAGTATTCCCGGTCTTCAGCATAATCGGCCTCGGGTACCTCTTCGCGAGCTTCCGGAAGATGAGCCTCGAACCGATAATAGACCTCCTCCTTTACCTCACCATCCCGGCCCTGGTAATATCGTCGCTCTCGCACAGGAAGCTCGTCATCGCCGACCTGGCCGTCGTCTCTTTCTCCGCGCTCGTGGTGGTGCTCGGCACGGGCGTGCTCGCGTTCCTGTACCTGAAGGCCGTAGGGAGGGAGGACCTCCGGGGCTTCTATCTCCCCGTCATGTTCATGAACTCCGGGAACATGTCATTCCCGCTCGCGCTCCTGGCCTTCGGTCCCGAGGGGCTTTCGGTCGCCGTCCTCTACTACATAGCCATAAGCGTACTCGTCTATTCGCTCGGCATCTACATAGCGAAGGGCAAAGGCGGGCTCTCGGAGATGTTCAGGCTGCCGCTCATCTACTCGGCGGTAATTGCCATAGGCCTCAACATCGCGGAGGTAAGGATGCCGGAGGCGCTCATTACCACCTTCGACATGCTCGGCGCAGCGACCATACCCGTAATGCAGGTGGCGCTCGGGTACCGCCTCTATTCGGCGAGGCTCGCATATCCGGGAATCTCGCTTGCCGGTACTGCCATAAGGATAGGGGGCGGGATTGCGGTCGCCTGGGGGGTCGTGAGCCTCTTCGGCATAGAGGGGCTCAACCAGCAGATAATACTCCTTTCTTCGGGCATGCCCGCGGCAGTCATAAACTTCGTCGTAAGCCACAGGTACCAGGTGAACAGCGACCTCGTGGCCTCGACAATCGCACTCTCGACCCTCGTTAGCGTCTTTACGACGCCTGTTCTCCTTTTCTGGATAATGTAGGTCAGATATACCCGTAGATGTGGTAAAGCACAATCCCCAGGTACTCCCACATGACCTCGCGCATAAGGGCAAGCCTGTCTATGGCCGAGGTGCGGTAAGGCGTGTTGTCTTCTACCGGCGCGCACACGTACGAGAGGCCGAGCTTTTCGGCTACGAGCGAAGCCCTCTTCATGTGCGTGGGCGATGTGACTATGATGACCGACTCAAGGCCGTTGTCCTCCATGTATGTCTTTACGAACCTGAGGTTCTCGTAGGTGTTCAGCGCGCCCCTGTCCACCGCCATGTCTTCCGGCGGCATGCCGAGCTCGCGCGCCAGATCGCCCATGACGGACGCTTCCGGCAGGTATTCTCCAGGGCGCGCGCCGAGGACCGTATTCCCGAGCTTCCCCAAGGTGCCCTCAACCATGCCGCCGGTGAAGACTATCTTTCCGGCATGGCCCCGCTTGAAGAGGACGAGCCCTTTTATGAGCCGCTCGTTCGAGGCCGACCCCAGCGTGCCGTTCGGGTACGCGCCGCCGCCAAGCACCGCGATGACCCCGGCCTTGCCCAATGCGGGCCCGCTTACGATAAGCGGCCCGGCGAGCATGTTCGGAAGCGAAGTGAACATGGTTGCAAGGAGGATAGCGGCGGAAATGAGCGCCAGGACCTTTGCTGATTTTTTTAGTTTTCTCAACCGGAACACCGCTCGGATGTGATGGCGCCAAGAGCCCTGGGGCGTCATCTAAAAAATAGCCCGTAAGGGAGCCATTGTCCAGCATTTTAAGGGCCGAAGCACCTTTAATGACAGCACCGGGAGCTCATCCTGGGACCCCGTACCTTTTCTGGTTTTTCAATTTCAAACGGTGCCCGAGGTTTACAAGAAAACGCCGCCGTGATATGATTTTATAGAAAACTCAAGCACTTACAAAAAAGGAAGGGTTTCCATGGGACCTCAGGAAAAACCCAGGGTCGCGTTCTTCTCGTTCACCTGCTGTGAGGGCTGCCAGCTGATGGTCCTGAGCTGCGAAAAAGAGCTGCCGGACATATTGAAGCACATAAAGATAGTGAACTTCAGGGAGGCCATGAGCGAGAAGTCCGACGACTACGACATAGCCTTTGTCGAGGGCTCGATAAGCAGGCGCGACGAGATAAAAAAATTGAAGAAGGTCCGTAAGCAGGCCAGGGTGGTCGTGGCGCTCGGCACCTGCTCGTCTACCGGCGGTCTCAACTGCCTCAAGAACCGCTATCCGATGGAAGAGGTGAAGGAAGCCGTTTACGGGAAAAGGGCGGCTCTCAGCTACAAGCCCATCGACACGATCCCCGCACGGCCAATAGACGCGGTCGTAGAGGTAGATTATTACCTCCACGGCTGCCCCATATCAAAGAAAGAGTTCCTCTCCTTCCTTACTGCCCTCCTCATGGGCAAAAAGCCCGATACCGTTAACCATCCGGTCTGCGTGGACTGCAAGATGGCCGGCAATATCTGCGTATTCGAGAAGGGCGGCCACTGCCTGGGCCCGGTCACCAGGGGCGGCTGCGACGCCATATGCGTCACCTACGGCACATGGTGCTGGGGCTGCAGGGGGCCTGTCGACAACCCCAATATCGACTCCCACCGTGAAACGCTCGAAAGGTACGGGCTTACCGCCGAGGACGTCGCGAAGAAGTTCGCTCTATACGGCGAGTGCGGGGGCGGGCGGAAGTGCTGACCAGGCCCCGAGTATCAGGGGACACCGACATATGAAAAGAGACCTCAACATAAAAATACGCGAGATCACCAGGGTCGAAGGGCACGGCAACATCGTCATCGACGTCAAAAAGGGCGAGATAAAGGACCTTAAGCTCGAGATAATCGAGTCGCCCAGGTTCTTCGAGATGATGCTCCGCGGAAGGCGCTATGACGAGGCCCAGCACATCATGGCGCGCATATGCGGCATCTGCGCCGTAAGCCACACCTCGGCGTCGCTGCGGGCCATAGAGGACGCCATGGACATAAGGATATCCAGGCAGGCGGCCCTCTTACGGAAGCTCGCGTTCGACGGCGAGATGCTCCAGAGCCACATACTCCACATATTCTTCCTCGTGCTTCCGGACCTCGCGGGCGTAGGGTCGATAGTCCCGCTCCTCGCCTCGCACCCTGAGATGGCCAGGACCGGGCTTGAGCTGAAGAGGCTCGCGAACGAAATATGCGAGACGGTCGGGGGCCGCCATATACACCCCATTTCCCTCTTCCCGGGCGGCGTGGTATTTACGCCGAAACCGGCGGACCTCAAAAAGCTCAGGGGGGAGCTTGAGGCCTCTTTTACCGGCCTCGAGGCCGCGCTCGAATTCCTCGTGAACGCGAAGCTCCCGGATTTTTCGCTCGAACGGGAGTTCATATCCCTTAAATCAAAAGGCGAGTACGCCTTCTACTCCGGGGAGCCGGTTTCAAGCCTCGGTAAAGAGATAGACCCCGGATGCTTCACCGAGGAAATAAAGGAATACGTGGTCGAGCACTCGAGCGCAAAGCACGCTCGCTCGTCAAAGGGCACCTACATGGTCGGGGCGCTCGCGAGGGTCAACAACAACCGGCGCCAGCTCGGCCCCAGGGCAAAGGGGGCGCTAAGGGCATCGGGGATGAAACTGCCCTGTTACAACCCCTTCATGAACAACATGGCGCAGCTCATAGAGTGTTTCCATGCAGCCGAGGAGGCCATAGGCCTCATAGACGAGCTCCTTGACCTCGGGCCGAAAACAGAGCCGCTTGCAAAGCCAAAGGGCCACGGCAGGGGCGTAGGCATCGTCGAGGCGCCCAGGGGCACGCTCTACCACGAGTACGAGATAAACAAAGAAGGCATTATCGAGGGCTCGGTCTGCATAATCCCCACGGCGCAGAACCTCCGCTCCATAGAGGACGACCTGAGGGCCTTCGTGCCTATGCTCCTCGACAGGCCCAAGGCCGAAATAGCCAGGGGAGTTGAGACACTGGTCAGGGCCTACGACCCCTGCATATCCTGCTCAGCGCATATAATGGACGTAAGTTTCATGGAATAAGCGGCATCTCCAAAACCGGCCCCGCCCAGCCTCCGCCCACCGATTCTCGCGCCTAACTCACTGATTTACTTGTATTTTCCAGACCTACTCGGACTTGACAGTCTTTCCGGAAAGGACTATATTTAAATTAGGCCAAGATGTGACAAGTGAGAGCAGGCGGTCAAGGCGGGAGGTGATATTATGGCAGATCTGAGGAAATGGGAGCCTTTAAGGGAGCTTGCCAACATCCAGAAGGACATGGACGACCTTTTCACGAGGTTCTTCGGCGGGTTCACGCCCAGGGGCCTGTTCAGGAGGGAGTTCCGGGGCGAGTGGTATCCCCTCGTTGACAGCTACATGAAGGACAATACGTTCGTAGTCCGCGCCGACATCCCCGGTGTGGACCCCAGGGACATCGACATCTCGGTCACCGGCAACGTCCTTACGATCAAGGGCGAGAGGAAGGCCGAGGTCGAGGAGAAGAAAGAGGGCTATCTCTTCCACGAGACCACCTTCGGCTCCTTCGAGAGGTCGCTGACTCTCCCCGAGGGTGTCGAGACCGCGAAGATCCACGCGGGCTACAGAAACGGCGTACTCGAGATAACGATGCCTGCCAAGGCAGAGGCGCTTCCGAGGAAGGTCAAGATCGAGGTCGAGGAAGGGAAGAAGGCGGCCTGAAAAAGCCGCTTGAAAGAGAAGCCTCGATAAAAGCCGCCTGTCTCATTCAATGAAAAAGACCCGGGCCGAAACGGCCCGGGTCTCGCATTCAGAGCCATTCCGGCTCGGCTCACCAGTTCTCCTCCAGGAGTTCGAAATGCGCCTGCGGGTGGTCGCACGCGGGGCACCGGGACGGCGCGCCCGGGGATTCGTGTACGTAGCCGCAGTTCCGGCACCTCCACTTGACCGTTCCGTCGCGCTTGAAGACGCGTCCCTTCTCGATATTCTCAAGGAGGCCCAGGTAGCGCCTCTCGTGCTGCTTCTCGGCGATTGCGATGGCCCTGAAGACCGCTGCCACGAGCGGGAAGCCCTCTTCGCTGGCAGTCTTCGCGAACTCCGGATACATGACCGCGTGCTCGTGGTTCTCGCCCTCTGCCGCGGCCCTGAGGTTGGCGGCGGTTTCCCCTATCACGCCAGCCGGAAAGGCCGCGACGACTTCCACTTCGCCTCCCTCGAGGAACTTGAAAAGCCTCTTTGCGTGCTCCTTCTCGTTGTCGGCCGTCTCGGCAAATAGCCAGGCTATCTGCTCGTACCCTTCCTTTTTAGCCTGCGACGCGAAATAGGTATACCTGTTCCTCGCCTGCGATTCCCCGGAGAATGCCGCGAGCAGGTTCTTTTCGGTCTTTGTCCCCTTTAAGCTTTTCATCCGCTCACCCCTGAAAAAGATTTTCTTCCGCGCCGGCCATTATACCTTAACCGTATAAATTTTAAAGTAAAGACTGGCTCTCCACAATGGTAGCAGGCAGAGGCCTTGTTATTGCCAGGACAATCCTGATATGATATTTTATATGATGACCCGAAGGTTTTTGGAATGCGCCGCGTTTGTCAGCGCGCATTCAGGGCAGGAAAGCCTGGCTCAGGACTCCTCTCTTGAAACCTTTCGAAGAATAAACGGGGGTGCTTAAAGATGCTCGACAGCTTCCTGCATGAGACGTTTTTCAACAATACCGTCCTGACTTATATCGTCGTGGCAGGAGCCTCGGTCCTCGGCCTCGTCATCGTAAGGATAGGCGCCGCCGTCTCAAAAAGGGCCCTCCACAAGCTGGCCGCGAGGACCGGCTCCAGGCTCGACGACTTCCTCATAAACGTGCTCCACAGGAACATCACGCCTCTACTCTACTACGGCGTATTCTATATCGCCACCAGGAGCCTTGCGCTCCCCGCCGCCATTTCCAGGTCTCTTGAGGTCATCGGCATAATACTCCTCACGTTCCTCAGCATCCGCCTCATAGGCGCCGTCATAGTACACGCGTTCGAGGCCTTCTGGCTCAAGGATCTCGACCCGGAAAAGCAGCGGAGCTTCAAGGGCCTCATGCCCGCGCTCAAGGTCGTGATATGGGGCATCGGCATAGTCTTCCTCCTCGACAACCTCGGCTTCGAGATATCGGCGGTCATAGCCGGGCTCGGCATAGGGGGCATAGCAGTGGCGCTGGCCGCGCAATCGGTCCTCGGCGACCTCTTCAGCTACTTCTGCATACTCATGGACCGCCCCTTCGAGACCGGCGACTTCATCATACTCGGCCCCGACCACCTCGGCACAGTGGAGCACATAGGCATAAAGACCACGCGGATAAGGAGCCTCGGCGGCGAGCAGATAATACTCTCCAATTCGGACCTCACCAACTCGCGGATAAGGAATTACAAACGTATGGAGCGGAGGCGGGTTGTTTTCACCGTCAGGGTCACGTACCAGACGCCGCCCGAGAAGCTGAAGGCCATACCAGAGGCGGTAAGGGAGATAATTGGCGGGTTCGACCTGGCCGTCTTCGACAGGTCGCATTTCGCGAGCTACGGGGATTTCAGCCTGAACTTCGAGACGGTATATTACGTGCAGTCGAGCGACTACAACGTGTACATGGACGTCCACCAGGCCATAAACCTTGCAATCTACCGGAAATTCCAGGAAATGGGCGTGGAGTTCGCCTATCCCACGCAGACCCTGTATCTCGAAAAAGCAAGCTCGCAGGCAGAGCCGGCGCTGAACTGAACGTTTCCCGGCCCCTGGGCCGCGGGCTGCCAGGCTGAACTACCGCCCGCTACAAACCCCTTTCAAGCATCGATTTGAGTATCCTTCGATGGCAGACCGCCTCTTCCCTGCACGTGCAAAGGAGGGTCGCTCTCTTCGCACCGCTCTCCCTGGCCGCCCGCCCGAGCTCGGCAAGGAGCTTCCCCTTCTCCTCGTCCCTGAACTCCTTTTCGTACCTTTTCCTGAACTCGTCCCACTCGATCGCGCCCTTTTTCCAGTCCTTTATGAGCTCCGGTGAAGGCCCAAGCCCCCTTACCCAGAGGTCGGCCCTCTCCTTTTTTACGCCGCGCGGCCAATACCTCGTAACGAGCACCCGGAAGCCGTCGGCCTCGTCCTCCTTATCGTATATGCTTTTTGTCTTTACCGGAATCTTTCTCCCCAAGAAAGCACCTCCCTGGCAGGGTAGCGCCTGCGGAGTCGGATTTTCTCACCGCGCCCCGGAGAAAGTCAACGGCTTAGAAGACTGAGCGGAAGGGCATTCGTGAAGTCCCAGGCAGACTACTCGTCCTCGGCCTTGAGGCCCTTTCTTTCGAGGCTCGTACCAAGCTCCTCTATCTCTTCCTCGGAAAAGAACTTCCTGCCGCTTATCATGCTCGACACAAGGCCCCTCCTCTCGAGGATGTCGTGCCAGGCGAGCGCCGTAAAATGGGCCAGGACAAAGACCACGATGAAGACGGCCCCGGCCACGTGCAGCACCTCGAACCATTCAGGCGGCCATCCCGCGGCAGCGCCTTCGAGGGCGGCATGGTTATGGTTATGGCTGTGCTCGTGCTCCGCTGAATGGAAGAAGAACATGGAGAGGCCCGAAGTCGCCTGCGACAGGAAGACGACGAATAGGACCATGTCCAATGCCCCTGCCACAGGGTTGTGCGTGAGATAGAGCGGGGCCTTGCCCTTGAAGCCGGAGATGTAGTACCTGAGGGTGGCGGAAAGGAGGGAGAACTGCTCTCTCGTATGGGGGAGGACGTCGTTCCACCTCGCGGCAGGAGGGCCGGCAAAGAGGAATACCACCCTTGCAACGACGCCTAAGGTCAAGACCATTCCCACTGACGCATGGACGCTCACTACTGAGCCGAAGGCCCTTTCAGAGAGGCCCAGGCGGTCGCCGAAAAAGAGGAAAGCGCCGAGCGGGATAAGGAGGAGGACCGAAAAGGCGTTTATCCAGTGTATTATCCTTAATCCTCTCGGCCAAACCGCGACCTGGCGGAACCTCGTCATCTTACTACCTTCAGGCTCAAATATCCAATCCCCATGAAAAGCGTGACCGCTATCAGTATGAGAGCGCCTACGGGCATTATGGCCGCGGCCGGCGGCATGAGCCCCATTGCCGCGAGGCAGAGCGTACCGGAGCGGAGGAGCGCCCCGGCTATCATGAGCCAGGAAACGGTGTTCGCAACCCATTCCATGAACGGCAGCCTTGAGATGAGCAAGCCCGCCCCTATGTTCAGGAGCGCGTCGATATTCGCCTGCACCAGGGCCGACTCGAACGCCTCTTCGGCAGGCCTCGAGGCGAGATACAGGACGATGGTAAGGAGGAGGTAAAGGAAACCGAACGCTATGTTCCTCTTTCCCGCCATGTGGTGCACCGCTCGCGTTGGGGTTTATCGCCGCCTCCGCCGTATTCGGCGGATATGATAAAAGTCTATCATCTAATGCCGCCCTGTCAAGAAAACGGCTTGGGCCCCGGCCCACTGACGGCCCTCGTTACAAGGAGCACCTCCTCTA
>DIDN01000102.1 GCA_002418185.1 Deltaproteobacteria bacterium UBA5799
AGGCTGCTCAAAAAGCTCCAGATGCGAGGCCCCCTTGGAATAGGGGAGCGAGGAATGAGGCGTACTTTTCGTGTACGCCGGAGTGTCCAGCGACGAAGCCTTCGACGGAGAACGACTTTTTCAGCAGCCTGTTAGAATTCGAGGTCCAGGCCCTTAAGCCTCTTCTTAAGCTCCTCAATGACCCTGTATTCTTCGTCCTTGTTCTTGGCCGCAAAGGTGGCGGAGAACCTCAAATAGCTCCCCTCGTCGTCCCAGGGCACTGTCGAGATGTGCGCCTCTTTTATCAGGTACTCGGAGACGTTCTCGGCCGATGAAAAGACCGTGTTCGTCCTCTTGGCCCTCTTCGGCGCGCGCACATAGAGGTAGAAGGAGCCCCTGGGCATGGAAGCCGAGAAACCGCAGTAGTCGAGCGCCTCGACCATGAGCCTGAGCCTCCTCTTGTACTTGTCGGAAATCTTCTCGGTTATCTCCGGGTGGTCGAGGGCGTATATGCCGGCCTTCTGTATGGCGATGAACTGGCCCGAGTCGTAGTTGTCCTTGACGTGCGCGTAGGCCGAGACGACCTTCTCGTTCCCGGCGACAAAGGCGAGCCTCCAGCCTGTCATGTTGAATGCCTTGGAAAAGGAGTGAACCTCGACCCCGACGTCCTTTGCGCCCGGGACCGAAAGGAAGCTCAGTGGCCTCGAATCAAAGGAGAGCGCTGCGTACGCCGCGTCGTGCACGACGATTATCCTGTTCTTCTTCGCGAACTCGACCACCTTTGAAAAGAACTCGGGCGTGGCGGCGGCCCCGGTCGGGTTGTTCGGATAGTTGAGGTAGAGGAGCTTTATACCGGCGAGGTCTTCTGCGGGGACGGCGTCGAGGTCCGGCAGGAAACCGTTCTCCTCCTTGAGCGGGAGCGCTACGACGCGCCCGCCGTTCCACTCGGTGTGCGTTGCGATGACGGGGTATCCAGGCACGGTCATGAGCACGCCGTCCCCCTGGTTTATGAAGGCGTCGGGGAGCATGGCGAGCGCGGGCTTGGAGCCGATGGAATGGACCACCTCCCTTGACGGGTCGACGCCCCCGACCCCGTAGACCTTGTCAAGGTACCTTGCCGCGGCTTCCTTCAGCTCCTGTATGCCGTTATCCGAGTAGCCCCTGTTCTCCGGCTTGGCGCATTCGAGCTTCAGGGCCTCGACAACCGGCGGGAATGCCATCTCGTCGGGCTCGCCCACGCCGAAGTCAAGGAGCTCCGCATTGGGGTTGTTCTTCCTGGCCTCTGCCTTGGCCCTCTTTATCTTTTCGAACTTGTAGATCTTCTGGCTCTTCCCGAAGAGTTTTCCCCCTATCCTCTCCGCGAAAGAACCCTGGATATAATCCTCGGGCATCTCTGGTGCGAACCTCCTTATTCCGAACTGGATGAATGAGACATATTAGAACAAAAAACGCTTCTCTGCAAGACTAACCGTCGGCCCAGAGCTTCCTCGATGCCCTGCCTTCGGCCACCGTGTTCCTGAGCGCGCCTATGCCCTCTATCTCGACCTCGACCGCGTCGCCTGGCCTCATCCTGCCGACGCCCGAAGGGGTCCCGGTGGCGATGACGTCGCCCGGGAGGAGCGTCATCACGTGGGAGACGAAGCTTACGAGCTCGAAGACGTTGAATATCATGTCCTTTGTGGAGGTGTCCTGTCTGAGTTCGCCGTTCAGGCGGGTCTTTATGGAGGCGTCGAGAGGGTCGATTTCAGTCGATATGCACGGCCCCACGGGCGCGAACGTATCGAAACCCTTTGCCCGGGTGTACTGAACGTCCTTTTTCTGCAGGTCGCGTGCCGTGACGTCGTTCAGGCAGGTGTAGCCGAGTATGTAGTCTGACGCGTCCCTCGAAAGGACCTCTTTCGCCCTCTTCCCGATGACAACCGCAAGCTCGCCCTCGTAGTCCACCCTGTGGGACATGTGCGCCGGATAGACTATCTCGTCCCCGGGGCCTATGACCGCGGTCAAGGGCTTCATGAATAGCATGGGCTCCTCGGGCAGCGGCTTCCCGAACTCGGCGGCGTGGGCCTTGTAGTTCAGGCCGACGGCTACTATCTTCGTGGGGGCGACAGGGGCAAGCAGCCTCACTTCGCCGAGGTCATGCCCCTTCGAGGCCGAAAGGTCCCTTGAGGGGGTGAAGCTTCCGGAATAGGGGTCTGCGTCAAGCTCAAAGACGCTCCCGCCCTCGATGACGCCGTAGAGGGCCTTGCCGGAGGACTCGAACCTGCAGAGCCTCACCGCCTGCCCCCTTTTGCGGATACGGCCGCGCCCTTCTGGACCCGGGCCGCCTTTACGGCCCCGGGGGACTTCTTCGCCGCCTTTTTCGGCTTTGCCTTTGCGGCCCTCTCGACCATCGACTTTATCTTGAGCCGGAGCGCGTTTATCTTTATGAACCCCTCGGCGTCCTTCTGGTTATAGACGGTGTCCTCCTCGAAGGTCGCGAAGTCCGGGTGATAGAGCGACTGCTCGGCCTTCCTGCCGACGACCGTCACGCCGCCCTTGTAGAGCTTTATCCTCGCGGTCCCGGTAACGCCGCTTGTCGCCTCGTCGACGAGGGCCTGCAGTGCCTTCCTCTCGGGCGAGAACCAGTAGCCGTTATAGACGAGGGTCGAATACTTCTGCGAGAGGCTGTCGCGCAGGTGCAGCAGTTCCCTGTCCATGGCAATCGACTCTACCGCCCTCCTCGCGGCGTGGAGTATCGTGCCGCCCGGCGTCTCGTATACGCCCCTGGACTTCATGCCCACGTAGCGGTTCTCGACCATGTCGAGCCTCCCGACCCCGTTCCCGCCGCCTGTCTCGTTAAGCAGCCCGAGGAGCCTTGCCGGGGACAATCTCTTTCCGTTGACCGAGACGGGGTTTCCGCTCTCGAAGCCTATCTCGAGGTATGCCGCCCTGTCCGGCGCCTTCTCGGGGGAGACGCTCAGGACGTACATGCTCTCCGGCGCCTCGACCCAGGGGTCTTCGAGGATGCCGCCCTCGAAGCTTATGTGAAAGAGGTTCCTGTCCGAGCTGTACGGCTTTTTCTTCGTGACCGGCACCGGTATGCCGTGCTTTTTGGCGTAACCGACGAGGTCGGCCCTGCCCTTCATCTTCCACTCCCTCCAGGGCGCTACGACCTTTATGTGAGGGTCCATCGCGTAGTATGCGAGCTCAAAGCGGACCTGGTCGTTGCCTTTTCCGGTCGCGCCGTGTGATACGGCGTCCGCCTTTTCCTTCGCGGCTATCTCCATCTGGGCCTTGGCTATGAGGGGTCTCGCGATTGACGTGCCTAAAAGGTACGCCCCCTCGTAGACCGAAGAGGCCCTGAGCATGGGAAATACGAAGTCCCTTACGAACTCCTCCCTGAGGTCCTTTATGTAGACCTTTTTAGCCCCCGTGGCGAGGGCCTTTTTCCTTATGCCGTCTATCTCGATATCGCCCTGGCCTATGTCCGCGGAGAACGCTATTACCTCGCACCCGTACGTCTCGATGAGCCACTTCATTATGACCGAGGTATCGAGTCCCCCGGAGTACGCCAGAACGACCCTGTTAACGCCACCTGACATCTCAAGCTCCTTCCAGTCAACCTCTAATTTTTAGAGGTTGACTCTATTATTCCATTTCCGGCCAGCAGCCACTCGAGCGCGGCCTTCTGTATGTGAAGCCTGTTCTCCGCCTGGTCCCATATGGCAGAGGCAGGGCCCTCCATCACCTCGTCTGTTATCTCCTCCCCCCTGTGCGCTGGAAGGCAGTGGAGCACTATCGCGTCCTTCTTCGCCAAACCGAGGAGCTTCTCGTTTATCTGGTAGCCCCCGAAGGCCTTCTTCCGGGCCTCCGCCTCTTCCTCCTGACCCATGCTCGCCCATACGTCGGTATTGAGTACGTCCGCTCCGCGCGCGGCGTCTTCCGCGCTCTCGGCCAGGCGTATCCTGGGGTTTACGGAAGCGGCCCGATCGAGTATCGCCTTGTCGGGCCAGTATCCCCCGGGGCAGGCGAGCGCAAGCTCGAACGAAAGGAGCATGGCAGCCTCTATCCACGAGTTCGCCATGTTGTTGCCGTCGCCTATCCAGCAGGCCTTCATGCCTTCGTACCCGCCTTTCTTCTCGACTATCGTCATAAGGTCCGCGAGCACCTGGCAGGGGTGGTGCAGGTCCGTAAGGCCGTTTATGACCGGGACGGAAGAATAACCCGCGTACTCCTCAATTATCCCGTGGCCGAAGGTCCTTATTACGACGGCGTCCACGTACCTGGACATGACGCGCGCAGTGTCCTTTATGGGCTCGCCCCGGCCTATCTGGGAGTCTCGCTGGCTCATGAATATGGCGTTCCCGCCGAGCTGGTGCATCGCGGTCTCGAAGGATACGCGGGTCCTGGTGGAGGACTTCTCGAAGACGAGCCCCAGGGTCTTCCCGCGTAGCGGGTTATGCGGGATTCCCTTCTTGTGGCGGGCCTTGGATGTGACCGCGCTCGCTATGAGACGGTCTATGTCCTCTTTCGTGAGGTCGGCTATGGTAAGGAGGTGCATTAGTTATCAGCTCCTGAATCTCTTTTTTCAGTAAGTGCCATTCATATAGCCAGGACTTATAAAAGAAGCTCGGGGGTTATACCGTCCTGTCATTCTGAGCGAGCGAGCGACCGAAGAATCTTGAGATTCTGTGCATTATACAATAGATTCTTCGCTTCGCTCAGAATGACATTACTCAGCCGTTCTTTTAACGTTTCCCGCTGACGAAAGCACAGGCTCCAGTATCCCCAGCATCTCGTCCACTTCCTTTTCCGTAACGACAAGGGCCGGTATGAAGCGCAGCACTCTGTCGCCCACGCAGTTTATGAGAAGCCCCTTGCCGAGGCATTCCTTTACTATCTCGCCGCCCTTTACGCCATCGGCAAGCTCCATGCCGAGTATGAGCCCCTTGCCCCGCACCTCTTTTATGAAGCCGTATTTGGCCTTGAGGCCCTTGAGCCTGCCTTCGAGGTAGGCCCCGACTTTCTTGCAGTTCACGAGCACGCCGTCGTTAATCATGGTAGTGACGGCGGCTATCCCCGCGGCTGTCGCGAGCGGGTTTCCGCCGAATGTAGACGCGTGCGTGCCTGGCACGAATGCAGATGCGACTTCGTCGGTTGCGAGCATCGCGCCGATTGCGACCCCTCCGGCAAGCCCCTTTGCGAGGGTCATTATGTCCGGGGCCGCGCCGTAGTTCTCGTAAGCGAAGAGCGTCCCGGTGCGGCCCATGCCGACCTGCACCTCGTCGTATATGAGGAGAGCGCCGGCCTTCCGGCAGACCTCTTTCAACTCCTTCAAATAATTCGGCGAGGGCACGTTCACCCCGCCCTCGCCCTGTATGGGCTCGACAAGGACGGCGGCGGTGGAGCCGTCAACCACCCTCTTTGCCGCCTCGATGTCGTTAAAAGGCGCGTAGACGAAACGCTCCAGGAGCGGCTCGAACCCGGACTGGTATTTCTTCTGCCCCGTAGCGGCAAGCGCGGCGAAGGTCCTCCCGTGGAACGACTGCTCCATGCTGACGATACGAAACCTGTTCGCTCCCCTGTCGCTGAAGAACTTCCGCGATAGCTTCAGGGCCGCCTCGTTCGCCTCGGCGCCCGAGTTGCAGAAAAAGACCCTGTCCGCGAACGAGTTCTCCGTAAGCAGGCGCGCGAGCCCGGCCTGCGTCTCTATGTGGTAGAGGTTCGATACGTGTATGAGCCTCCCGGCCTGCTCCCTTATGGCGGCCACCACCTTGGGGTGGCAGTGGCCGAGGTTGCAGACGGCGAGCCCAGAGACGAAATCGAGGTACTCCTTCCCGTCCGCGTCCCATACCCTCGTGCCCTCGCCCCTTACGAGCGCCACGGGGAACCTGCCGTATGTGTTCGCGACGTGTTTCGAGGTAAGAGCGATTATCTCAGAGTTGGACAACCCGTACCCTCCGGTTTGCTGAATTCCCATTTTAAAGAAGAAACGAAAATCCTTGGCAAACTTCTAAAAATTAGAGGTTTTTCCCGCAATCGAGGAAGGTCGGGAATAAAAAGCGGAGCATATATGATAATATGTGAGCATTTTTATTCCCGGCCTGACA
>DIDN01000004.1 GCA_002418185.1 Deltaproteobacteria bacterium UBA5799
CAGGCGAGCGGCAGAGTAAACATTTAGCCATGTTCCCGGAGGAATTGCCGAGACGCCTGATAAAGATGTTCAGTTTCATGGGCGAAACTGTTCTTGATCCTTTTTTGGGGAGCGGAACAACTTCCTTAGCCGCAAAAAAACTTGAAAGAAATTCAATAGGGTACGAAATTAACCAGGATTTCATTGCTGTTGTCAGGGATAAAGTGTGTTCGAGTCAGAAAAGCCTTCTTAATGACGCCGACTTTGAAATAATTGAGCAGAAAAAGCCGGTTTTGGATCTTAAGGAACAACTAAGTGACTTGCCTTATGTTTTCAAGGACCCTGTTCGTTTTGATAAAAAAATCGATCCGAGGAAATTGAAGTTCGGCTCAAGGATTGATGATTCTTCGGCTGTACGCGATGAATACTACTCTGTAATGGAAGTGCTCGCGCCAAATATCGTTCTGTTAAATAACGGGTTGAAAATAAGACTGTTAGGAGTCGAATCCCGCGCTGATAAAATTCATGAGGCCATAGCTTTTCTGAAATCCAAAACTAGGGGCCAGAAGGTTTTTATTAGACATGATGAAGTCAAGTTTGACGGAGATAACAATTTGCTCTGCTATCTTTATTTGAAGAACAAGACTTTTCTGAACGGACATTTGATAAAAAAGGGGCTCGTAAACGTCGACGAATCCTTTGATTTTAAATATAGAAAAAAGTTCATCTCTGAAAGGAATGCCTTTTTAAATGCCTAAAGAATGGATTTTGAACCAAGCAAGCATGCGATGGGGGCTAACCAGAAAAAATAAGGTTGGCCCTGTTTCTGAATTAATTAGGACATGTGCTCCAAAGCGCCTTGAAGAATGGGAAAAATATTACCTTGAAAAGGTATTCCCGCCTGAACACCTTCAGGAGCTTGGAAGAAAGCTGTATGTTAAAGTGACCGAAGTTTGTCAAGCGGAGATAGCCAGCATCACGGAGCAGGACTGCATCAATTTTATTTTTGATTTGGTGCTCAAGAGGACATTCGATGGCTATCAGTCGGAAATACAAACGATTTACGGACAATTGGAGGCTTTGTTAGGTGTTAAAATAGAACCAGCTCCTGATAAATGGGACAGGAAATATAATGTAGATTTCTTCATAAAAATAAAAAACAAATACATTGGTTTACAAATCAAACCAGCCGGTTTCGCCTATATAACCCAGATAATCAACGAGCTTAAATTTCAGGAAAAAACCCATCGGACTTTCTTTGACAAATTCGGGGGAAAGGTTTTCTATATCATTTCTATCAAAGAAGGTGAGAAAAAGAAGATTTACAATATGGATGTAATTTCCGAGATAGCCGCAGAAATTGAGCGGCTTTCTGATTAAGAGCAAGGAGAAAGCTGTTGCCTAAGCGTACCGACATTAAAAAAATTCTCATAATCGGCTCGGGTCCGATAGTAATCGGGCAGGCCTGCGAGTTCGACTACTCCGGCACGCAGGCCTGCAAGGCCCTTAAGGAAGACGGCTACGAGGTGGTGCTCGTCAATTCCAACCCGGCCACCATCATGACCGACCCGACCCTCGCCGACAGGACCTATATAGAGCCCATCACCCCGGAGATGGTAGAAAAGATTATTGAGAGGGAGAGGCCTGACGCTCTGCTTCCCACCATGGGCGGCCAGACGGCGTTGAACGTCTCGGTGAAGCTCGCCGAAAGCGGCGTGCTCGACAAATACGGCGTCGAGATGATAGGGGCGAAGCTACCTGCCATCAAGAAGGCCGAGGACAGGGAGCTCTTCAAGCAGGCCATGCAGAAGATAGGCCTCGAGGTCCCGAAGAGCGGCACGGCCAGGGACTTCCAGGCGGCGCTCGACATAATGGAAGACATGAACTTCCCGGTCATAATAAGGCCCTCCTTCACGCTCGGCGGCATGGGCGGCGGCATCGCCTATAATGCCGAAGAGTACGAGAGCATGGCGAGGTTCGGCCTCGACTGCAGCCCGGTGAGCGAAATACTCGTCGAGGAGTCGGTCATAGGCTGGAAGGAGTTCGAACTCGAGGTGATGAGGGACTGTAACGACAACGTCGTCATCATCTGCTCTATCGAGAACTTCGACCCAATGGGCGTCCACACCGGAGACTCCATAACGGTAGCGCCCGCGCAGACCCTGACCGACAAGGAATACCAGGAATTGAGGGACGCCTCATTAAAGATAATCAGGGAGATAGGCGTCGACACCGGCGGGTCGAATATCCAGTTCTCCGTAAACCCGGAGAACGGCAGGATATACATCATAGAGATGAACCCGAGGGTTTCGAGGTCGTCTGCGCTCGCGAGCAAGGCGACGGGCTTCCCAATAGCCAAGATGGCGGCGAAGCTCGCGGTCGGCTATTCTCTCGACGAGATACCGAACGACATTACGAAAAAGACCCCGGCCTCTTTCGAGCCCACCATAGACTACGTGGTCGTGAAGATACCCCGGTTCGCCTTCGAGAAGTTCCAGAAGGCCGACCAGACCCTTACCACCCAGATGAAGTCGGTGGGCGAGGCCATGGCAATGGGGAGGACCTTCAAGGAGGCCCTACATAAGGCAATGCGCTCGCTCGAGACCGGGAGCCACGGCTTCGAGAGGACCGTAAGAAAGACCCGGCCCGAGCCTCTTTTCAGGCCCACCGAAGCCGAGCTCGACTCCATCAAGGCCATGCTCAAGACCCCGAGGGCCGAGAGGCTCTGGTACATCGCCGAGGCGCTCCGGGCCGGGCTCCACGTCGACGACATACACGCGCTCACGTGCATTGACAGGTGGTTCCTCAACAACATAAGGGAGATGGTCGAGATAGAGGAAGGGGTCTTCTGGCAGGGGAAACAGGGGCGGCTCTCAAGGGAGATACTCAGGAAGGCCAAGGAGGCCGGCTTCTCGGACAGGACGCTCGCGTCCCTTTCCGGCATTGACGAGGCCGGGATAAGGAAGGCCCTGAAAGACGCGGGCGTTGTGCCCGTATTCAAGACAGTCGACACCTGCGCCGCCGAGTTCGAGGCGTATACGCCTTACCTCTACTCCACTTACGAGAGGCCGTTCTTCAATATTTCATCGGGCACTGAGGAGAAGCCCGCCTGCGAGGCGGCCCCGACCGAGAGGAAAAAGGTAATGATACTCGGGAGCGGGCCTAACAGGATAGGGCAGGGCATAGAGTTCGACTACTGCTGCGTGCACGCGAGCTTCGCGCTCCGCGAGGAGGGCATCGAGTCGATAATGGTCAACTGCAACCCCGAGACCGTCTCGACCGACTACGACACCTCGGACAGGCTCTACTTCGAGCCCTTGACATTCGAGGACGTGATGGCCATAGTCGAAAAAGAGAAGCCCCTGGGCGTCATAGTCCAGCTCGGAGGGCAGACGCCCCTCAAGCTCTCGGTGCCGCTTGAGAAGGCAGGGGTCAGGATACTCGGCACCTCGTCGGATTCCATCGACATGGCCGAGGACAGGGAGAGGTTCGACAGGCTCCTCGAAAAGCTCGGCTTGAAGAGGCCGGCGAGCGGAATAGCGCGCTCCATAGACGAGGCCGTCTCTGTCGCGGGCGCGGTCGGCTACCCGGTAATGGTGCGGCCGTCATATGTGCTCGGCGGCAGGGCAATGGAGACGGTCTACGACGAGATGAGCCTCATGGACTACATGTCGCGGGCGGTCGAGGCCTCTCCGGAGCACCCGGTGCTCATCGACAGGTTCCTCCAGAACGCGGTCGAGGTCGACGTCGACTGCATAAGCGACGGAGGGACGGTCGTCGTGGCCGGGATAATGGAGCACATCGAGGAGGCGGGCGTCCACTCGGGCGACTCGGCCTGCTCCATACCGCCGTACTCGCTCGGGACTGACATACTCGGCGCGATACGGGAGCAGTCGGTCCGGCTTGCGAAAGAGTTGAAGGTAGTCGGCCTCATGAACGTCCAGTACGCGGTGAAGGACGGAGAGGTATACGTCCTCGAAGTCAACCCCAGGGCGTCGAGGACCATACCTTTCGTCAGCAAGGCCATTGGCGTGCCTCTTGCGAAGCTCGCCACCAGGCTCATGGCCGGCAGGACCTTGAAGGAGCTCGGATTCACTGAAGAGGTGAAGCCGTCCTATACGTCCGTCAAGGAGGCCGTCTTCCCGTTCATAAAGTTCCCGGGCGTGGACATACTCCTCGGCCCGGAGATGAGGTCCACGGGCGAGGTCATGGGCATTTCCCGCGACTTCGGCGGGGCCTTTGCCAAGGCCCAGATAGCCGCAGGGAACAGGCTCCCGCTCTCCGGGACCGTCTTCATTAGCGTGCGCGACGCCGATAAGCCCGACATCGCCGGGGTGGCCCGGAGCTTGAAGGACTCGGGATTCCACATACTCGCGACCGGCGGCACCGCCAGGTTCCTGGCGGGGCACGGCGTGGAGGTCGAGACGGTCTTGAAGGTCACGGAAGGCAGGCCCAACATCGTGGACCTCATAAAGAGCAGGAAGGTGGACATGGTCATAAACACCTCGTTCGGCGCAAAGAGCGTCGCCGACTCCTATTCCATACGGAGGTCGTCCATCGAGCTCGGGCTTCCGCACGTGACGACGGTCGCAGGGGCAAGGGCGGCGGCCCAGGGCATAAAGGCCATGCTCAAGGGAGGGCTTGAAGTAAAGCCCCTTCAGGAGTATCATCGTGAGCTTAGGCCGACCATACGGGTCGTGAATGAAATCCTGGGCCCCGCTTAGCGGCTGGCGATATGCGAAGCATACTTAAATCCCTCGGCATAGTGTACGGGGACATCGGCACAAGCCCCATATACACCATCACGGTCATCTTCCTCCTCCTTGAGCCGACCTACGACAACGTAAGGGGCGTGCTCTCGCTTGTGTTCTGGACGCTTATTACGCTCGTAACGGTGCAGTACGCCTGGCTTGCCATGAGCTTGAGCAAAAAGGGCGAGGGCGGGGACATAGTCTTGAAGGAAATACTCCTCCCGTACCTCAGGAGCGGGAGGAAGATGGTTTTCGTAACCATACTTTCCTACATAGGCATCTCCCTCCTTATCGGCGACGGCGTAATAACACCGGCCATCTCCATTCTGAGCGCGGTCGAGGGCTCGCTCCTCCTGCCTGGCTTCGAGGACTTGAACAGGACGGGCCTTGTCGTGATAGCGGCCCTTATCGCTTTCCTCCTCTTCTACTTTCAAAAGCGGGGTACGGAGAGGGTCGCCTGGGCCTTCGGCCCGATAATGGTCGTATGGTTCTCGGCGCTGGCCGTCTCCGGGATAGCGGGCCTCGCAAACGCGCCCGAGGTGCTTTGGGGTGTAAACCCCTACTACGGCATAAAATTCATGCTGGACAACGGCTTCCTGGGGTTCTTCATCCTCTCGGAGGTCATACTCTGCGCTACGGGAGGCGAGGCCCTTTACGCCGACATGGGGCACCTGGGCAGGGCCCCGATAGTGAAGGGCTGGTTTCTCGTTTTTACCGTACTCGTCCTCAACTACATGGGGCAGGGGGCGTTCCTCATGGCAAACCCCGGGACCAAGAACGTGCTCTTCGAGATGGTCCTGAGCCAGGCCCAGGTGTTGTATATCCCGTTCCTTCTCTTGAGCATCGCCGCGACCATCATCGCCTCGCAGGCGATGATAAGCGGCATGTTCTCGATAGTCTACCAGTCGATAACCACTCACGCCATGCCGCTTTTCAAGGTGGACTACACCTCCCATAAGCTCAAGAGCCAGATATACATACCTTTCGTCAACTGGTTCCTGCTCATATTCGTAGTCTTCATAATGTTCCAGTTCAGGGAATCGAGCAACCTGGCCGCGGCATACGGCCTTGCCGTGACCGGGTCCATGACCGTCACCGGAATACTCATGTCCATGATATTCTACAAAAGGAAGTCGTATTTCAAGACTGGCCTGGCGGTGTCCATGACCTGC
Organism: Deltaproteobacteria bacterium UBA5799; assembly: GCA_002418185.1. GTDB lineage: Bacteria > Desulfobacterota > GWC2-55-46 > GWC2-55-46 > GWC2-55-46 > UBA5799. The sequence goes on from DIDN01000004.1 coordinate 5,903, forward strand.
ATAGTCATAACGTACCTCTTCTCGAACATGCTCAAGATACCGCACGGCGGGTACTGGTCCATCATCATCGCGCTCCTGCCGCTTAGCCTGATACTCATCTATACGAACGGGCAGAGAAAGCTGTACAGGGCCATGAGGCCGCTTAACCAGGAGGCGTTCCTCATAGGCTACAACCAGATTTACAAGGCGCTCCCCAAGATAAGCGGCACGGCGCTCTTCTTCGCAAAGGAATCGACGGTGATCGCGCCCTATATCGTGCACACGATATTCAAGAACAACATCATATACGAGGACAACATACTCGTCTCGCTCATAAGGACCGAGAAGCCCTTCGGCGTGGAATACCGGTTCAAGGACGACCTCGCCCCCGGCCTCCGGGTATTCGAGCTGAGGCTCGGCTACATGGAGGTGGTGGACGTGGAGTCCATACTGAAGGAGGCCGGAATAAACGAGAAGACCATATTCTACGGCCTCGAGGAGATTACCACCTCCAACTTCGTCTGGATGATATTCTCGGTCATAAAGAAGCTCACCCCCTCGTTCCTCGTCTTCTACAAGCTCCCGGCCAACAAGCTCCACGGCGTCATAACCCGCGTCGAGATGTAACGATGGAGAGGAGGCTCGCTGAAATCCTCGAAGCGGTCTTGAAGCCCCTGAGGTTCGCCTCCAGGGACGGGTTCAGGCACCTCGGGGCGCTCAGGTCTCTCGAGCCACTCGCGGCCTCTCTCTTGAGCGAGGCGCTTTCCCTGGGAAACCCGCCAGAGGTAAACGCCCGGCTTAAAGAGCTTCAGGCCGCACTCTCAGGCTTCGATTCGCTCGGCGAACCTGCGAAGAGGGAAAAGGTGCTCGCCGCTTTCGAGGTGATCGGCGCCATTGACCCTGACAGCTCGAAAGCACCGTCGTCGGCGCCCCCGCCTTCCCCGAGGATAGAGCCGGACGAGGCCGAAGGCAGGCTCAAGGAGCTTGCCACCCCTCTCTCTTTCGTCAAGGGCATAGGCCCGAAGCTCGCTGAAAGGCTCGCGAAAAAAGGGCTCTCGACCGTCGAGGACCTCCTCTATTTCCTCCCCCTGAGATACGAGGACAGGAGCAGGATGAAGCGGATACGCGAGCTTACCCCGGGCATGAGCGAAAGCACCAGCGGAGAGGTGCTCGCCATAGGCGAAGCGCGCTACGGCAGAAGGCGCGTCCTGGAGATGGCCGTGGGGGACGGCAGCGACATACTCAAGGTCAAGTGGTTCAACTTCGGCCCGCATATTAAAAAGAGGTTCAAGAACGGGCAGAAGCTCGTCATCTTCGGGCAAGTTTCGGTCTTCGGGGGCAGGAAGGAGATGGTGCACCCGGATATCGAGGTCATTGACGATGCCGACGACGCCGGTGCCGCTGACTTCGGCGGCATAGTCCCGGTATATTCCCAGGTCGAGAACTTCCACCAGAAGACAATAAGGAAGATAGTGCGCGCGGTCGTGGACGGCTACGGCGGCAGGGTCGTTGCCGGCGTGCCTTCGGGCGTCTCTGAAAAGAGAGGGCTCCTTAGCCTGTGCTCTGCCATGAAAGAGGCCCATTGCCCGACCGGCGTTCGGGCGGCCCTTGCCGCAAAAAAGAGCCTCGCCTTCGACGAGCTGTTCCTCCTTGAGACAGGCCTTGCCCTCAGGAGGGCGGGCATCAGGAAGGAGCGGGGGATAAGGTTCAGGCCGGAAGGGAGGCTTGAGAAGGAGCTGAGGAAGGCCCTGCCGTTTACGCTTACGAAGGCGCAGGAGCGGACTCTTTCCGAAATAAAGCACGACATGGCGGCTCCCCACCCCATGAACAGGCTCATCCAGGGCGACGTGGGCTCCGGTAAAACTGTCGTGAGCCTTATTGCCTCTCTCATGGCCGTGGAGTGCGGGTTCCAGGCCGCGATAATGGCCCCAACCGAAATACTCGCGGAGCAGCATTTCCTATTTACGAAAAGGTTCGCGGAGCCGCTGGGCCTCAGGCCCGAGCTTCTTACAGGGAGCGCCAGGAAGGCCGAGAGGACGCGCATGATGCGTTCCGCGGCGGAAGGTGACGCCGACCTCGTCATAGGCACCCACGCGCTTATACAAAAGGACGTGGAGTTCAAAAAACTCGGGCTTGTCGTCATAGACGAGCAGCACAGGTTCGGGGTAGTTCAAAGGGGCTTATTGAAGAAGAAAGGCTTCGGCAGCGGCGAGGGGCTCTCGCCCGACATCCTCATAATGACCGCCACACCCATACCGAGGACCCTCACCATGACCGTGTTCGGCGACCTCGACGTTTCGATAATAGACGAGCTCCCGCCCGGGAGAAAGCCCGTCAATACAAAGGTGCTCAGGGAAAAGGACCGGCAGGCGGCGTACGACGCAATTAAAAAGGAGCTTGCTTCAGGCGGACAGGCGTATATCGTCTACCCTCTCGTCGAGGAATCGAAGGAACTGAGCCTCAGGGACGCTACCAACATGAGGTCGCACCTCGAAAGGGACGTGTTCAGGGACTACCGGGTGGGCCTCCTGCACGGGAGGCTCAAGGCCGAGGAGAAAGAGGCGGTGATGAGGGACTTCAAGGAGAAGAGGTTGGACGTCCTCGTCTCGACCACGGTAATCGAGGTGGGCGTGGACGTGCCCAACGCCTCGGTAATGCTCATAGAACACGCCGAGAGGTTCGGCCTTGCCCAGCTCCATCAGCTCCGGGGGAGGGTGGGGAGGGGAGAGAGGAGGTCGTCCTGCCTCCTCATCGCCGGGTGGACCAATTCGGAAGACACTTACAAGCGGCTCAAGGTCATGGAAGAGACGAACGACGGCTTCAGGATCGCCGAGGAGGACCTTAAGATCCGGGGGCCAGGGGACTTTCTCGGGACGAGGCAGGCAGGGCTGCCGGATTTCAGGACCGACGGCGCGCTCTCGGATCTGAAGCTCTTGAATGCTGCAAGGGAGGAGGCAACAAACTACCTGAAGGCGAACCCCGGGCTTAGGGGCCCCGACGGCGAGGTGATAAGGAAGGTGCTGAAGGGCAGGTGGCAGGACAGGCTCGAGCTCGCCGGGATAGGGTAGCGGCCAGGATGAGCGAGTGTCTTGAGACAGAAAAGCATGGTTTCGGCATAACCAGTTGTTTTTATGTTTTTTTTAGGCATTGCGCTCGGAAGTAACATTTGGCGCTCCAGACCGTCTTCCCAGGTTCCGCGTTCTCCTGCATACGGAACCCGGGCTGCACTCGCTCCCCTTTTCCCGTTGACAAGGGTTTCCCCTGATAGTATTCTTTTAAGTTCCTGATAGCCCTTTTCAAGCGCTATAATATTCCATATTGGG
>DIDN01000145.1 GCA_002418185.1 Deltaproteobacteria bacterium UBA5799
CGCCTCCCTTACGGGCCGTCCGCCGCCGTCAAACGCGTGCCCCGGCCTGGCAGCGGCCGCCTCGTAAGGGCTGAAGTATATGGCCTCCACTATTCTCCAGAAATAGACCGCGGTGAGGAGCGAACTTACGAGTATCACCGGCACCAGGAACCACATCCCGGCCTCGAGGGCGCCGAGCGCCAGGTACCACTTGCTTACGAACCCCACGGTAAGGGGCACACCTATCATGGAAAGGGCCCCCACAGTGAACGCGGCCATGGTGAAGGGCATCTTTCTCCCCAAGCCCCTCAGGTCGGATATCCGCTCGGACCCGGTCCTCAAGACGACCGCGCCGGCCACCATGAAAAGGGCGCCCTTCATGAGCGCGTGGTTGAAGATGTGTATGATGCCTCCGGTGAGCCCGAGCTCGTTTATGAGCGCGGCCCCGAGCACGATATAGCCTATCTGCCCCACGCTCGAATAGGCGAGCATCCTCTTGAGGTTCGTCTGGGATATCGCGAGCACCGAGCCGAGTATGATGGCCGCGGACGAGAGCGCTATGAATATCCTGGTCACCGGCACTATCTCCAGGTCGAAGTCCACGGTAAAGACAGTGAACATGAACCTGAAGAGGACATAGGCCCCGACCTTGGTGGCCGTCGCAGCGAGGAGCGACGATACGGCCGAGGGCGCGTGCGTGTAGGCGCCCGGCAGCCATATGTGGAGCGGGAAGAGCGCGAGCTTAAGGCTGAGGCCCACGGTGAAGAACGCGAAGGCGGTCCTTACGGCCCTCGTGTCGTACAGCTCGGGGAGCCGCACTCTCAGGTCCGCCATGTTGAGCGTGCCCGTGACCATATAAATATAGCCTATCCCTATGAGAATAAAGGTCGCGGCCACGGTGCCGAGTATGAGGTAATTGAAGCTCGATACGAGGGCGTCGCGGCTGCGGCCCATTGCCACGAGCGCGTACCCTGATATCGACGCGATCTCGATGAATACGAACAGGTTGAAGACGTCCCCGGTTATGGTCATGCCGAGGAGGCCCGCGACCATGAGGAGGTAAAGGGCGTAGAACGGCGCGTGCTTGCCCGGGGCTATCTCCTGCTCGACGCTCCTCTTCGCGTACAGGGTCACGGCGAGCGAGATGAAGGTAACGATTGCGAGCACCATGGCGCTCAGGTAGTCGACCACGTACTCGATGCCCCAGGGCGGCTCCCACCCGCCGAGGCGGTAGCTTATGGAGCCGTTCTCCAGGACGGAGAAGAGCATGGACCACGCCATAAGGAACGACGCAAGGGTCGCCAGGGCGGTAACGTACCAGGCGAGCTCTCTTCTCAGGAGCCCGGCCAGGAAGGCGACTACGGCCGCTATCAGCGGGATTGCTACTACGAGGATAGGATAATTTTCTGCAAGCATCAATTTATATCACGGGCCCGGTCCAACGCCCTGTCTTCTCCGCTTTTTGTTTGGGTGCGCGGGAGGGAACCGTCGCTATCCGTCATTTTCCCGCATCTTCAGTATCTCGTCTTCCTCTATGGTGCCGAAGGCCTTGTATATCCTTATGATGAGAGCCAGCGCTACCGCCGTGGTGCTTACGCCCACGACTATCCCGGTGAGCATGAGGGTATGTGGGAGCGGGTTGTCGTAAAGCGCCGCGCCTTCCATGAGTATCGGGGCGGTGCCGCCGTTGACCTTCGCGCCGGAGACATAAAATAGAAAAACGGCGGTCTGGAATATGTTCATCCCGATGACCTTCTTGATGAGGTTCTCCTTCGCTATCATGGCGTAGAAGCCCACCATCATGAGGGCTATGCATATCCAGTAATTGTACTTGCCCAGGATGAGCTCAATCATCCTCGTCCTTCCTCGCGGTCTCGAAGAATATGGTTATCATCACCCCTGCGACGGCTATGCCGACGCCTATCTCGATGCCGAAGATACCCAGGTGGCTTGCGAGCTTGGGGCTTCCGAGCGGCAGGGCCGCGTACTCGAGGTAAGCGCCCCCGGCCCACAGGCAGGCGATGCCTATGCCCGCGTATATGAGGATGCCGAGGGACTTTATTACGTCCCCCGCCTGCTCCGAAATTCGCCTCCTGCCCTCGTCGATGCCGAAGCAGATGACGTAAAGTATGAGGGCCGCGCCGAATATGACGCCGGCCTGGAAGCCTCCGCCCGGGCCGTTCTCGCCGTGGGCCAGGACGTACAGGGCATAGAGCTGTATGAACGGTATAAGCAGCCTGGCGACGGTTTTCGATACCACATGCTCTTTCATTCCCGGGTCCTCCTGAGGAGGACTATGACCGCCAGCCCTGCCGTGAAGATGACCGTAGCCTCTCCGAGGGTGTCGTATCCCCTGTAGCTCGCCAGCACCGCTGTCACGAGGTTAATGACCCCGGTCTCCTTGTAGGCGCTCTCGATGTAGCGCGGCGCAACGTGTGTATGTATGGGGGCCTCGGGGTCGCCGAAGTCCGGGAGGTCGGTCGAGCCGTAGACAAGCGTGGCAAAGGTGAATACGGCCACGAGTAAGAGGACCAGGTTCCCGGGCCTGAAGCCGGTCACGACCCTTCTCCTGGGAGCGTCCTCGAACCCCGCCTCGCCCCTCCTCGTCCTGCTGAGAGTCGCAAGGAGGAGGACCGAGGTGATGCCCGCGCCGACCGACGCCTCGGTGAACGCGACGTCGACCGCGTTCAGCACGGTCCAGATGACGGCCATGATGAGGCTGTAGGCGCCGAGCACCACGGTGGCGCTCAGGAGGTCCCTCATCCTTACGGCCGCGAGGGCGCAGACCACCAGGAAAAAAAGGAGCACGATATCGAGTATTATTCCGCCCATTCCCGCCTATTGTTTGCGTGTTGAACCGCTCTCCCGCGACCGGCAGGAAGCGCACACCTGTCCCCGAACTGCCGCGGAGACTGGCGCGGCCAGACCGCTTCTGCCCGGCCGGACCGATTACCTGGCCGGCCGTGCTACGGCAACCTCACTTACGCTCCTCCCCCTTCTTCCACGGCTTGACCCCCGAGGCATAGGCCGCATTCGCAAGGGCGTACGCCGCGGTGGGGTTGGCCACCATGATGAAGAGCGCGATTATGAGGAGCTTGACGCTTACGAGGTTTATGCCCCAGTAGATGATGAGGCCCGCTATGATGAGGGCCTGGCCGAGCGTGTCGGCCTTTCCGGCGGGATGCATGCGGGTGTAGAAGTCCGGGAACCTGAGTATGCCTATTGCGGCTACGATTAGGAAAAAACACCCTGCTGCCATGAAGAGCCCTGCCAGAACCACCCTTAAGTCCATCAGTCAAGCCTCCCCAATTCCCTGTACTTGAGAAAAGCTATCGTGGCTATGAAGTTTATGAGCGCGTACACGAGCGCGACGTCAAGGAAATACGGGCGCTCGTACATGAAGCCGATAAGCGCGAGAAGGACGACTGTCTTGGTGCCTATTACGTTGACGGCCAGGAGCCTGTCATAGACCCTCGGGCCCTTTATCGCCCTGTACAGGACGAGCACCGCGGCGAACGCCACCACCAGGGCGGCTGCCGTGAACATGGCTATGCCCCCCTCTCTATTCTTTTGATGCGCCTCTCCATGTCTTCGGCGTCAGAGCCCCGTACGAGCGAATGCACGGTGAAGGAGCCGTCGGATTTGGCCTCCATGGTGACCGTGCCCGGCGTAAGCGTAATGGAGTTGGCGAGCATGGATATGCCCATGTCCGTATTGAGGTCCGCCTGGAAGTTCCGGACCTCCGGGTCTATGGGCATCTTCGGGTGGAGCGTCCTGTATACGAGGTCGAAGTTGGCGACCACGATTTCCTTGAAAAGCCAGGGGAGGTACAGCAGAAAGCGCCAGAACCTGCCCGCGAGAACGCCGAACCTGGCGTTCCCGAAAAGGAGGTCGTGGGAGATGTAAGCCACGAGCAGGGACGAGACGATCCCTGAGCCGAGGAGTATAGGGGTGAACTCCCCGGAAAGGAGTAGCCAGAAGGCGAACATTATTATGGCTGTCAGCACAAAGCTCATATCGAATCCACGGACCGTAACTCCCCGGGGACAAACCTGTCCTGCCGCAAGTCAAGGGGTGCACTCCTCGCATGCAGGGCGCTCGCCCGGGGCGCTGATTATAGCGGAGAGGCGGGCCGATCCGGGCCGGCGCATCTCTTGGATACTCTGGTGTATTCACAGTAAAAATAATTTTTTCCCGCGGAATTGTCAAGGCTTTTCGGTCCGGCAATCCCCGATTTTCAAGGCGCGGGGGCAAAGGAGCATGGATAAAGTCAAAGCCTTCCAATCTCCGGTCGATTAAAAAAGGGGCATACGATTGCTTTTTTCCGGCTTTGCTTATGTGATTTCCTCAAGGCCGTAGATACAAGACCGGTGGCCGCCGGGGTGTACGGCTAACCCAGCATCTCCGCGAGGGTCCTTCCGAAGACAGGCAGGTCGCCCGGGTTCCTGGATGTGACGAGCCTGCCGTCCACGACGACCGGCGCGTCCATGTACACGGCCCCTGCGTTTATTACGTCCGTCTTTACCGAAATATAGCAGGTGGCTCTCCTCCCCCGCAGCACGTCCGCTTCTATAAGGAGCTGCGCTCCGTGGCATATTGCGCCCACGACGAGCCCTGTCTCCACCGCCTCCCGCGCGAGCCTTACCATCTCCACCCGTATCCTCATCCTGTCCGGCGCCTGGCCGCCGGGTATTATGAGCCCCTTGTAACCCGCGGCCCGCACCTCCCCTGCCCCCTTCTCGGCCTCGACGGGATAGCCGTGCTTGCTGTGGTATGTGCCGGGCCTCGGGCCCACGACCGTGACCTTGTGCCCCGCCTCCTGCATCCTGTAAAAGGGATACAGTGCCTCCATGTCCTCGAACCCGTTCTCAATGAGCATGATTACGTTTGCCATGATGGCTCCTTGTTTTCTTAATCCTTGTGCAAAAAACCATTTATCGCGCTACCGCGCTTTTTTTGGGCATAAGGCTCCGCTCTCATTCCGCCTCCTTCCTCCGGGCTCGGCCCTTAAGTCGCTCGG
>DIDN01000140.1 GCA_002418185.1 Deltaproteobacteria bacterium UBA5799
ACCTCGGACTTAAGCGCAATCTGGCACTTCAAAAGCCTATCCTCGTAGTAGCGGAAGTCCTCGTCGAACGCACCGAAGGCGTCGATTACCGATCTCTTGATCATTCCGGATGCGAAAAATATCCTTGCCCTGCCTTTTAGAAGGTCCCCGATGAAATGTTCCGCGCTCCTGAAGCCTATCTTCCCGTCAAACAGCCGCTTTTCGGTCTTTGCACCGCCTTCAATAATATTACCGTCGGCAAAAACGCAATCGAGCGCGGGATTTGCCAAAAGGTACTCAACCCTCTTTCTTATGCTTCCCGGCAAAAGCGCATCATCGGATGCGCACTCGCAGAAAAACTCGCCCTTTGACATCTTAAGCCCGAGATTGAGCGTTCTTATCAACCCTTCGTTTTGCTTGGAGACATACCTGAAGTCCTTGCCGTTTTTCTCCATCCAACCCCTTATCCTCAAGTCCGTCGAGTCGGTTGAGCCGTCATTTATGACTATAACGTCCATATTCGGATAATCCTGATCGAGGATGCTCTGGATGCACTCAACCACATAGTCCTCGTGGTTGTAGGCCGGAACTATGACCGTTACCAGAGGATACCGGGAATTATCTATGACATGCGAAGTATGCAAGGAGTGCGTTACCCTGAATGTTGGTCCGACAAAGGCTACCGCCTTAGCGGCAGGGAAATCTTTCCGATACAGTTTATCTCTTGTCCTTCCGGTCCCTGGATGCCATCTTTCGGATAACCTCCGGATTAATCTTTCCCCTGACATCACCGGCAAGCGAAGCAAAATAATTAGGGAGGAATTCTTTATCAACCCATTCCTCCGCCCCGAGTTCCATTGCGTAGCGATAAAATCTGACGATGTCCTTGATCATGCCTTTAACGTCCGGTTTTCCATGAAGTCTGGCTCTATCCAGGTTCACAAGAAAAAAGCGCAGCCCACCACCCTCCTTCTTAAGCAGGATATTGGACCACCTTAGATTTCCATGAACCGCACCGGCCAGATGCCATCCTGCAAGCGTTTTCCCCAGTTGTGCCGCGATATCCCCGTAGTCACCGAGCATTTCGTTTTTGTAAACATTCTCGAGGTCATCGGAATTATTGACCGCGTATGACAGGTAAAAGGAACGTTTGCTTCCAAATGAAGGGCCGATATACGTTATCGGCCCTGGAACGGGCAGCCCTTTTTCGTAAAACCTACGGCTGATATTATAAAGACGCCTTGCCCTGTTCCTTAAAAGTCTTTCTTTCAGGAAATCCATAAACACGTTGCACTCAAATTTCTTGAACATGAGGCCGTCTGGCAGCGTAAGCTTCCCTTAAAAGTAGACATGTGATAAGTAGAGCTTTCTGGCAAAATACAGCCGGGAGGTTCGTCATGAAGAAGTCGCGTTTTTCTGAGTCACAGATCGTAGCGGTGCTGAAGGAGGCAGAATCCGGGGTTCCAGTCCAGGAGGTCTGCCGCAAGCATGGCATCTCGGATGCCACATACTACAACTGGAAATCGAAGTACGGCGGCATGGAGGTCTCGGACCTCCGGCGCATGAAGGAGCTGGAAGCGGAAAACTCCAAGCTCAAGCGCATGTACGCCGACATGGCCCTTGAGAACCGGGCATTGAAGGACCTGATAGAAAAAAAGCTCTGAGGCCGCCCGAGAGACGCGAAGCTGTCACTTATCTGGTCGCCGAGTACAAATTGTCGGTACAGAGCAGCTGCCGTTGCATTGGCATATCGCGGGCGGCCTATTACAGGCGACCGGTCAACGCCGACCGAGACGCCGAGGTCATAGAGGCGCTGAACGCCCTTATCGAACGCAAGCCGCGATGGGGGTTCTGGATGTGCAGGAAGGTCCTGAAGCGCCAGGGGCACACATGGAACCATAAGCGCATATACCGCGTTTACTGCGCCCTGAGGCTTAACCAGAAGCGCAGGGCCAAGAGGAGGCTGCCACAGCGATTTAAACAGCCCTTGTTACAGCCAGAGCGGCCAAACCAGGTCTGGAGTGCTGATTTCATGTGCGATGCTCTTTATACCGGCAGCCGATTCCGTACCTTCAACGTCATTGACGACTTCAACCGGGAGTGCCTGGCCGTTGAGATCGACACCTCGATAACCGGCAGGAGGCTTATCCGGGTTTTTGAGCGCCTCAGGTCTGAAAGAGGCCTGCCTGAGACTTTGCGGGTCGATAACGGCCCTGAGTTTTTAAGCGGCGACTTTGTTGCCTGGGCCGAACAGGCGGGGATGGCTATCCAGTATATCCAGCCCGGCGAACCGAACCAGAACGCCTATGTCGAACGCTTCAACAGGACGTACCGCGAGGAGTTCTTGAGCTTGTACTTGTTCCGTAATCTTCACGAGGTGCGGGAGGGAACCCATGCATGGAGGATCGACTACAACGAGCGTCGTCCCCATGATGCCCTCGGGGACCTGACGCCGGAGGAATACCGTCAAAACAACGCCGGAAACTCTACTTTAAAACTGTCTACTTGACAGGGAAGCTTACGGCAGTTCAAGGATATTATCGTTTTTAAGCATCTCGATTATTGATGCCAAGCCATGTTTTTCGATAAAAGATTTGGCATCGCCTGTCAGATCTTCACCGGTCCCTCCTGATAATATCCTGTCCAACATTTCCATCAATGCGGGGATATTCGTAATCCTCTTTGAACCGTCTTTTTGAGTCATAGCGTAAATCAAGGGTTTCAGTTGAGGATATATTCCCCTGTTGACTCTCTTGAAGATTATACCCATGGCATATACATCGCAAAACTTCTTATCAGGCGGACAGCCCTCCCCTTCTTCGAGTCCTCGCGGCGTTATGCAGGGATAACCGCCTGCAATCGCCCACCCGAAATCCATCAAAACAGGGCTGCCGTCGTCCCGGATAAAGATATTTTCAGCACGGACGTCCCGGTGAATAATCCCTTTTTTGCTCAACTCGCCGAGGATATTCAGGCAATGACGGCAAAAAACCCCGAGGGATTCAAACGACGATGAAATGCCGGGGATTGCCTTGTACAATCTTATTGCGGAGATATTTTCAAGCTTGACAACCGAGTAGCCATTCTCTTTCCGGATGTCACAGACGCGGGGGAAATATCTGCCGTCTAATTTTGACAGTATTAACCCTTCCCTCTCGGCAAGGTCACCGGTAGCCTGTTTAAATGCAAAAGGCGAATTTTCTTCAATATAAACCCTGCTGAAATATTTTTTCCGCCTGTGCGTCGTCAAACGCCTGCTGGAAACGACGTTTTCTTTATTGAATAAAAGCGGTAGGTCATCGGTTATTTCAACCCTGGACGCAAATTTATACGCGGCATAGACTATTCGTGTCGGGGTAACCGAGCCGAGGACCCTGAAGTCTTCAAAATGTCTTGCAAGCGCATCTTCAAAGGCTATTCTGTCATACGGGCTGTTTATTACCGACTGATTATAATCGGTATGCCGGAAAAACCTGATGGCTTTATCCTTTGGGTCAATCCACTCGACGATGAGAACGGCCCTGGTAAGATCCGACAGTTTTTTAATAACCGCATCTAAACTTCCGTAATCAGCCGTACAGGAATAAAGCCAGTGCACAAGCGCAAACGCAGTAACTAAATCCGCCTGTTCCGTCCAGTCGGTTATGCTGGATTCCTTCATGGTAATATCTTTAAACTCTAATTTCTCCTTTGCTGAATTCACCATCTTGACATAATCATCATCTATATCAAGTGCCGTTGCCTTTTTTGCTCCGTTCTGCAATGCCCAGAAGCAGAAAAAAGCCGCATTCGCGCCGATATCAAGCAAGGTTTTATCTGAAAGAAACTTTGTGGTAAAGAATTTCCTGACTAACCTTTGTTTTGCCGCGAGTTTGACATCCCTGGATGAAACTCGCACCGTATTTCTCGTCAGCGAATAATTTTGATAGCCGTGGAATATTATCGACCCTCTTTTAATCTCGATAAATGCCCTGGGCGCATATTTATTCGGGTCTCTATACAATTCTACCGACATCTTCTTCTCCACTTTCTGACCTGAAAACGAGTTAAATATGATACATCAGTTGGATGTTTTCTGCAATACGCGACCGGCCGCCTCACCAACGATCTCCACCAGCCGCGTAAGCGCCAGCTACGTCAGCCGGTTTCGCCCAAGTTCCTCCCGGCTCGCACCGTCAAGAAGCTCGGCGGCTTCGACGGCGTGGCTGAGCATGTCCTTCATGCTCACCCTGTCGTAACGCATGCTCATACTGCACCGCAGCCGTCTTAATGGACCTCTTCTTCAAAGAGATCGGGCCTGATACCTCCAAAGGCATCCAGCTTGCCGTCATGGATATGCGGAAGGCCTTCAGGAAGTCTACCCACAACCATGCGCCTGAAGCCAAGATAGTCTTCGACAAGTTCCATGTCCTTCGGCACCTGTCGGACGCCCTGGATAAGGTCCGGCGGAGCGAGTGCAAACGTGTCAATGAGAAAGAGCGACGGTTCATTAAAGGCCAGCGCTATCGCTGCTCTCGAACCGGGCCAGGACCTTGAGGGCCGGCGGGCCTTGAAGCTGTTATTGAAGGCCAACAGGACGCCCGAATGACCCACACTAAACCCGGAAGACCCTCTTTTTTTATGATTATTACGGAACGAGCCTGTTTTTTTGACGAGTCGAGGCATATCGGCCTCTCGTAAATCGGTTCTCCGGATATCCTGAACTTCTGGGCTTCACTCCAGGGTGGGGCATTTAAGGGATGTCTTCGGGGGGAACTTCAGGAAATCCTGGACAATATGGCATCTTCAAGCTCGGATGCCGACGCCCCGGCAACGAACACCCTCTTTTCCCTGGATTTGAGGCCGGAGTCGATTTGAAAGGCGCTTTTTCTTATGCCGGTAAGCTCGGAGAGGAACTCTATGAGGGCCCGGTTCGCCTCGCCCTCGACCGGCGGGGCCGTTATCCTTATCCTGAGCGAGCCCCCCTCCACTCCTTCGACCATGTTCCTTGAAGACCGCGGCTTGAGCCGCACCCGTATGAGCGCGCCGCCCTCGGCGGGGGCCACGCAGGACGGGCTATTTCGGGAGGAACTTGAGCTTGTCCGATTCCTCATCGGCCTTTTGGGATTCTTCCTCTTCGAGGAGGAGGATGGAGGAGTGGTATTCTATCACGGCCTTTATGGACGACTCGATTTCTTTCCTCTGCTTCCGGAGCCTGAATATCTCGTCCTGGAGCGCGGTCGAGCGCGACTGGGCCTGCCGTATGATCTCGTCTGCCTGAAGCCTTGCCTCGGCAAGGAGTATCTCCGCCTCCTTGCGCGCGTTCGACTTCATCTCTTCGGCCATCCTCTGGACGGTGGTGATGGCCTCCCGGAGCGTGTTCTCGTTCGAGGCGTACTCCCGGATCCGCTCCTCGGCCTCTTCGAGCTTTTCGCTGAGGTCCATTATCTCCCTGGCCGCCTCGCCCAGGGCCTCGGAAGCGGCATCGCGGAGCTCCTCCACTTCCCTTACGTCATAGCCCCTGAAGCCCTTCCTTAGCGCGTGCCCCTTTACCTCGAGCGCGGTCATCTTCATCATCAAAAGCCTCCTGACTTGAGCCTGCTGGCGAGCTCATATAGGGAGGGTATTATGCCGGCCTGTATAAAATAAATGATTAAAATCACAACGAGAGGCGAGATGTCGATCCCGCCAAGATAGGGTATGTATCTCCGGACGCGGCCCAGGACCGGCTCGGTTATCTGGTAGAGGAACCTCACGATGGGGTTGTACGGGTCGGGGTTGACCCACGAGAGGATGGCCCGTATGACTATTATCCAGAAGTAAAGGGTCAGGACTGTGTCGAGCACCTTTGTAAGCCCGATGATGATATTCGCCAGCATGAACATTCCGGTAATCCTTTTCGCGGGTAGTGTATGAATCGAGATTATATCGGAGCCCGCAGCTAGCCCCCCCCTGAAAGCTCCCTTGCCCTTTTCGAAGCCGCTACAACGGCGGAGGAGACAGCTTCCCTGAAGCCGCCCTCTTCGAGCCTGCGAAGGCCCTCTATGGTGGTGCCGCCGGGGGAGGCGACCATGCGCCTGAGCTTATCGAGCCCCATCGGGCTCTCCATCGCAAGCTTCGCCGCGCCGAGGACAGTCTGGAAAGCGAGCTCCCTTGCCGTGTCCGCCGGAAGGCCCGCCTCCATGCCGCCTTCCACGAGGGCCTCGATGAAAAGGAAGACGTACGCCGGCCCGCTTCCGCTCAGGCCCGTTACGGCGTCCATCAGGGACTCGTTTTTTATCTCCACGACCTTCCCGACCGACCTGAATATCTCGGCTGCGAGCTCGAATTGGCGTTCGCCTGTGCCGAGCCCGGCGCAGAGGGCCGTTATTCCCTCCCGGACGGTCGCCGGCGTGTTGGGCATGGCCCTCACTACCGGCAGGAAGTGCGCGAGGCCCGCGTCTTTCAGGCACTCCAGTATCCGCGAGGTGGTAATGCCTGCAACCGTCGAGACGAGCAGCTTGCCCGCGTCTATCTCGGGCGCAATCTCGCTCAGGACGCCTTCAGCGTCGCCGGGCTTGACCGTTAGAAATATTATATCAGCATTCCGTGCGGTTTCGAAGTTCTTGCTTAGGACCTTCACCTCGTAGCTTTCCGCGAGGTGTATGAGCCGTTCGTTTATCCTGTCGCTTGCGATTATCCGCCCGGGGGCCACCTTCGATGAGGCCAGTAGCCCCTTTATGAGGGCCTCGGCAAGGTTCCCGCTTCCGAGAAAGCCTATTGTCTTCCTTGTCAGCATGCTTATATGGATTGGGTTCAGGCGGACTTGGCGGCCTTGGAGGCCTTCTTTTTGGCTGTCACTGCTTCCCTGCTGCCGAATATGGCGGTCCCGATCCGGACCATGGTGGCGCCCTCTTCTATGGCAACCTCGAAGTCGCTGGACATGCCCATCGAGAGGTCCTTCAGGAAAACACCCGGGTACTTTTCCTTGTTTATGCGCTCTGCAAGGCGCCGGAGCATCGCGAAATACGGCCTCGACATCTCGGGGTCCTCGAAGAAGGGGGGTATGGACATGAGGCCCTTGAGCTTGAGGTTCGCCATGCCCGAGACGGCCCTGGCGAGCTTTACGGCCTCGTCCGGGCTTACCCCGCCCTTGGTCTTCTCCCTCGCTATGTTCACCTCTATCATGATGTCGAGCGGCCCGGCAGCCCTTTTGTCAAGCTCCTTGGCGAGCTCGACCGAGTCCACGCTCTCTATCATGTCAAAGAGCCCGGCCGCGACCTTGGCCTTGTTCTTCTGGAGATGGCCTATGAAGTGCCATTTTACCTTCTTGTCCTTGATCTTGCCGATCTTTTCCTGGGCCTCCTGGACGTAATTCTCGCCAAAGACCCGGAGGCCTGCCGAGACGGCCTCCTTGACCTTCTTGGCCTCGACCATCTTGGTGACGGCCACGACGGTTATCTCGCCGGGGTCGCGGCCCGCCTTCCTTGCAGCCCGCCTTATGCGGTCGTATATGTTGAGGATATTCTCGGAAATATTGTTCCCAGCCATTCAGGAGATTCCGGCAAACAGTATTTGGGGCCCTAAAAGGCTCTCAATAACGTGCGGGGAGAAGAGAAGCGACCTTGCTGGAAAACAACTTATGGCAATCTCTAAAAATTGATCTTTTCCTCGTACTCTATGTCAGGCCGGGAATAAAAATGCTCACATATTCGCATATATGCTCAGCTTTTTATTCCCGTCCTTCCGGGAAAAGCGGGAAAAATCTCTAATTTTTAGAGGTTGCCTTGTCACCCGTTGTTTACGAGACCTTATAGCACATATGCGGACGTCGTCCAAGAGAAATCTTGATTTTCAGGCGGATTTCGCGAAAAAAAATCAGGACGCAGCAGGGCCCGATACCGGGCCCATGTAATGCAGGAGGGCCATCTCCCATACGGCGGCCATGAAAAGAATAATGATTACGAGCAGATACAGCCTCACACCGTTTCTCCCGGCAATGAGGAGCGCCTCTTTCCTCGACTCCGTCCCCTTGCGGCCCGGCCAGATGAGGGAGAGGCCCAGGTCCGTCCCTACTGAAGAGGACAGGCAGTATGCCCCGAATTCGAGGACAAAAGTACCGTAGAATACAAGGAGCATCGCCGGGGTCGCGTCCATACCTGCTATGAGTATGCCTATTATGAAGCTCCTCCAGACCGCCACCATGTAGGGGAAAAAGAATACGAGCCCCGTAAGGGTCGTGCTGAGGAAGGCCCCGAACAGCAGGTTGAAAGAAAAAGTGTAGAGTATCTTGAGCGGGAGGTTTTCGGCGAGCGCTCCCGTGAGCGGCTTAAGATACGGGAGCTCCTGGATCTCCCTCAACTGCTCTTCCCGTAGCTCGATTACGCCCGGATACCCCTGTGCCACCATCCATTGTCCGAAAAAAAGGAATATAACGTGGACGGCGGCATAGAAGATGATCAGGTTCCTGACCCTCCCTGCCGCCACGAGCGATTTGGCAAGTGTCTCGTTCAATCCCATCCAGTCTCTTTCGGTTGAGCTTGAGTATCCGCAAGCGTAAGGGCGGAATTCATACAATATACCAGAATCGGAAGCTGGGGGGCGGTGAAAGGGGCGCCTATTTTCTTTTGCCTCCGGACTTCTTGGCGGGTTTTACGCGGCAAGGGTCGTATTTACCTACTATGGCCTTGAGCTTCATGCAGTAAAGCCCCCCGGTCTTGTAGCAGATTTCTTTTTTCGGGTCCAGGAACACGGCGTGGGCGCATTCTATGCAAACCGTCGGCTCGCTCATGGGAATGGATTTTAATTACTTATCCTCCGTTCATCAAGCGGAAATTTCGGCAGGGCTGTGCTATTGACAAACAGGACGAAATGCCTTAAAAGGATTGAGAATCCCAAAAGGAGCCGCCCCCATTCTTACTCCCCCAAAGACCATAGTCGTCGCAGACCCCGACGGGGCAAGGTGTCTTAAGCTCGCCGCAATGGTAAAGAGGCTCGACTACAACGTCTTCCTTGCCTCGAACGGCTCTGACCTCATCCGGATGACCTCCGGCATAATACCCAACGCGGTGCTCCTCGACCTTGATATGCCCCCGGTATCCGGGCAGCCCTGCCTGGAGGCCCTGAGGTCGAACAGGAGCCTCAGCATGATAAGGGTAATAACGGTCTCGGACGCGGGGCGGACGACCGACCTGGTGGCCTCGACATCGAGGGGGGCCGCCGGGTATGTGACGAGGCCCGTAAGCCCGACCGAGCTCTACAGGACGGTACAGAAGCTCATCGAGTCCAGGCCCAGGAATTTCCTGAGGATACGGGTCCTTTTCAAGGCGACCGTCATAACCGGCACCACTGGCCGCGCTACCTTCGCGACCGCCCTCTCCGAGCAGGGAGTATTCATAAGGACGCTCAAGCCGTTCCCCGAGGGCACGAAGGTGAAGGTCTCGCTTGAGCTACCGACCCCAAAGCCCCTCGTGCTCGATGGCGAGGTGCTCTACGCGGTGAAAGAAGCGCCGGACGGCCTCGCCGAGCCTGGCATGGGCATAAAATTCACGGGACTTGCCCAAAGCATCCAGGCAGGCCTCCGTAAGTTCATAGAGGACCAGGTCATAGGCGAGGGCGGAGAAGGGCTCCTCTGAACAGGCTGCTGAAAAAGCCCAATCTGCTGTGTCGTCTTCAAAATTCGTCACTGCG
>DIDN01000155.1 GCA_002418185.1 Deltaproteobacteria bacterium UBA5799
CTCGTATCGAAGGTCGTGAGCGCCGAGGCCCCCGGGAAGGGCAGGGCGTCCGCCCTCATGGGCTCTATCACCATGCACCCTGTCTGGGGCATCCCCGTACTCCTTGCCGTGCTTTTCATCATGTACGAGTTCGTGGGCGTCCTCGGCGCCGGGGTGAGCGTAGACTTCTTCGAGGAAGTCGTATTCGGCGAGTTCGTGAACCCGTGGGCCGAGCGCGTTGTCGGATATGCATTCGCGCCAGGGAGCCTCTTTTACGATTTGCTGGTCGGCGAGTACGGCGTATTTACGATGGCCTTCACCTATGCCATCGCCATCGTGCTGCCCATAGTCAGCTTCTTCTTCATCTTCTTCAGCTTCCTCGAGGACTCGGGCTACCTGCCCAGGCTCGCCGTCATGGTGGACAGGGTCTTCAAGGCAATGGGCCTTAACGGCAAGGCGGTCCTGCCGATGGTGCTGGGTCTCGGCTGCGACACGATGGCGACCATGACCACGAGGATACTCGAGTCCCGGAAGGAACGGGTCATAGTGACTCTGCTCCTTGCCCTCGGGGTGCCGTGCTCCGCCCAGCTCGGGGTCATACTCGGCATGCTCGGGGCGGTCTCGCTTGCCGCGTCCGTCCTGTGGGCCGTCATAGTTTTGCTCGTGCTGTTCCTGGTCGGCATCCTGGCGTCGAGGGTGCTCCCCGGGCAGTCTTCGGACTTCATCCTCGAGATACCTCCCATGAGGATGCCGCAGCTCTCGAACATGCTCCTTAAGACCCTCGTGCGGGTACAGTGGTACCTGAAGGAGGCGGTGCCGCTCTTTGTCCTGGGGACGCTCGTGCTCTTCGCGCTCGACAAGCTCAATGCCCTTAACGCGATACAAAAGGCCGTCTCGCCGGTCATAGTGGGGCTCCTGAGCCTCCCGGCAGAGACAACCGAGGCGTTTCTCATAGGGTTTCTGAGGAGGGACTACGGGGCCGCCGGGCTCCTGGCCCTCCAGAAGGACGGCATGCTCGACCCTGTCCAGGTGGTGGTAAGCCTCGTGACCATGACCCTGTTCGTCCCTTGCATAGCGAACCTCCTTATGATAGTTAAAGAGAGGGGTCTCAAGACGGCGGTACTCATGTCGGCCTTCATATTCCCGTTCGCGATTCTGGTCGGGGCGATAGTGAACTTGGCCCTGAGGCTGAGCGGGGTAACGCTGCAATGACCACCTGGACGAAGTCCAGGGTATCCGGAGAGCTGTGATCAAAGGCAATATCTCTCCGCTCTCGCAGAAATGACCGCTCGTTCCGGGCGGTCTTTCATCCCCGGGTTCGAAAGCCCGTGGTTTTACGACCGGCCTGAAAAAGGCGGAGGCACATGACAAGAGACAAGGCAGTCGACGAGGTCTTGGAGTTCATATGGTCCCAGAGGGAACTGGGCTCGAACTCGGTCAAGCAGCTCATGGGCATAAAAGAGGTGGCCGAGGAGGCCGATACCGCCACCGTCGAGCGCATGATGCAGGAGGGGCTCGTATCCATATCCGGGGACACCATAACGCTTACGGCAGCGGGCGAGAGGCTCGCAGAGGCCGCCATACGCCGCCACAGGCTTGCGGAGAGGCTCCTTACCGAGGTGCTGGCCATGAGCGACGAGAACCTCGAGCAGAACGCATGCTCGTTCGAGCACACGCTCTCGCCGGAAGTGACGGATTCCATATGCACGCTCCTCGGGCACCCGCCTGCCTGCCCCCACGGCCTCCCCATCCCCAGGGGCGCCTGCTGCAAAAAGACCAGGGACGAACTCAAGCCCATAGTGCAGCAGTTGAGCGTGCTCGACGCGGGGGACACCGGAAGGATCATCTTCATCGCCTCCAACTCGCACGTGAGACTCGATAAGCTCGGTTCGCTCGGCATAGTGCCCGGGAGCACCGTCAGGGTGCACCAGAAAAGGCCCGCCTTCGTGATCCAGCTCGGCGAGACGACCCTTGCCCTCGACCCGGAGATAATAAAGGAGATATACGTAAGGAAGCTAGGTTAGCCTCCCCGGAACGCAAAGCAAAAAGATGAGCTTAGCCGGAAATAGCCGTGCCCGAGGCGGGGCACTCGGAGAGCGCCGTTACCTGGCGTGGTTTATCGTGTTGGCAGTCGCTCTCGTCTGCGCTTCAATACGGATAAACCTCCTCGATGTCCCGCTTGAGCGCGACGAGGGAGAATACGCTTACGCAGCGCAGCTCCTGCTCGGCGGCATACCGCCGTACGAGCACATGCACACGATGAAGCTGCCGGGCGTCTTCGGGGCCTACGCCCTTATCATGCTCTCTTTCGGGCAGAGCACCGAGGCCATCCATCTCGGCCTTACGCTGCTCAACTCGCTAACGGCGGTCCTCGTATTCCTCCTCGCCGGAAGGTTCCTGGAGCCGCTCCCGAGCGCTCTCTCAAGCTCCTTCTTCTCGGTACTCTCCCTTAACTCCGCTTTCCTGGGCCTTTCCGCCAACGCCGAGCATTTCTCCGTCTTTTTCATCGTTGCCGGCGCGATCTTGCTTTTGAAGAGCCTGGAGGCAGGGAAGGGGCTGTTTTACTTCCTGTGCGGCCTCTGCTTCGGCTTTGCGTTCCTGATGAAGCAGCACGCGGTCTTCTTCATGGCGCTGCCTGCCGTTTACCTTTCAGCCGCGCTGCTCCGGGACCGCACGCGCCCCTTGCGGCGGAACCTCTCCCGTACCGGCCTGTTTGTCTTTGGCGCGGGACTGCCGTTCGGCCTGACCTGCCTGGTCTTCTGGCTGTGGGGCGTTTTTGACGAATTCCTTTTCTGGACCTTCTCGTATGCTTCCAGGTACGTTTCTTTAATGAGCATCTCGGGCGGCCTCTCGAATCTCGGATTCGCATTTTCCCTGATGAAGGTATCTGCGCTTCCCTTGCTGGCGGTTGCGGCGGCAGGGGCGCTCATCCCTCCGCCGGGGAAGGACTCCCGGGCCGCGTTCCTCTTTTTCTGGTCCTTTCTTGTTGTTTCCATTATTTCGATATTGCCGGGCTTTTATTTCAGGTCGCACTATTTCATACTCGTCCTTCCGGCTGCAGCTCTCTTTTTCGGCGCGGCGGTAGCGCGCGTGAAGGGCCTTCTGGACGGATACAGCTTGAGGGGCGCGGGTTTGGCGGTTACATGCGTGTTACTTCTTCTCCTGGGGTACCCGCTCTACAAAGAGAGGACCATGCTTTTCTTTTCGACCCCCGGGGAGATATCGAGGGCGCTTTACGGCGCGAACCCTTTTCCCGAGTCCGTCGAGATAGCCAGGCACATAAAAGAGAATTCGGGCCCTGACGACAGGATAGCCGTCCTGGGCTCCGAGCCCCAGATATACTTCCTCTCGAACAGGCTCTCGTCGACCGGGTATATCTACATGTACCCGCTCGTCGAGGGCCACGAATATGCGACGATGATGGAGATGAAATTGAGGAGGGACATTGCGGAGAGCAAGCCGCTATTCCTCGTATACGTCAACATACCGGTCTCCTGGGGAGTCAGCTATGAGGGTATGCAGAACATCACGGACTGGTTCTCCAGGTTCGAC
Organism: Deltaproteobacteria bacterium UBA5799; assembly: GCA_002418185.1. GTDB lineage: Bacteria > Desulfobacterota > GWC2-55-46 > GWC2-55-46 > GWC2-55-46 > UBA5799. Next base: position 3,532 of record DIDN01000155.1, read on the forward strand.
CTGAGCGACTACAGCCTTGAGGGGGTAATCGAGATAAAGCGGGGCGGGCCTCGGTACTACTGGAGCCGGTCCAGGAACGTGGACTATTCAGTCACCGATTTTCAGGGCCCGGCTGTCTTCGTGCTGAAAAGGGTGTCCTGACCGCCCTCTCGTGAAAAGTTCTTCCTCTCCTTCCTCGCCCAGGCTTCGGCAATTTCGACGAAGACCCCCTTCAGGTCCCTTGTGACCTCCCAGCCCGGGTAGTGCGCCTTTGCCTTGGTCGTATCGGATATATAGCAGATATGGTCGCCTGACCTGTTCTCGTCGGTGTATTCCCAGCTCATGGGCATGCCTGTGACCGACTCGGCAAGGCCGAACGCCTCAAGGATCGATATGGAATTGCTTCTCCCGCCGCCGATGTTGTAGACCTCTGCCGCTCTCGGCGATTCCACGAACCTTGCTATGAAGTCCACTACGTCGTCCGAATGTATGTTGTCGCGGACCTGCTTCCCCTTGTAGCCGTAGACCCTGTAAGTCCTCGCCTCGATATTGCACATAACGAGGTAGCTCAAAAAACCGTGGAGCTCGACCCCTGAATGGTTGGGCCCGGTAAGGCACCCGCCGCGCAGGCACGCCGTGGGCATGCCGAAGTACCTGCCGTACTCCTGTACCATCAGGTCTGCCGAAGCCTTTGAAGCGCCGAAGAGCGAGTGCTTCGAGCGGTCTATCCTCATGGACTCGGGGATGCCGTTCGCGAACCCGGGGTCCGCGTAGTCGTATCTCGTACCGGTCTCAATGAGCAGGAGCTCGTTCGGCGCGTCTCCGTAGACCTTGTTGGTCGAGAGGTGGACGAAAGGCGATTCGGGGCAGGCGAGCCTTGCCGCCTCGATGAGGTTGAGGGTGCCCCCGGCGTTTACGTCGAAGTCGTCGAAGGGCCTGGACGCCGCGAGGTCGTGGCTCGGCTGGGCGGCTGCGTGGACTATGGCGGAAGGGCGGAGGTCCCTGACCACTTCCAGCACCTTCTGCCGGTCCCTTATGTCGGCCTCGACGTGCCTGAACCGGGGGTGGCTCCGTACGAGCCTGGACTGGTTCCAGCGCGTGTCGCCTGCAGGTCCGAAGAACTCCGCCCTCATGTTGTTGTCTATGCCCGCGACCTCCCAGCCGTCCTCTGAGAAGCGCTCGACGACCGCGCTCCCGATAAGGCCGTTTGAACCTGTAACAAGGAGTTTTCTTTTCATTGTGCACGGCCCTGACCCGGTGGATTCTGCCGTTGGTAACGGTTTTGCCCTACAATGAAAAGGTTAGCAGAACTTGCCGCATGCGCAATCGCCGGACAACGGGCGGGGCGCCCCGGGAAGCCCCTTAAAACTCCTACCAAAAACCCTTGAAATATGGTAATCTTTCCTCCCTATGCACCATGCTAATTTCGTACACCTTCACCTGCATACCCAGTTCAGCCTCCTTGACGGCGCCATAAGGCCCGGGGCCCTCATAGCGCTCGCAAAGGAGCAGAGGATGCCCGCGGTCGCGGTGACCGACCACGGGAACCTCTTCGGCGCGGTGGAGTTCTATCAGAAGGCCATGCAGAAGGGCATAAAGCCCATAATCGGCTGCGAGCTCTACGTGGCGCCCGGGAGCCGCCTTGAAAAGACCGCGATAAAAGGCGAGTACGCCTTCCACCTGGTATTGCTGGTCAAGAACCTCAAGGGCTACCAGAACCTCTGCAAGCTCCTCTCCAGGGCTTACATAGAGGGTTTCTATTACAAGCCGCGAGTGGACAAGGAGCTTCTAAGCGAGCACAGCGAGGGGCTCATAGCATTGAGCGCGTGCCTTCACGGCGAGGTAGCCTACAAAATCTCGATAGGCCAGAAGGATGCCGCCGAAAAGGCCGCCTCCGAATACAAGGCCATGTTCCCGGACAGGCGTTTCTATCTCGAGATACAGCATAACGGGATAGACGAGCAGGAGCGGGTGAACGGCGAGCTCATAGCGCTCGGCAAGAAGTTGGATATCCCGCTTGTAGCCACTAACGACTGCCACTACCTCCGGAAGGAGGACGCCAAAGTCCATGACGTACTCCTCTGCATACAGACCGGGACGACCGTGAACGCGCCCAACCGGATGCGGTTTTCGACCGACGAGTTCTACGTAAAGAGCCCGGAGGAGATGAACGAGGCGTTCAAGGACACGCCTGAGGCCATCGCCAACACCATAGAGATCGCCGAGAGGTGCAACTTCGAGCTGACCCTGGGCAAGCACCACCTCCCCGAGTTCCCGGTGCCCGAGGGAGAGACCCTCGATTCGCTCATAGAATCGAGGGCCAGGGCAGGGCTTGAAAGGAGGCTCGACGCCATGCGCAGGAGGGGCGTCGAGGTGGAGCCCCTCCAATGGCAGTATTACGACAGGCTTGAAAAGGAGCTGAAGGTCATAAAGGGGATGGGCTTCCCCGGCTACTTCCTCATCGTCACCGATTTCATAGACTACGCGAAAAGCAGGGACATACCGGTCGGCCCGGGGAGGGGCTCGGCGGCCGGGAGCCTCGTGGCGTGGTCGCTCGGCATCACCAACCTCGACCCCATAAAAAACAACCTCCTCTTCGAGAGGTTCCTCAACCCGGACAGGATATCCCTCCCCGATATCGACATAGACTTCTGCTTCGAAAGAAGGGACGAGGTCATAAGGTACGTCACCGAGAAGTACGGGGCCGACAAGGTGACGCAGATAATCACCTTCGGACAGATGAAGGCAAAGGCCTGCATAAGGGACGTGGGCAGGGCCCTGGACATGCCCTACGGCGACGTGGACAGGATCGCCAAGCTCGTACCCAACACCCTGAACATCACCATACAGGAGGCGATATCCCAGGAGCCGAGGCTTAAGGAGCTATATGAAAAAGACCAGAAGATAAAGGACCTCCTCGATACGGCGGTAGCCCTTGAGGGCCTGCCGCGCCACGCCTCGACCCACGCGGCGGGGGTGGTCATATCGAACAGGCCCCTTGACGAGTACATGCCGCTCTACAAGCAGCAGAAGGACGACTCCGTGACGACCCAGTTCACGATGAAGGACGTCGAGAAGGTCGGGCTCGTGAAGTTCGACTTCCTGGGCCTCAAGACACTGACGGTCATAGACAAGACCGTGAAGCTCGTAAAAGAGAACAGGGGAGCGGATATCGACATCGAGAACATCCCCCTCGACGACGCAAAGACCTACGAGCTCGTGGCAAGCGGCAACTCGAACGGCATATTCCAGCTCGAAAGCTCGGGAATGAAGGAGCTCCTGAGGAAATTGAAGCCCACGACCTTCGAGGACATGGTCGCGGCTGTCGCGCTCTACAGGCCGGGCCCGCTGCAGAGCGGCATGGTCGACGACTTCATAAGCAGGAAGCACAAGAGGACGGCGATAGCCTACGAGGTCCCGGAATTGACGGGCATACTCGATAACACCTACGGCGTCATGGTCTACCAGGAGCAGGTCATGGAGATTGCCAAGGTGCTCGCCGGGTACACCCCCGGGGACGCCGACGTCCTCCGGAAGGCAATGGGCAAGAAGCTCCACGAGGAGATGCTCGACCAGAGAAAGAAGTTCCTCGACGGCTCGAAGAGGAAGAAGATCGACCAGAGGAAGGCCGAGAAGATATTCGACCTCATCGTCAAGTTCGCGGGCTACGGCTTCAACAAGAGCCACAGCGCCGCCTATGCGCTTATCTCCTACCAGACGGCGTACCTGAAGACCTACTACACGGTCGAGTTCATGGCCGCGCTCCTGGGCTCCGACATGGGGAACACCGACCAGGTCGTGAAATACATCAACGAGTGCAGGGAGGCGGGCATTGCGGTGGCCCCGCCGGACATAAACGAGAGCCGCATGGAGTTCACGGTCTCAGGCGGCCGCATCAGGTTCGGGCTGGCTGCGATAAAGAACGTAGGCGCGTCCGCCATAGAGGAGATCCTGAGGGTGAGGGAGGAGGGCAGGTTCGCCTCCTTCATGGATTTCCTCTCCAGGGTCGATTCCAGGAGAGTGAACAAGAAGGTCGTCGAGAGCCTGATAAGGTGCGGGGCCTTTGACCTCACCGGCGAGAAGAGGGCCGCGCTCGCCGCGGGGCTCGATTCCGCGATGGACGCCGCCCAGTCCATGCAGCGCGACAGGGAACTGGGGCAGTCGTCGCTCTTCGACGCGATGGGCGGCGGCGCGCCGGCGCCTGTAAAGTCCGCCGCGGGCTCGCCTGACATCGAGGAATGGGGCAACAAGGAGCTCCTTGCCTATGAGAAAGAGACCCTGGGTTTTTACTTCTCATCGCACCCGCTCGCCGGGTACAGGCGCGAGCTCGCGCTGTACGCCCTCCCCATAGAGGCGCTTTCCGAGCGTAAGGACGGGGACGAGGTCGCTGTGGGCGGCATAATAGCGGAGTTGAAGGAGATAACTACCAAGAAGGGCGACCGCATGGCGTTTGTGCGGATAGAAGACCTTACAGGCTCGGTAGAGGCGGTCATCTTCTCCGACCTGTACAGAAAGGCCGGGGAGGTCATCTCGGGGGCGACTCCCCTTATAGTAACGGGCCGCCTCGACAAGGAAGAGGAGGAAGTAAAGCTCATCGCCTCGGATATCTCCTCCATCGAGGACGCGGCTGCGATGGAAAAGAAGCTGAAGGCCAGGAACACCCACATACACGCGCCCGCGGACGGCCTCTCAGGGGAGAAGCTCAAGGAGCTGAAGAGTATAATAAAGGACAACCCGGGGACCTCGCAGGTCATCCTGCACCTCGTGTACGAGAACGACGGGGAGGTCATTATAAGGGCGAGCGACCAGTTGAAGCTCAACCCCCTCGACTCAGCCCTCGCGAGGATAAAGGAACTTATAGACGGGGCTGAGGTAAAAATAATATAGTATCGCGGTCCAGCAAGGAGAAAGAGGCCAAGACAATGTACAGGCACTGGCTTGAATTCGAAAAGCCCGTCGAGGAGCTCGAAAAGAAGATAGACGAGCTAAGGGCGTTCGAGGCTTCCGGCAACGCCCGGTCGTCCGAGGACATCGCCAAGCTCGAAAAGAAGACCAAGGCCCTCTTGAAGGACCTGTACGGCAAGCTCACGCCGCAGCAGATAACGCAGGTGGCCAGGCACCCGTACAGGCCGTATACGCTCGACTACGTACAGAACGTCTTCGAGGACTTCATCGAGCTCCACGGCGACAGGACCTTCAGGGACGACCCGGCCATAACAGGCGGCCTCGCGCGCCTCGACGGCGCGCCGGTCGTGGTGCTCGGCCATCAGAAGGGCAGGAACACAAAGGAGAAGGTCTTCAGGAACTTCGGGATGCCGAACCCGGAGGGCTACAGGAAGGCGAAGAGGCTCTTCGAGCTTGCCGAGAGGTTCAGTCTTCCTTTATTCACCTTTATCGACACCCCCGGCGCATACCCCGGGGTGGGCGCCGAGGAGCGAGGGCAGTCCGAGGCGATAGCGGCCAACCTCATGGCCATGTCCAGGCTCAAGGTGCCGGTGATAGCGACGGTCATCGGCGAGGGCGGCAGCGGCGGCGCGCTCGCCATAGGGGTTGCCGACAGGGTGAACATGATGGAGTTTTCGACCTACTCCGTGATATCCCCGGAGGGCTGCGCCGCAATATTGTGGAAAGACGGGTCCAAGGCAGACCTCGCGGCAAAGGCCTTGAAGATAGACGCCGGGGAGCTTCTTAAGCTCGGCGTCATCGATAAGGTCGTAAAAGAGCCGGTCGGCGGCGCGCACAGGGACCCGGCTGCCGCGTTCAAGAACCTGAAATCGGCCATATTGCCGCAGCTCAAGGAGCTTAAGGAGTTGGACGCGGCCTCGCTCGTGGAGGCCAGATACAGGAAATACCGCTCGATGGGCTTTTTCACCGAGCCGAGGAAATGAAGCTCTGAAAGCGCCTCCCGGGAAATGACCGCCCCGGGGCGGGCTTGAAGCCCCCGACCGGAACCATAAATAATATTTGATTTTTTTCGGGGAATACATTACGCTACCCTCTTAAAATACAGGAAATTCACATATATATGCCTGCAACGAAAAGCATACAGGAACTCAGGGACGGAATAGACGCCATCGACCTGGAGATACTCGCTCTCCTTAACAGGAGGGCCGGCCTGGTTATCGAGGTCGGCAAGGTGAAGGAGCGCGATGGCCAGGAGTTCTACGTGCCTGAGAGGGAGCAGGAGGTCTTGAGGAAGCTCATGGAGAGAAATACCGGCCCGCTCCCCGAACAGGCCATAAAGAACGTCTTCAGGGAGATTATGAGCGCGTCCCTCTCGCTTGAGAAGCCTCTCAGGGTAGCCTTCCTCGGGCCCGTGGCCACGTTCACGCACCAGGCCTGCATCCAGCACTTCGGCCTGTCCGCCGAGTTCGCGCCGAAAAAGGACATAGCGGACGTCTTCGACGACGTGGAAAAGGGGAGGGCCGTCTTCGGGGTCGTGCCCATCGAGAACTCCACCGAAGGCGTGGTAAGCCACACGCTCGACATGTTCGTGCGGTCTAACCTCAGGATATACGCGGAAGTGATGCTCGAGATATCGCTTGCGCTCCTCAACAAGTCAGGGAGGCTCTCGGACATAGCGAAGATATGCTCTCACCCGCACGCGATAGCGCAGTGCAAGGACTGGGTAAAGGGCAACCTCCCGAACGCCCTGGTCTTCGACGTGTCTTCCACCGCGCTCGCGGCCCAGATGGCGGCAGAGGACCCGTCTACGGCCGCCGTCGCGTCCATAGCGGCCGCAAGCCTCTACGACCTCCGGGTCATAGAGAAGAACATAGAAGACAGCCCGAACAACTTCACCCGCTTCCTCGTCATAGGCAAGGACGTCGCGAAGAGGACGGGCCGCGACAAGACGTCCATAATGTTCGCGATAAAGGACGCGCCCGGGGCGCTCTACACCATGCTGAAGCCCTTTGCGTCGAGGGGCATTAATCTCACGAAGATCGAGTCCAGGCCCCTTAAGACCAAGGCCTGGGAGTACGTCTTCTTCGTGGACCTCGACGGCCACGTATCGGACGAGCCGGTGAGGGGAGCGATAGCCGAGCTCGAAGAGTCGTGCTCGTTCCTCAAGACGCTCGGCTCGTACCCTAAATCGCAGCAGTCGTGACCGCGGCCTTTCTGCTGTTTTAAACCAAGAATCGACGGAGGCCGCCACTGGGCACGCTTATCGACATGAGGAAACTCAACTTACAGGTCCCTCTTAACATCAGCTCCCTTGTCCCGTATCCTCCGGGCAAGCCCATTGAGGAGCTCGAGCGCGAGCTCGGCATAAGCGGTTCCATAAAGCTCGCCTCGAACGAGAACCCGCTCGGGCCGTCGAGGAAGGCCGTCGAGGCGGCGGCAGGGGCGCTCGCGGGGCTCCACAGGTACCCGGACGGCTCCTGCTACTACCTGAAGGAAAAACTCTCGTCTCTCCTTGGGGTGTCCGCCGGGATGATAATCCTCGGGAACGGCTCGAACGAGATAATAGAGCTCCTCATCCGGGCCTTCGTAAGGCCCGGCGACGAGGCCGTCATGGGAGAGCCCTCATTCGCGGTCTACCCGATTGCGGTCAAGGCTGCGGGAGGCGTTGCCAGGGCCGTGCCGCTTGAGCGCATGAGGCACGACCTCGATGCGATGGCCTCGGCCATAAACAGCAGGACGAAACTCGTCTTCGTCGCCAATCCGAACAACCCGACGGGGACGATGGTGGACCAGGCGGCGGTGGACCGATTCGTGGCGCAGGTGCCGGACAACGTGGTGACGGTGTTCGACGAGGCGTACATGGAGCTGCTGGAGCCGGGGATCCAGGTGGACACGGTCAAGCACGTGAAGGCCGGGAAGAAGCCGGTGATCACGCTGCGGACGTTCTCAAAGGCCTACGGGCTGGCGGGGCTGCGCGTGGGCTACGCGCTGGCGCAGCCGGACGCCATTGACCTGCTGAACAAGGTGCGCCAGCCGTTCAACGTGACCGCGATGGCGCAGGCGGCGGCGGTGGCGGCGCTGGAGGACGAGGAGTACCTGGTGGCGTCCCGCCAGATGCTCCGGGAGGGGCGCCGGCAACTGATGGACGGGATGCGCAAGCTGGGGCTGGAGCCGGTGGAGTCCGTGACGAACTTCATCCTGTTCCCGTTCAAGAAGGCGGCGGGGCTGACGGCGGCGCTGACGAAACGCAAAGTGATCGTGCGGCCGATGGCCGGTTTCGGGCTGCCGGAGCACGTGCGGGTGAGCGTGGGGACGGCGAAGGAAAACGCCCAGTTCCTGCGGGCGCTCTCCGAGGCGCTGATCGAGCTGAAGTAGGCCGGCCGGCACCGGGGCGGTGCGCACCCGATTTCAAGGCAACCGCATGCGGGGAAGCCGGTTGCGGAAATGGATCCGATTATTTCCCGTTGAACCGTTTTTGGGATGGAAAACCGGGGGGGGGGAGGGGTAATGTTCGGGGCTCGCATGGCTCCGGGCTGTCCAGGCCCGGACCGGAACGCCGGAGACGGAAGAATTTCATGATTGTGGTGATGAAAAAAGGGGCCGGGGAGGCCCAGATCCAGGCCATTGCGGACCTGGTGGCCGGCTGGGGCCTGAAGCCCCACGTGAGCCCCGGGCAGGAAGTGACGGTGATCGGGCTGATCGGCGACGAGGCGCAGGTGAACGAGCCGGCGCTGGAGATGATGCCGGGGGTGGAGAAGGTGATGCCGGTGTTGAAGCCCTACAAGCGGGCGAGCACGGAGTTCCATCCCGAGAAAACGGTGGTCAAGATCCCGGCGGCGCGCCACGGGGACCGGGGGCTGGCCCTCGGGGGGCCGGGCGTGGTGGTGATGGCGGGGCCCTGCTCGGTGGAGGGG
>DIDN01000026.1 GCA_002418185.1 Deltaproteobacteria bacterium UBA5799
TCCCTCATGCGTTATCCGTCTCTCCCGCCCGTCCGCCGCCCCCGTCCCCCTTGCCGCGCCGCCCGCCGAGCTTCCCGAGCGTGTCGATAAGGAGGATGCCGGTGATCCCGGCGCCTAAGGCAGCCTCTGCAAGGGCTATGTCAGGGGCCCTCAGGCGCACCCAGGCCAGGGCCATCAAGAGGCTCAGGGTGATGAAAAGGACAGCCGCCTTGAAGAGGTCCGGTGTCGTGACGAGCCGCCATGCGAGCATCAGAAGCGAAGCGGCCAGGATGAAATCAAGCAGGTTAGCGTTCTCCATCGCCCTTCCTCCAGGGGCTTACGCCCGACACCCTGGCCGCGTGCGCGATCAGGTAGCTTATGGTCGAGCTGTTTGATATCACCAGGAACCAGATCAGGGCGAGCTTCATCGCCCCGGGGAGCGAACCCGACTGCAGCATGAGCCCCGCGGATATGAGCCCCAGCCCGAGGTTGTCGGCCTTGGTGAGGGCGTGGAGCCTCGTGTAGACGTCGGGGAGGCGTATTATGCCGACCGTCCCGGCGAGGAAAAAGACCGCCCCCGAGACGAGGAGGGCCGTTGAGAGCACGTCGACCATGCTCATTCGCCGCTCCCTTCCCGGCCCCTCATGGTCCTTGCGAAGCCGGCTGAGGTTATGACCGAAAGGAGCGCGAAGACCAATGCGATGTCACGGAGCATGGGCTCTTTCGCGGCCTCGGAAAGGAGGAGGAGCGCGGCGACCCCGGTAGTGCCGAATAGCTGGAATGCGAGCATCCTGTCGGCCCTGGTCGGGCCGCGGAGCACCCGGAAGAGGCCCGCAAGGATGTTAAGGATCAGGAATACCGCAAGCGTGGAATACAGCCCGTCCATACCGCTCCTCAAGCAAGGCGAAGTCCGAATACGCCTGCAACTTTTTTTTCGAGCGCGCCCAGTTTCCTCACTACGCCGCCGTTTGCGTCCAGCACATGGACCTCGAGGACGTCGGCCTTTATCTCCACGCTCAGGGTCCCGGGCAGCAGGTTGAGCGCGCCCGCCATGAACGTCCTCGACGCGCTCTCGGGAAGCCTGAGCGGAACCACAAGGAAGGCGGGGGCTATCGGAAGACGCGGGTTGAATACGCGGAGCGCCACGTCCAGCCCGGACTGCAGCGATTCCCACGCGAAGAACGGGACGAATACCGCAATGCCCCGCAGGCTTACCGGGGGCGGGCCTCCGAGGAGCGACCATATGGCCGCCCCCAGGAACGCGAAGGGCACGCCGGCGATGAGCGGCCCCGTGTCGCCGTCCGTGAGCGACCACCAGATGGCGAGGAGCAGAGCGGCATGCAGGCCTAGGCGGGTAAACCGGAAGTTGCGTCTCGTCACTGGCATGTTCGTATTATAGAACACCGGGCCGCGGCTTGCCAGGCATTCCCCGTCTACGGGCCTTCGGCATGGCATCCAGTGCAGCCGTCCTCGGGCCATTTCCCGTGGCTTGAAGGCGCCCGCAAAATGCCGTTATCCGGGTGGTGGCAGCCGAGGCAGCTCTCGTACCCCTCGATCGGATGCGGCACGGGAGCGGCATTGAAGACATGAGCGCTTTCAGCCGGGGCCGCGCTCCGGCCCCCGGTCTCATCCGAGGATTTCGGCAGGGGCATGCCGTCATGGCACCTCAGGCAGTGCGCCTCTTTCCAGCCCAGGTGTCTCTGCGGGTACGGTCTCGCGGAATCGCGCCCGTGGCAGGCGAGGCACCTCTCCCGGCCCTCGACAGAGTGCGGGAGGGCCGGGGCGCTCCTCCCGTCGAGGGCCGCGAGCTGTGGGTTCTGGATTATCGCGAAAGCGGCCGTGACCACGAGTATCAGGAAGCCCGTAAGCAGGGCGATATGCGTTGAATAGGTTTCTCTCATATGAAATTGATGCTCTCCGACTGTACCTGCTCCCCGGGCACCCCGAGCTCGTCGAGGGCGTCCTTCACGGCCATCTGCATGGGGTGCGGGCCGCATACGAAATACTGGTATTCGAGCCTCTCGGGCGTCGTCAGGCGCCGCGCCAATATCTGCGCGCTCATGTAGCCCGTCTCGCCGGCCCAACCGGGATTGGGGCTCTCGACCACGTACACGGTCTTGAGGTCGACCCTCCCTTCAAGCCCGCCTATCTCTTCCCGGAACGTAGTCTCCTCCCACGACCTGCTGCAATAGAAGAGGAAGAGCGGGCGCTTGTCCCCCCTGTCGGCGAGCGTCCTGAGCATGCCCATGACCGGGGCTATGCCGACCCCGCCGGCTATGAATACGTAGCCGGGCGCCAGGTGCCTGTCTATGGTGAACATGCCGTAGGGCCCGTCGATATAGGCGCGGGTCCCCGGGGCCGTCTCCCTTATCCGCGAGGTGAAGTCCCCGAGCTCCTTGATGGTCATGCGGACTTCGTCGTTCCTCATGGCGCTCGAAGAGAACGAGAAAGGGTTTTCCCTTATGGAGAAGGGCGACCTCCCGAGCGTTAGCCATCCGAACTGCCCGGGCTTGAACGTCAGGCCCCTGTGTCCGTCGGGCTTCAGGACCAGCGTCCAGGAGCTCCCGCGCTCCTTTAGCACCTTTTCCACCCTGTACGGGGTCCTGAGCATCATCGCCGGCTTCCCGATGCGGACGTAGACGAGGGCCAGCACCCAGGCCGCGCCGAGGGCTATCCAGAAAAGGCGTTTTGCAGGCGCATGGGAGTAGTAGTCCACCCCCATGATGTGCATGACGCCAAGGGCCGCGGCGGCGACAGCCGCGTACCCGTGTATCACCCGCCAGCGCTCGTATGATATGCCGAGCCGCCCGCGGTACACGGAAGTCGTTATGATCGTCGCGAATAAGACGAGGGCCGCCACGCCTGCGGCGATCCGCCAGGGGACCTCCGACGGGCGGAGGACCGAGAGCGTCTCGGGGCTCGATAATATGAGAATGGCAGGGTGGGAGAGGATGAAGAAAAACGCGATTATCGATATCTGGCGATGGAAATGGTAGACGACGTCTATGCCGTAGGGGAGAGTCAGCCACTTGAAGCGCCCGGTGAGGAAAAACTGGAGCCCGGCCATTGAAAGCCCGGAGAACCCGAGGCCGACCGAGAAGTCCCTCCAGAAGTCCCTCCCTGAAGGGGCCCCGCCTACGAGGAGCACGAGGAGCGGCGAGACCGCGAGCACGAGATATATCGCTATCCAGAAGGCCCCGTAAAGGAGGTGCCTCATGCTGATATGGTCCTCCCTGAAGGCGGTCCATGAAAGACGGCCCTCAATCCGCCCGCCGGAGTTACGGGCCGGCAGGTCCCGACCAGATTATTTGTCTTTCGCCCCTTTGTCAATCCATTTTGGAAGAAACAGGAAAGCGGGAGCCCTTGACTCCCCATACCCGGGGGCGGCAACATCTCTTCTTGTCTGGAGCGGTTCCTTGGGAGTATAATCCAGGGCAGGGCCGCGCTCGAAAAACCCGGGCCGCCAGGCCCGGAAAAGCCCATTCCCGACCCGGACCGACCAATGAAGATCGAAGAAGCGCTCGACAGCCTGGATGCCGCCCTCCTCTACATAGACTGCAGGCACCGCATACAGTGGATGAACAAGAGGGCCGCCGAGTGGTTCGGGACCGGTACGGGCCGGAGGAGGGCCTGCTACAGGGTCGCGAGCCGGGGCGCCGAGTTCTGCGCCATCTGCCCGACCGGGCGCGCTATCGAATGCGGCACGCCCGCCCACTACGAGTTCACGCTCGAAGGCGGCGGCAAGCCCCGTGAGCTCGAGGTGGTTGCCGTCCCGGCAAGGGGCCTTGGCGGCGCCCCCGGGAGCGTCTTCGAGATAATAATGGACGTGACCGGAAGGGGGCTCATAAGGATAAGGCAGGAGGAGCTTATGGAAAAGGTCGAGAAGATGGCCGCCATAGGCCGGCTTGCCGCCGGAATAGCGCATGAGCTCAACACCCCGCTCGGGACCATCTCCATAATCTCCGACGAAATAGCCCGAATGGTCGAGAAAGGCGGCCCTGTTCCGGCACGCGAGCTGCTGAACGAGCACCTCTCCGACATGAAAGGCGAGATAGAGAGGTGCAGGGGCATAATAAACGACCTCCTGGGTTTTTCGCAGGCCGGGGCGACGCGCCTTGTCCCGATTGACATAAACCCGCTCGTCCAGAGGGCACTCAAGTTCGCATCAAGGGGGAGGGGCCCGGGGTCAGTCGAGCTTTCGACCGACCTCGCCCCCGGAACACCCCGCGCCTGCACGGACCCGGACAGGTTCAGGCAGGTGCTTTTCAACGTCGTAAGGAACGCGATAGACGCGGTCGAGGAGAAAGGGGGCGGAAAGGTGTCTGTCTCCACCTCGTCCTCTGATGAGGGCTTTGTCCGGGTGAGCGTAACTGACGACGGCCCCGGCATCCCCGGGGAGCTCCTTAAGAGGGTCTTCGAGCCATTCTTTACTACAAAGCCGGTCGGCAAGGGCACCGGGCTCGGCCTTTCCGTGAGCTACGGCATCATGCGCGACCTCAAGGGCGAGATACAAATAGACAGCAGGCCGGGGTCTACGAGGGTGGACCTTTTTCTGCCCCAGGCTGCCGGGGGGAACGGGAAGGGGGGCGGCTGATGGCGCGCATCCTGGTGCTCGACGACGACAGGATATTCAGGAAGACCCTCTGCATGGCGCTATCGGCCCGCGGCCACGACGTAAAGTCCGCCTCGACAGGGGAGGAAGCCCTCTCGATCGCCTCCTCATCGCCGTTCGACGCCGCCATAATAGACATGATGATGCCGGGCATGAACGGCTTCGAGGTGCTCTCCAGGCTACGAAATGTCCGGCCCACGACCGCCTGCGTCATGCTTACCGGGTACGGCTCCATAGCCGACGCGGTCACAGCCATGAAGCTCGGCGGCTATAACTACCTCACGAAACCATGCTCCATAGACGAGATAGAGAGGGTGCTCTCGGGCATAGCCCCTGCGGACGGGACTGAGCCGGCCTGCCGGGGCATGGCAGGGTCGAGCCCGGCCATGAGGGAGGTGGCGAGGTTCGTGCGGAGGGTAAAGGACACGGGACTCCCTGTGCTCATCTCAGGCGAGAGCGGCACCGGAAAGGAGCTTGTCGCGCGCGCCCTCCATTACGAGAGCGTGAGGAAGGAGATGCCCTTTATAGCCGTCAACTGCGCCTCCTTGAAGGCGGGCCTCCTTGAAAACGAGCTCTTCGGCCACGTGAAGGGCGCTTTCACGGGCGCGCTGGACTCTAAAGAGGGCCTCCTAAGGGCGGCCGACAGCGGCACCCTTTTCATCGACGAGATAGGCGACATGGAGCTACCTGTGCAGGCCATGCTCTTGAGGTTCATGGAGACCGGCTCGTTCCGGCCCCTGGGCTCCAACCGCGAGTTGAGCGTAAACACGAGGATAGTGGCCGCCATCAACAAGGACATCGAAAAGGAGGTGGCGGCTGGGAGGTTCAGGCTGGACTTCTATTACAGGCTGAACGTTTGCAGGGTGCATATCCCGCCCCTGAGGGAAAGGCCCGAGGACATACCGGCGCTTGCGTCTTTCTTCCTCGAGCGGGCTTCGAAAGCGCGCGGGAAGAAGTTCTCCTTCGGCCCCGGGGCATTAGACCTCCTCAAGCGCCACAGCTGGCCCGGCAACGTAAGGGAGCTAAGGAACCTAATGGAGAGCGCCGCTGTCATGAGCCCGGGCGAGGCAATAACAGAAGCCCTGCTCTCGGATTCGCTCGGGCGCCGGGACACCGGGCCCATGCCGCGCCAGGAAAAGGGCTCGCTCGAATCCTCCGAGAGGGACTGCATAGCAGGGGTGCTCGAGGCCAACGGCTGGAACGTCAGCCGCTCGGCCAGGGTCCTCAAGATAGACCGCCGCACGCTGCAGAGGAAGATCGCCAGGTATGGACTGAAGCAGGGCGGTCGCGCCTGAATGGCGCAAGGCGCAATACTGCCGCATGCGGCAAGATTGTACATTCGCCCGCAACCATCCGCTATTCCATCTCTTTCACTCCTAAGGAAGACTCTTCGCGGGGCGGCATTCTGCCGCAGCGACCTTCCGCCTGAAACCCGGACTGAAACGAAAACCCTTTAAAACGGCCCGGCCTGTTCCTGGCACGGTTGTTGCAAAGTTGCCAAGTCGTCAATAGGTGATAAGCTATATACATCGGCTGCTCGGCTGCCTTCCGACCGGCGCGGGAAGAGAGGGCGTCATTTGTTCAGGCTAAGCAAGGGGTCTGGTTACGCCATAGCCGGCCTCGTGTACATGGCGTCGAGCAGCGCGTCCGATTACACCGGGATAGACGAGATATCGAGGGCCACCGGAATTTCGAGACAGTACCTCGCGAAGCTCTTCCGGACGCTTGCATCGAGAGGCATAGTGAGGTCGGCGAGGGGAAGGGACGGCGGGTTCATGCTCGACAGGGACCCGGGCTCGATAACCCTCCTCGAGGTCGTCGAGGCCATAGACGGCCCGGTCGAGGCGGGGTGCGTCATAAAGGACGACGGGTGCGCGGACCGTTCAGGGTGCCTGCTCCACTACGTCCTCAAGAGGTGCTCGGGGAGTGTTGCCAGCATCCTCGCGTCCGAGAGCATAGGGGGGATAGGCCCCGGTTTTTTTTGCAAATAAAAAGGACTAAGAAGACCTTAATTATCCAAATCGAAAAAACCGGCCCTGGGCCGGACTGTCCAGGAGGTAAAACGAGATGAACGGGCACGCGCACGAACTGAAATGGCACACCAGCTACTGGCCGCTCCTGGTGAGCGTGGGGACGCTCTTCCTCGCGCCGCTGGCCTTCGGCTTCTATTTCGTTTACAAAATGCCGCTCGCGGCATTCGTCTGCCTGGGGATAGGCGCGCCGCTGGTGCTCATATCCATCATAGGCTGGGTCAGGGAAGGGCTCGAGGACGAGCACGGCTACTCGGCGGGCCTGAGCGTCTGGGCCATGCCCTTTTTCATCGTTGCCGAGGCCTTCCTCTTCGTGGGTTTCTTCGCGGCATACTGGGTCACGCGGCTTACGGCCCCTTTCTGGCCGCCGCCCGGCACCCCCGAGATGTCGATGGCGGTGCCGGTTGTCATGACCTTCATCCTCGTGGCGTCGAGCTTCACCATCCACCTCGCAGAGGGGAAGATCGAGGACGAGCGCTACGACGGGAAGGGGTTCATCTTCTGGCTCGCGGTCACGATGGTCCTGGGCGCGGTCTTCCTCGGCATCTCCGCTTTCGAGTGGACAGAGCTCTACCACCACGGCTTCGTCTTCGGAACGAACGTCTTCTCGTCCTCCTTCTTCTCGATAACCGGGTTCCACGGCTCGCACGTCCTGGTGGGGCTGGCGCTCTTCCTCTGCATACTCTTGCCGGCGCTCTCGGGCAAGGTCAACAAGGCGTTCGTCAAGTCGGCCTCGGTCTACTGGCACTTCGTGGACGTAGTATGGTTTTTCGTGGTCTCGCAGCTCTATTTCTGGTAGGGCGGGGCTTATTATCATGAAAGGAAAGGAGCTTCAGCATATGAAGACATTAAAGCGGCTCATCGCGGGGGGCGCCCTCCTTCTTCCCGCGGTTCGCGCCGAGGCCGAGGAGGGCGGCGCAGTGCCGGACATAACCGAGGCCTGGCACCACCTCTGGAAGGAGCTCTTGCTCGACATAACCATAATTGGCGTGATATTCGCGGCGGTGACGCTTTATCTGCTCATAAGGTACAGGAGGAGGAAGGAAGGCGAGGAGGGGAAGGGCACGGCGCTAACGCCCCTTGCGTCGCTCGGCTGGGTGCTCATCCCGGCGTTCATATTCCTCGCGGACGACGTCTTCCTTGCGGCCAAGAACTTCGAGCTCTGGAACAAGATGAGGGAGGTGCCCGAAGGTTCCTACGAGGTCAGGGTCGAGGCGTACATGTGGGGCTGGGACATAACCTACCCCGGGGGCGCTACCGCCACCAACGAGCTCAGGGTCCCGGAGGGGACCCCCGTAAAGGTGGCGCTCTCGAGCAGGGACGTCCTCCACAGCTTCTTCATACCCGACTTCAAGGTAAAGTGGGACACGGTGCCCGGCATGGAGACCTACATCTGGTTCTACCCGAGGACAGTCGGGGAGCACGTCATGACCTGCGCGGAGTTCTGCGGCACCCTGCATTCGAGCATGCACGGCAAGGTCATCGTGATGCCCGAGGCCGAGTTTAAAAAATGGATAGAGGAGAACACTCCTCAGAAAAAAGCTTAGGGAGGACTATATGAGCTCAACCATGGTCACCGGTTCCGTTGACACGCACCAGGCGTCCGGCTCCGGTTTCAGCCTCAAGGAATGGGTCTTCACGACGGACCACAAGAGGGTGGCCGTCCTCTACATGATAGGGGCTTTCGCCGCCTTCCTGGTCGCCGGCATAATGGCCATCCTCATGAGGACCGAGCTCGCGAGCCTCGGCCCGACCGTTACGGACAACCCGGCCGCCTACAATACCTGGCTGTACTTTCACGGGGCCGCGATGATACTCGGCTACCAGATACCGGCGCTCACCGGGTTTTTCGCAAACTACTACGTCCCGCTCATGATAGGCGCAAAGGACGTCGCCTTCCCGAGGGTGAACGCGCTTAGCGTCTGGCTCTTCTGGATGGGGCTGGTGGTGGCGCTCCTGACGTTCGTGATACCCGACCCTCCTGACATAATGTGGACGGGCTACCCGCCTTACTCGATACTCACGGGCGGCAACACCGCATTCTACACCTTCACCGTGCTCCTCATGGGTTTTTCCTCCATAGCGGCGGGCGTGAACTTCCTTACCACGATAATCTACATGAGGGCGCCGGGCATGGCCTGGAGCAAGCTCAACATCTTCATCTGGTGCACCCTGGCGGCGTTCATCATTCAGATAATCTTCGTCCCGATACTGGGCGTGGCGGTCACGATGCTCTCGCTCGATAAGTACCTCGGCACGCATTTCTTCAACGCCGCCGCGGGCGGGAGCGCCCTCATATACGAGAACCTCTTCTGGTTCTACTCGCACCCGGCGGTCTACGTCATATTCCTCCCGGCGGTCGGGCTCATATACGAGATAGTGGCCACCTTCGCGAGGAACAGGATATTCAACCACATGAAGATGGTCTACTACGGCATCTTCGGGGTGCTCGCGCTTACGGGCCTCGTCTGGGCCCACCACCTCTACATCGCTGGCATCCCCAACTGGATGGTGCTCATCCATGTTTTCACGACGCTCGTCATAAGCATACCCGTGGGACTCCTCATGATAGGGCTACTGGGCACGCTCTACAAGGGCTCCATACAGTATTCGACGCCCATGCTCTACGCAGCCGGGTTCCTCTTCCTTTTCCTCATAGGGGGGCTCACGGGCATACCGAACGCCATGTCCGCCATATACATGCACCTCACGGACACCTACTGGATGCCCGGCCACTTCCATTACGTCATGGCCGTTTCCATGACGACCGCCATACTCGGCGGCACCTATTACGTGCTCCCCAAGATGACCGGCAGGATGTACAGCGAAACGCTCGGCAAGCTCGGCTTCTTCCTCTTCTTCATCGGCGTCAACATAACGTTCATGTTCACGCTCCTCATGGGCGTAAAGGGCCTGCCGAGGAGGTATTACGACTACCAGCAGTTCCCGGAGCTGGAGTGGATGCAGCAGTGGGCGACCATCGGCTCGTATATAATACTCCTCGGGGCGCTCGTGGTGCTCGTCTCCTGGCTGCACTGCGCGTTTTTCGGCATGAGGGTCGGGCCCAACCCCTGGGGCTCGCGTTCGCTCGAATGGACCCACGCGCCTTCGCCTCCTCCTCCCGGCAACTTCGGCGGCGAGGTGAGGGTCCCCGAGGACTGGAGCCCGTACGGATACGGCAAATAGCTTGAGCCCGGCATCCGATAAGCCGGGGAGATGCGGTTCAATCGAGAGGGAGGCTGTCATGCGAGGAGTGGCTCAAATAATCCCATCGGGTCTCAGGGCCTTTGCGGTTTCCGGGGCAGCGGGATTTTCCAGGCAGGCGAGGTGCCTGGCCCTCCTGAAGCTCAGGATATGCTGGCTCATAACGCTCTCGGCAATAGTCGGGCTTCTGTCCGCGCCGTACGGGTTCTCGGCTGAAAAGGCCGTTTTTCTCGCGATAGCGACCATGGCCGCGGCCTCGGCGGCGAGCGCGTTGAACCACTATTTCGACCGGGACATAGACGCTGTCATGAAAAGGACCAGGGGCAGGCCGCTCGTTACGGCCTGCCCGCCTTCGGCGGCCCCGGTCCTTGCCCTTGTCCTCCTTGCCGTATCGGTCGCGGTCTCGGTTCTGAAGCTCAACTACATGGTCGCGCTCCACCTGTTGCTGGGCGCGTTCGTCTACGCGGTCGTCTATACCGTATGGCTGAAGAGAAGGACCGGCCTGAATATCGTGGTGGGCGGCCTTGCCGGGAGCTTCGCCGTGCTCGCCGGCGGCGCTTCCGCCGAGCCGGCATTCTGCGCCGCGCCTTTCCTGCTCGCCGTGGTCCTCTTTTTCTGGACGCCCTCTCACTTCTGGAGCTTCGCCATAGTCCACAGGGAAGACTACGAGAGGGCCGGAGTGCCCATGCTCCCGAATATCGTCGGAGACAGAAGGGCGGCGGTCTGGATCATGGCGAATACCGCGGTGCTCGTGGCGTCCTCTTTCGTGCCGGTCGCCCTCGGCCTTTTCGGGGCGGTCTACGCGGCCTCAGCCTCCATTGCCGGGGCGCTCTTCCTTTACCGGAGCGCGCTCCTCGTAAAGGAGCAGTCAAGGGAGGCCGCCCGTAGGAACTTCAAGGCGTCGATGGCCTATCTCTCGATACTCTTCGCGGGCGTCATGCTCGACGCCCTGGCGGGCTGAGCCATGCGACTTGTGATTGCAGCCATGATAACGGCAATCCTGGCCCTTGCAGCGCCTTCGGCAGGTATTGCCGAGGTCCCTGTCGGCTCCAGCCTGACCGACCGCGCCCTCGTAGACCAGGAAGGGAGGTCATTCAGGCTGAGCGAGCTTTACGGGAAGCCGTTTGTGTTGAGCTTCGTCTACACCTCCTGCGCCCATACATGCGGGACCCATACCGATAGCCTCAAGGGCGCGTTCAGGAGCCCGGGCTCGGGCTTCGGGACGGAGTTCACCGCGCTCACCATAGGCTTCGACACCGAGAACGACACCCCGGAGGCGCTCAAGGAGTACGGCGCCAATTTCACGGACGATTTCGGCCAGTGGAGGTTCGCCACCTCCGACCTGAAGACCGTTGACGCGCTCGCAAGGGAAGCCGGTTTCGCGTACAGGAAGACTGAAAACGGCTTTGACCATCCCAACCTCGCGGTCGTCGTCGGCCCTGGCGGCAGGGTGGCGGGGCGGCTCTACGGGAACGGAATAGACCCGGAAGAGCTTGCCGGGGCCGTAAGGCAGTCAGTTGGCCCGGCTGCCCGGCCCGCTGCCCAGGCGTCCTCGGGCATCATAGCCTTCCTCAAGTCCATCTGCTATACCTATGACCCGGAGACCGGGACCTACGGCCTTGATTACGGCTTTCTCGCAAAGGCCGGTATGGGTGTCTTTGTCTATGCTGCCTTCCTCTTCTTCGGTCTCTATATCTTCCGCTCGGCCAGAAAAAAGCCGGGCGCGTAGCGTATATCCCGCCCCTCCCCGGTCCCGATCCCGAATCAAGCGCTCCGGCGGCCAGTGCCCGCATGAAATTCCGTTTAAAGACGAGGGCTTGCCGCTACACGGTAACAGCGAGGGTGAATCCCCCTGGCAAAAAAAAAGAGAGTCTCGCACGAATCCGCTTGACAAGGCGAGTAGATCCGTTGTAAATGATTATGAAAGTCAAAATCAAATTTTCGGCCAGGCCTGATCTTCAGCCCTTTTCTTTCAGGCGCACCTGCGGCGGGCTCGCAAAGGACCAGTGCCGGGGAAAGGCATGCTCCGGCAATGAATATGAAATTCAAAATCACCGCGCGCGCCGCCGTGGATACGAGGTGGTCATGAACGTCGCAAGAGAAGACGATAAGTCCCTCGATGCCGAGATAAGGTGCAGGAAGTGCAACAGGCTCCTCATGAAAGGGGAGGTCAGGCACGTGGAGATAAAGTGCCCTAAGTGCGGGTTTATCCAGGAGATAGGCAGTCCCGGGGCGGAAAAGGAATGACGCCCGGGTTCATCGATAGTCGGTTCAGTCTTGTATACCCTCAGGCCTTTTCCGGTCTCAGGGCGAGTGCTTTCCGAGCGCCGTATTTTAACTCAGAGGATTCCGAGTCCCCCAGACGCCGCCCCAATTGCGGCCCGGTCGTTTTATTCGAGAAGGGGGAGGCTCCGGATGCGCTGGCGCTCGGAGCCGATGCGGTTAATCGGCTGCACTCGCCGACCTGGTCCGCCAGGCAGGCCGGCAAAGGACCATACCAAAGAAAGAGGAGGGTAAGATGAAAGGCTTGAGCAAGATGACTGCAATGGCGTTTACGGCGGCTCTCGTTTTCGGGGTTGCGCCCACGGAGGGCAACGCCGCGGAAGACGTGGACGAGCTTTCGCGGAAGGTCAAGATATTGACCGAAGAGGTCGAGAAATTGAAGCTCGGAGAGGTGGCTGACGACAAGTACGAGTCGTTCTCCGGCCTCGGCCCGGCGGCCTCGAAGGTCTACGGAAAACGGGGCGGGCTCTCCATCGGCGGCTACGGCGAGTTCTATTACACCAACTACCTCGACGACACCAAGAAGGACAAGGCCGACACGCTGAGGTTCATCCTGTACGCGGGCTACAAGTTCACCGACAATATCATACTCAACGCGGAGCTCGAGTTCGAGCACGCGGACAAGTCCTTTGTCGAGTTCGTATATGTCGATTTCCTCATAAACGAGGCCTTCAACGTAAGGCCCGGCCTCGTGCTCGTGCCCATGGGCATAATAAACGAGACGCATGAACCCACGACCTTCCACGGGGTAAACAGGCCCGAGGTCGAGAGGAACGTCATCCCCACCACCTGGCGCGACCTGGGCGTCATGGTGCACGGCGGGGTGGGGAACCTCTCCTACAAGGCCGCGGTGCTTAACGGCCTTAAGTCCGACAGCTTCAAGAAGTCCGACTGGCTAAGGAGCGGCAGGTTCAAGGGCTCGGAGGCCAATGCCGAGAGCCTGGCCTATGTAGTCAACCTTGAGTACGGAGTAACCGAGGGCTTCACGGTCGGCGGCAGCTACTACTTCGGCGAGGCCGGGGCAGGCGCGGGCGGAAGCGAGGTTTTGGATGGGGACAAGAACGCTGATATCGACCTCTGGGAGGTGCACGCGATATTCCGGCAGAAAGGGCTTGAGCTACGCGGCCTCTATGTAGAGGGCAAGCTCGACGGCAATACCGCATTTGATGCTGACCCTCCGACTTCTGCCGGGAATAATGAAGTAGGCAAGAAGGCCAGGGGCTGGTATGTGGAGGCTGCCTATGATGTAATGCCCCATATAAAGCCCATGTCCGAGTCGTCGCTTACGCCTTTTGTCAGGTACGAGGACTACGACACCCACCACGAGGTCTTCAGCGGGGTAGCGGACGACCCGACCCAGCACAGGAGGATAACGACCGCGGGCGTGAGCTACAAGCCCATACATAATGTCGTAATAAAGGCCGATTACCAGTGGAGGGACACCGCTTCCGACCTCTCGGAGGGGAAGGGTGCGGGTCTTGACGAGAACAAGATAGACCAGTTCAACCTGGGTGTCGGCTTCATATTCTGATAGGCTGCTGAAAAAGTCCATCTGCGTCGAAGGCTACGTGCTGGGTACTCCGGCGTACACAAAAGTACGCCTCATTCCTCGCACCTCGACGCCTCGCATCTGGAGCTTTTTGAGCAGCCTGAATAAGAACGGAGTTTTTCAGCAAGCTGCTAAAGGCTTGCCGGGGAAAGGCGCTGCATGGGACCTGTAAAAAGACCTCTCTTCCTCCTTCGCTTCAATGCGGCCGGGGCGTCCGCATTGAAGACGTGGTCGGTTTTCACGGTCCTTGCGGCGCTCCTCGTCTGGGCCTTGCCCCTCGACGCGAAGGTCTTCGCAACGAGGGACGAGGCCCTGGCGAGGGCGTTTCCCGGCCTTGAGATAGAAAAGATGTCAGTCTTCCTCGAGGACTCCGACCTCGACGAGGTCGAGAAGGCCTCAGGCGTGAGGCCCGGCTCCAAGCTCTTCACCTATTACGCGGCCCGTGGAAAGAGCGGAATAGAGGGCTACGCCGTGATAGAAAGCCACGTCGTCCGGACCAAGCCCGAGGCGTACATGGCCGTCATAAACCCGGGCGGGGAGATTCGCTACATCGAGATACTCGCCTTCTACGAGCCGCTCGAGTACATACCCTCGAAGAGGTGGCTCGACCAGTTCGTCGGCAAAAGGCTCTCCGAGAGCCTCTGGATAAACAGGGACATACAGGCCATAACAGGGGCGACCCTTACCGCCTTCGGACTGACGAGGGAGGTAAGGAAAACGCTCGCCACCATGGAGATAGCCGTCCCCGGAGGCATGAGATGAAGTACCTTGGAAAAGGGGAGGCGCCGCAGGGGAAGCTCTTGAAGGTCGTACTCTTTTCAGGGCTCCTCTACCTCGCATTCTCGCACCTGTCGGGTATAGTGATACACGCCGAGAGGATAGGGTGGAGCTACGACGCCGTAGTGGGCCATTACCTCGGCTCAGAGGAGACCTTCAAGAACCCGGTATCCTTCCAGGGGCTTCTCGAGATAACGCACATGCACATGTTCTCAATGGGCATCGCCATACTGCTTGCCGGGCACCTGGCCGCTGCGCTCCCGATTTCAGGCACGGCAAAGTACCTTCTCGTCCTGGTGCCGATCGCGTCCGGCCTCGCTGACGCGCTCTCAAGCTGGCTCATAGTCTATGCCGCCGCCGGTTTCGCCTACATGAAGATTGCCTCGCTTACAATTTTCGAAGTCTCCTTTGCCGTGCTCCTTGCCGCGGCCTTCCTTTCCCTCAGGGGCGCGAAAAACGGTGCGCCCTCGGGCAACGGGGCCCGCATGCCGGAGAGGCATGCCGCCTCCGCCCCGCGACCAGCCTCGCCAAAAAATAAGTAAATTCAACCGCTTGAAAAAAACTTTTATTGACCGAGGGCCTGCCCGGGAGATAAAATGAACTGGTGGAGTTTGTATGCCCTGGTCATATTCGGGGCAGATTGCCCGCGGCTTGCAGCGGGGAGTTTCATTAAAGGAGTTCGACATGGGCCACATCGCAAAGGCGGACCTCAGGGAATATCAGGTCTGGGACAGGACCACCCGATGGTTCCACTGGATAAATTTCGCCTCTGTCCTCGGGCTTATAGCCCTCGGCACTGTCATCCTTTTCAGCAAGGAGCTGGGCATAGGGGACGACGGCAAGGTGCTCCTTAAGACCTTCCACGTGCTGACGGGCTATGTCTTTGTCGTGAACCTTCTCTGGAGGGTCGTCTGGGGCTTTATCGGCAACCGGTACGCGAGGTGGAAGGCCGTGCTGCCCTTTGGCCGGGGCTACATGGCGGAGCTGAGGGAATACTCGGCAGGCTTCAGGAGGGGCGACGCGCCCGGCTGGCTCGGGCATAACCCGGCCGGTAAGCTCATGGTCGCGGCGCTCTTTGCGGTCCTCCTTGCGATGGGCGGGTCGGGGCTCATGCTCGCAGGCACCGACATCTACTACCCGCCATTCGGCGGAAGCGTAAAGTCGTGGATAGCCGAAGACCGGTCCGACCTCGAGGCCATAAGGCCCTACTCCAAAGAGAACGTGAACGAGTCGAGGTATAACGAGATGCGGGTATTGAGGAAGCCGTTCATAACGACTCACGAAACGCTATATTACGTCCTTCTCGCCCTCATAGCCGCGCATATCGCTGGCGCGGTCGTGACCGACGTAAAGGAAAGGAACGGCATAATCTCGGCCATGTTCACGGGCAGGAAGGTCTTCGGAAAGAGGCCGGTCGATTACGAGGGGTAGCTTCAATGGATGGACGGTTCAGTTGGCGGACCCGTCCATCCGCGACTTTACGACATACCGTATACCGTTACTTGTCGCCTCCAGCACCTCAATCTCCATGCCCCTGAAGCGTACCGTCCCCGGCGTCCCCGATTCAGGGAGGTCGTAGACGAGTTGCTGCGATATCGAGGGCGCAGCCGCACCCCCCCTGTACTCCCGGTAATCCAGCCTCACGGCGTTTCCCGACCTGCCGGCGTAGGAAAGCTCGCGCTTTACGGAACCCCTCCTGTAGAAGCTCTTCATATCAAGGAACCTCTCGGGCCTCGGCTCCCACGCCCTTACGAGGCCGAGGGCGCAGGCCGCGTCGCCATATGCCGCGCCTTCCGGGTCGACCGCGATGCAGTACTTCCACGGGACAGGGCTCCCGTCCGAGGTCCTGGGCCTCAGCTTCTCGCTCCTGTACAGGACCCCTCCGCCTGGGAGCTTACCGTAGGGCTTGAGCTCCATGCCTTTCCTTATTGTGGGATACTCGGCCCCGGCCTGGGGAGGGGGGGTGAAGTCGGAGACGGCTACAAGCGCCTGCCTGACGATAACCCTCTCTTCCACGGCGACCGCCTCGCCTGTATTTTTTTCTTGCACCTGGCCGATGACGTAGGAAACCGTCTCCGCGTCGAACGTGTCCGGCTCAACGGGCATTATGGCCGCGCACCCGAGTAAAAGGGACGCGAAGGCTATGGACAGCAGGGCGGGTCTTGCCATTTGGTCCTCCTTGGGCCCGATTGCCGCCGGGCGTCGATATGATATATTTGAAAGGTGGCCCGAGTTCCGCCGGGCCCGGAGCCCTTGCGCGGAGACAATGGAAAACCAGAGAGACATCATAAACTGGCTGGCCTCCGTCGAGGAAAAGGCCTCGAGGGTCTACGCCTCTGCCGCAAGGGCCTTTGAGGGCGACAGGGAGCTTTCGGGCCTCTTGCGCCACCTCTCTGACGAAGAGAGGACGCACCATGACCTCATCCTCCGTGCCGGAGAGGCCCTTTCAGGCCGGGAAGGCGCCTTTCTGGTCTCATTCGACCAGGATGCCAGGCGCAAGGTGGAGAAACCCTTTGAGGAGATCTCCTCCGGGCTTGAACGCGGCGCCCTCTCAAGCGAGGAGCTCCTCGGGCACATTATATCCATAGAGTTTTCGGAGTTCAACGACATCTTCCTCTATTACCTGGACGTCCTCAGGGAAAGCTCTAATGAAGAGCTCGCCGGGTTTGTCCGGGAGATGGAGGGGCACAAGGAGCACATAACGGAATTCCTCTCGGGAAGGCCGGGGCTAAACGCCCTTAGGGAGAGGGCCTTGAGGCTGCCTGAGGCCTCAATGGAAAGGATACTCATAGTGGAGGACCACGAAATGAACCTCAAGCTCCTGAGGGCGGTGCTCGCCAGAGAGGGGCTCATAGAGAGCGCGACGAACGGCCATGACGCGCTCAAGGCCATAGAGTCGGGCCGCCGGTTCGCCGTGGTGGTGTCAGATGTCGACCTGCCCGGGATAAGCGGGGTAGAGCTCTATCTGAAGGCCGTGGAAAGGTCCCCGCGCCTTAAGTCCAGGTTCGTCTTCATAACCGCCGCCCCGGAGTCCGGGAACGCCAGGTTCGCCGTGGAAAGGAGGCTCAAGTTATTGAGGAAACCGGCCCCCATAAGCGTCATCAGGCAGACGGTCCGGGACGTCATCGGCTCTGAAAAGGACTGAATTGCCTCAACGCCCCCGGGCGGAATGCCCCTTTCTGCCGCCACCAATGCCCCGCCCCGTTGTATCTCGTTGAAAAGTTCCGGAAAAAGTTGTAAAAGAGGACAATGAACCCCTCCGCGGCAAGCTCAGGGGATTTGCCCCAAGATGATTAAACCCCTTTTTTCCTGGAAGGCTGAGATGAACCTTAGGAATGTGGCTGCATGCGCTGCACTGGCTCAATTGGCCTGGGTGCTCGTCTCGCCCGGTTGCATGGCCCTGGCCGCTCCTCAGGAGGAATACGTATTCAGTTCCTTTCTTGCCAACGGGAAGAAGGCCGGGAACCTGGTGCTCGGAAAGACGACCATCGAAGAGGCCATGAAGATGCACCCCGAGGCGCCGTTCAAGCCCTATGACGGGGACGTCCGTCCTGCCGAGGAGGACCCTTCCGCCCTGGGCGGCCTCCCGGAGCTCAAGTACGTCTACAACCCCTGGCAGACGATGTACTCGCTCTATTTCAACGACGAGGAGAGGCTCGTCGTGGTCTCCGAGCTGAAGGAGCTCGGAAAGCTTTCGGAAAAAGATCTGCTCAAGGAATACCCCGGCCTCTCGGAGGCTTACCGCGACAACCGCACCATCGAGTACCGTTCCAGTCTTGGTCCGTGCGTCGTGCTTACGGCAAGGGTGGGGTCGGCCGCGAGGTGGGTCGAGGAGGTCTCCTTTGCCTATACCTGCGAGACGCGCTGAAGGTCCATAGCCGCGGTTTCCGCCCTTTCCATTTTCCGGAGGCCTTTCTGGGCGTCGCAGCCGATTTCAACGAGATATGCGAGATATACAGGGATTAACCGCAAAGAATAAAGTCCGGTCGCCCCATAGCCGATTCGGTCAGGCGAGTTCCCGCCTAGAGCTTATAGCCGATCTTCCTGAGGAAGTGTTTCCTCTCCAGCCTGTCCTGCTCCCCCTCGGTCATGAGCGGGCTGAAGCCGTCCACCACGCCCACGACGCCTTTCCCCTGCCCGGTCCTTGTTACTATCACCTGGAGCGGGTTGGCGGTCGCGCACCAGATTGAGCACACCTCCGGGCAGGCCTTTATCTGGTTCAGCACGCTTATCGGGTACGCCCCCTTGAGGACGACGATGAAGAGGTGCCCCGCGCCTATTGCCACCGCGTTGTCGGCAGCCGCCTTCACGAGCGAGTCGTCGTTGCCTTCGACCCTCACCAGGCACGGGCCCGACGCCTCGGCGAGCGCAACGCCGAAACTCGCCTCTGGCAGGGTGGTCCTTATTATCTCGTAGAGGTCCTCGACGGTCTTTATGAAATGGGCCTGGCCCAGGATGACGTTGGCTCCTTCGGGTATCTCGACATCAACGGCCTCGAGCTCCATGCCGTCCCTCCTTTGTTTGGATGGGTATGCGTCTTTTTTTTCTCGCAGGCGCGGGGATGAAATAGAGCTGCCTTGCTCCATCTCGAAGATAGCAGATAAACGCCTGACGGGCAAGTCCGCGCCCTGTTGCCGTGTTGCTGGCTTGAGCGTTCATGAGATGTCATCGGGCAAAAAAAGGCCGGGGGCGCGCCTTTTGGCGCGCGCCCCCGGCAACGGGACGGGGTCTTACGCGGGCTACTTCAGTGTCTCAAGCTTCTTGCGCGCGAGCCCGGCCTCTCCGGACTTCGGATACTTCTGTATTACCTCCTGGAGGAGCACGCCAGCCTCTTTCTTGGCCCCCAGCTTTTCGAACGCGAACGCCTGCTTGAGGAGCGAGGCAGGGGTCTTTTCGCTCCCGGGGTATTTCTTGAGGGCCTTGTCGAATTCGAGGATGGCCATCTCCATGTCGCCCCTGGCGTAGTATATCTCGCCTATCCAGTACTGGGCGTTCCCCGCGAGCTTGTGGTCGGGGTGCGTGGAAAGGAGCTTCTGGAAGGACTGCAGCGCGTTCGAATAGTCCTTGGCGGTGGTCTCCCTGAAGCCCTTGTTGTAGAGCTCCTCGGCGCCGTCCGGCTTTTCTCCCGCGGCCTCCTTGATCCCTGCCGCGTCAGCCCTGACCCCGGCAACGGCCTTCTCGAGCCTGGCCGCCTGGCTGCCGAGGGACGCAATCTCGTCCTTGAGCTCGCCCAGGCGGGAGTCGTTGTACTGCTGCGATATTTCCATGGAGGCGAGGCCGTCCTGCACGGACTTTATAGAGGACTCGATCGTCGCGAGCCTCCTTTCCAGGTCCGCCGAGTTCGAGTCCGCCGCCCTGACCGCTTCGATCAACTCCTCCTTTTCATGGGAGCCTTCTTCGAGGCTGCCCCTCACGAAGGCCATGTCCTGCCTGAGCTTGTCGAGGCCGATATTGGACTCGGCAAGGCTCCTCTTGAGCCCATCGACGTCTTCCCTCAGGCTTGAGAGGCCCCCGGAGCCCTCGAGTTTCGCCACCTTGCTCTTCAGGGCCTCGTTGTCCTTCACGAGCCGGTCCACGTCGTTCATGAGCTTTTCCTGCTCGCCCGTCATTATGGGGAAGCCGGGGCCGCAGGCCGGTATGGACATCGCAAGGAAAAGAAGCGCTATGAAAGCTGAATGTCTTTTCATCTCCGCTCAGTTCGCTACTATTACGAATTCCGCGCGCCTGTTCTTGGACCAGGCCTCCTCGTTCGAGCCGGCGACCGCCGGCTTTTCCTCGCCGTAGCTCACTACTTCCATCCTGTCGGACGTGACGCCGAGGTCCTCGAGATATTTCTTTACGCTCCTGGCCCGCTTGTCGCCGAGCGCGAGGTTGTATTCAGTCTCGCCGCGCTCGTCCGCGTGCCCCTCGACCCTGATCCTCACGTTGGAATTAAGGCCCAGCCACTTGGCGTTCCTGGCGAGGTTGTCGAGGTCCGCGTCCCTTATCGTGTACCTGTCGTAATCGAAGTAGATGGTATAGAGGAGCCCCTTTTCCGCCGCCTTCATCGTGAGCTCGTCGCCCGCCGAGAGGGAGGAGTAGCTGCCGCCGGTCCTCGCGTCGGTCGTGCCGAGTATGTCCTCGGCCGTCACGTCGCCCGATATGACCCCCTCATCGGGGACCACCACCGCCTCGGATTCGGCGGCTTCGCCCGGCGCTGCGGCCTCCCCGGCAAGGTCTTCCGTAGCCATTCTTTTACTGCATCCGGCCGCAAGCAGGAAAACAAGCAATATGACCGGCAGTGTACTGAGAGCCCGTTTCATTTCTTTACCCCTCCTGTCTGGATGTTCGTGGTACGTGGTCACTTGAGGTATGGCGACCAGGCCGGTGCCTTTTCGCCGCCAACCCCTGTATCTATTCTCGCTACCTCTGTCCCGTCGGAGCGTATCACCTTGAGCGACGAGACGCCTTTCACCGTGGAGCTGTAGACTATGTGCCGGCTGTCAGGGGCCCATGAAGGGCTCCTGTTGTCGCCGTTGAAAGTAAGCTGGACCGGCTTTTCGCCGTCGGGCCTGACCACCCAGATGTTGAAGCCCTTGTCGGAGCGTGCGAAGGCTATCAATTTCCCGTCCGGCGACCATGCCGGGCTCGAATTGTACCTGCCGGAGAAGGTCAGTCGCCTGGACTTTCCGGAGAGCAAGTCTAACACATAGATATGCGGGTTTCCAGCGCTATCCGAGACGTAGGCGAGTTTTGTCCCGTCTGGAGACCACGACGGCGAGACGTCTATCCCGTGGTTGTTCGTGAGCTTCCTGTACTCCAGGGTCTTCAGGTCCAGGAGCACGAGCTCCGGGGAGTTGTCGCCGCTTATCGTGAGCGCAACCTTCGCGCCGTCCGGGGAGAACCTGCCGGAGATGTTCACGCCCGGCCTCACCGAAAGGGGCTCGTCCCTGCCGGTTGTGAGGTCCAGGAGGAACATGTAAGGCGCGCCCCTCTTGTAGGAGACATAGAGCATTTTATTGCCGTCCGGCGACCACTGGGGCGATAGGTTTATCGACCTGTTCCGGGTAAGCTTCACCGCGTTCTTCCCGTCGTAGTCGGCCATGTAGATCTCCTTGTTGCCGCCGCTGCCGGACACGAAGAGTATCTTGGTCGTGAATATGCCCCTGCTCCCGGTGAGCTCCTCGTAGAGCGAGTCCGAGAAGTAATGGACGACCCTCCTGGGGTTCTTCACCGACCCGGTGAGCTTTTTCCCGATTACCTGCCTTTCAGTGGTCGTATCGAAGAAGCGGACCTCCACCGTGAGCCTGTCGCCCTCGACCAGGAACCCGCCCTTCAAGAGGGCCTGGGCCCCTATCGTCCGCCAGTTCCTGAAGTTGGTCTCCTCGGCCTTGAGTCCGGCGCTCCCCGCCTCTTCGATGTAGGCCTTCCGGTCGATGACGGTGAAGAACCCGGAGAACCTGAGGTCCGTGAGCGCCGCGTCAAGGAGCTCGTCCCGTATCGACTCCCTCAGGGCCCGTTCCTCAGCCGAGCGCGGCGCGGGGCCGAGGTCCTTGAACTCCTGGACGCCCATGGGGAGCTTCTTGAAAGCAGGGCCTGCCAGGTCTATATAGACCTTGTTGCCCGCGGCATGGGAAACCGCCGCCAGCGTAAGCGTAAAAACCGATAGAAACACGAACAGGAACAGTCTTCTTGTCATCTCTGTGTACATCCCGGACAGAACCTGAGGCCCGTCTCCAGGAACTCCCCTTCGAAATCAGCCGGTAGCGGAGGGAAGGGGGCGGCCCTCCATACGGCGCTGACGAGAGATTCGTCAAATACCTGGTTTCCGGAGCTTGCCTCGACGGATGCGCTTACAAGCTCCCCGGAGCGCGATATCTTTATCGACACTATGAGGGAGACCTTGCTGTCCCTCAGCGCCTGCGGGTACGACCAGTTGTCGTCTATCCTGGCTTTTATTATCGTGTAGTACGCCGGGTACCTGTCCTCGAAGGACTTTATCGCCCCGCCTGAGGGGCGCTCCGGGGCCTTCGCGGCAGCGGCGTCGGCCCGGGCCTCGGTCTCCGGCGCCTTAACGGGTTCGCGGGAAGATATCTCGTCACGGAGCTTCCTGAGCCGTTCCTTGCGCGCCTCTTCCTCTTCGAGCTTCTTCTTTATGTCCTCTATCCTGGAGCTTACGGCCTTTTCGTCCTCCCTTTTACGGACGCTCTCGGAGATGCTCCGCAAGGTGTTGTCTATCGAGACGTCCGGAGGCTTCGGGGCCTCCTTTTCCTTAACCTTGACGCTCTGGGCCGGGCTCTCCTTCGGGGCCGGGGGCGCCGGCTCTTTTTTTGCGGCCTCTTTGGGCGGCGGCGCCTCTTTTTCCTTAGGGGCCGCCTCCTTCTTCAAGGGCGGGGGCTTCTCCTTTTCCGCCTTGGGCCGGGGCTTGGGAGCGGGCTTTGCGCGTTTCGGCCCGGGCTCCGGGACCAGGTCCACCATCTGGACGGGGTTTATGAAGACCCTCGCCGGCTCCGAGCTGAAAAGGAGCGCGGCGGCTATGGCGACCCCCACGTGCAGGAGGACCGAGACCCCCACCACCCAGCCGAACCCCTTCATCCGGTAGCGGGTCATCTACCCCGACCGGGGGGCTCGGTGACCATGCCCACCTTGCTTATTCCGGCTTTTCTTATAGTGCCCATGGCGCTCACCACGAACCCGTAGGGGACCGATTCGTCCGCCCGGAGGAGTACCATGCGTGTCGCGTTCTCCCCGGCTATGGCCCTGAGCTTGTCCCCGAGCTCCTTCTCGCTCATCACGGTGTCGTTAAGGCGGATCCGGCGCTTCCTGTCGATAGTGACCACGAGCGGCTCTTCTCCGGAGCTTATGGCGCCTGCCTCGACCTTCGGGAGGTCGACGTCGAGCCCCTCCTGCATCATCGGGGCGGTCACCATGAAGATGATGAGGAGCACCAGCATGACGTCAACGAAAGGCGTGACGTTTATCTGGGACATGAGCCTGGGGTTCCGCCGTCCGCCTCCGGTCTCCATGGACTATCCCTTCTTGCCCGCCTGCTTCTCCAGGACGTTCATTATGTCAGACGAGAAATTGCCCATTTCGGTCGAGATGCGCCCGATCCTGACCTGTATGTGATTATAACCCATAACCGCCGGTATCGCGGCAAGGAGGCCTATGGCGGTTGCCACAAGGGCCTCGGAGATGCCCGGCGCGACGACCGCGAGGTTGGCCGCGCCCTTGGCGCCTATGTCCCTGAACGAGGTCATTATGCCCCAGACCGTGCCGAAAAGGCCGATGAAAGGGGCGGTGTTGCCGGTGGTGGCCAGGAACCCGACCGCGTACTCGAGCCTGGCCGTCTCCGAGTCCATGGCCTTCTTGAGTATCCTCTCGAACCTTTCAAGGTCCTCTTTCCTGAGCCAGGCCTCGCCGCCCTCGGCCGCCTTCTTCAGGCCGGTTATCTCGTTATAGGCTGCCGCGAATATGCCGGCAAGGGGGGTGTTTTTATAGTTCTTGGTGGCGTTGAAGACGTGGGCGAACTGGCGTTTTTCCCAGAAAAGGTCGTGGAAGGCGGCCGACTCCTTCTCTATCTTCCTGAGGACCAGGACCTTGTAGCCTATTATAGCCCACGAGACGACCGAGAAGAGGACGAGGACGAGGATTACGAACTTGACCATCGGTCCGGCGCTCCAGACCATGTCCCAGAGGCCGGAGTTTACAGTAGCCAGAGGCGTTTCCAAGCGGGTTTCTCCTTTTTCATTGCCTTCCGGAAGGCTTCGGAAAAAATGTTATAACTCATGGGGTGGGGTGTTTCCGTGACTTTTATTCGTTCAGGCGTACATCCATAAAAGGTAACATCATTATTTCTCGTAGTCAATCAACATCCGAAATTTTCGAAGCGGCGTGCGCCGCGATTTTTGCGAGAAAATAATTTGCCTTGGCGGGGCTTTTGAAATAGAATACACGCTGCGACTTCCAGGAACCCGGTGTATGATATGACAAAGCTCCTCCTAATGGCCGTAGCGGGCGGCGCAGGCACTCTTTCCCGTTATTTCCTCGGCGGCATCGTCCAGAAGCTCTACGGCGGGCCCTTCCCCTGGGGCACCTTTGCCGTGAACATCAGCGGCACGTTCCTTTTCGGGCTCGTATGGGCCATTGCCGAGACGAGGCTCGCGTTCGGGAGCGAGGCCCGCGCCGTGGTCTTCATAGGGTTTTTCGGCGCGTTCACCACTTTTTCGACCCTCATGTTCGAGAGCGGCGAGCTTCTAAGGGACTCCCAGTGGGCGCTCGCCCTCGGGAACCTGGCTTTGCAGAACGTAACGGGCATCATCTTCCTTTTCCTGGGCCTTGCCCTGGGAAGGCTCCTCTGAGCCGGAGGTTATGGAAATGCGTCTCCCCGAAGAAGCGCAGGCAATAAGGGTATTCATAGGCGAGAGCGACAGGTACGAAGGCCGCCCCCTTTACCAGGCTATCGTGGAGGAGGCGCGCGCCTTCGGCCTCGCGGGCGCGACGGTATTGAGGGGGCTTATGGGCTTCGGGGTAGGGAGCCGCCTCCATACGGCCAAGGTCCTCCGGATATCCGAGGACCTTCCTGTAATCGTCGAGCTGGTCGACAAGGCCGAGCGCATGGAGGCCTTCCTGCCTGTCCTGGACAGGATGGTAGGCGAAGGCCTCATAACCATCGAGCCGGTAAAGGTATTCGCTTACAGGGGCCGGAAGGCGGACTGACGGCCCATCCGGACGCGGCTGTCCGTCGGTTATCTTTTTTCCGATTTTTTTTGACCTGCCCTGGTATTTTCCCTTGACAGGGCACAATATATTGTGGTTTACTGCGTCCTATCCTACAATATAGACGATTATTCAAATAAATCAATAAGTTGTATACCATCTGCCTTTTCTGTAAATCCCGGCCTCGGGGCAGGGCTTTCGGGTCCCCTTAAGAGGTCCTTATTTCCGGTCGGATTTCCGCCACAGAACCTTGGTAATCACGTTATGGAATCAATGTTTTTTGTTTACGTTAAAAATTGTTCATGGGGGTATTGAATGGGAACGGACAGTGACATTTACAGCCGCTTATTGACCGCCGAGACGGCCTCGAAGGCACCGAAACGGGGTGGCGCCCATACAAGGCCCCGGGTACAGGTGCCCCGTATAGAAGTGAACGAGAACGGGCGGAGGGTCCTTGAGAAGAGGTATCTTAAGAGGGACGTCCTCGGAAACCCGGTTGAGACCATAGAGGAGATGTTCTGGCGCGTGAGCTCGAACATAGCCGAGGCAGAGAGGCTCTTCGACCCGGACGCAGACGTCGAGGCCGTGGCGGACGAGTTCTATGCGATGATGGCTTCCCTCGAGTTCCTCCCGAACTCCCCGACCCTCATGAACGCGGGCAGGGAACTCCAGCAGCTCTCGGCCTGCTTCGTCCTCCCGGTCGAGGACTCGATGGAGTCGATATTCGAGGCGGTAAAGCACACGGCCCTCATACACAAGTCCGGCGGCGGGACCGGGTTTTCCTTCTCCAGGCTCCGCCCCTCCGGCGACTCGGTCGGCTCGACCTCCGGGATATCCTCGGGGCCCATATCCTTCATGACGGTCTTTGACAGCGCTACCGAGGCCATAAAGCAGGGCGGCACGAGGAGGGGCGCGAACATGGGCATACTCCGCGTCGACCACCCGGACATCATGAACTTCATAACCTGCAAGGAGGACAACTCCAAGCTCAACAACTTCAACATCTCCGTGAGCCTCACTTCGGAGTTCATGAAGGCGGTCGAGGAGGACGGCGATTTCGAGCTAAGGAACCCGCGGGACGGGAAGCCCGTCGGCACGCTCGGGGCGCGCGAGGTCTTCGACAAGATAGTCTGCATGGCCTGGAAGAACGGCGACCCGGGCATCATATACATAGACAGCATGAACGCGGACAACCCCACGCCGCACGTGGGGCAGATAGAGTCCACGAACCCGTGCGGCGAGCAGCCGCTCCTTCCTTACGAGTCCTGCAACCTGGGCTCCATTAACCTGAGCCGCATGGTCGTCAGGAACGAAAACGGGTGCGAGTTCGACTGGACCAGGCTCGAGGAGACGGTAAGGAAGTCCGTCCACTTCCTCGACAACGTCATAGAGATGAACAAGTACCCCATTGAGCAGATCGAGAAGGTCACGAAATCGAACAGGAAGATAGGCCTCGGGGTCATGGGCTTTGCCGACCTCCTCATCCGCCTCGGCATCCCGTACAACTCGGAAGAGGCCATCACGCTCGCAGAGGAGATAATGTCCTTGATACAGAAGAAGGGGATGCAGGCCTCGATGGACCTGGCCGTCGAAAGGGGCGCGTTCCCGAACTTCAAGGGCTCCATATACGACGGCAAGGGCAAGCCCCCGAGGAACGCGACCGTGACGACCATCGCGCCGACCGGCACCATCTCCATCATAGCCGGCTGCTCGTCCGGCATAGAGCCCCTCTTCGCGCTCGCATTCACCAGGAACGTCATGGAAGGGACCGAGCTCCTTGAGGTGAACCCCCTCTTCGAGGAGTACGCCAGGGAGACGGGCTTTGACAGCCCCGAGCTCATGAAGGAGGTGGCGAACAAAGGCACCCTGCACGACATAGACGGCATACCTGACGAGGCGAAGCGGGTCTTCGTGACCGCGCACGACATCACGCCGGAATGGCACATAAAGATGCAGGCCGCGTTCCAGAAGTACACCGACAACGCCGTCTCCAAGACAGTGAACTTCCCGAACGAGGCCACCGTGGACGATGTCGCCTCGGCCTATCTCATGGCCTACAAGCTCGGCTGCAAGGGCATCACCGTATACAGGGACGGCTCAAGGGACGTGCAGGTGCTCACCAAGGGGAGCGAGAAGCAGGCAAAGGCCGGGGCCGCGCCCCTGGAGGCGGCAGAGCAGGCCGCCGCAATCGAGCACGCGGCCAGGCCCAAGCCCAGGGGCGAGGTGGCCTTCGGCATAACCCGGAAGATAAAGACCGGCTGCGGGAACCTCTACATAACCATAAACGAGGACGAGGAAGGGCGGCCCTTCGAGATATTCACGCAGATAGGAAAGGCCGGGGGGTGTGTTGCCTCCCAGTGCGAGGCAATGGGCAGGATGACGTCGCTCGCGCTCCGTAGCGGTGTGGAGCCCAACGAGATAGTGAAGCAGATGCGCGGCATAAGCTGCCACCTGCCCGTGGGCTTCGGCGCCGGGAGGGTCATGTCCTGCGCCGACGCAATGGCCCAGGCCATGGACTGGTACCTCGGCTACAAGAGGCAGACCGGGTGCATAACAGCGGACCGGGATGTGCTGGACACTCTCCCCAAGCAGTTCACGATGGGCCCCGAGGTCTTTAAGCGCGGCGCGTGCCCGGACTGCGGTAGCGCCGTTGAGCACGCGGACGGGTGCCTGGTGTGCAGGGGGTGCGGGTACAGCGAGTGCGGCTAAACTGAAAATCGCTATTTTCCCCGAATCTCTTCGTTAGGGCGGAAATAAAAATGCTCACATATTATTCATATATGCTCCGCTTTTTATTCCCGCCCTGCCTCGACCTCGGGGAAAATATCTGATTTTCAGGAGGCGCCGTAAATTAACGAAAACGAAAGGGGAAGCAATGGACATAGAGATGGAGTTCGAGTGCCGCGACTGCGGCTGGCTCTTCACCAGGAGCTTCCTTGAGATGGAGCACGGAAAGACGGTCAAGTGCCCGTTCTGCTCAGGCACGGGCCTTCTGATGAGGAGCGAAAGGGCCCTTACGTACGGAGACGAGTCCGAAGCGCCGGAACGCCTGCCCGGGGCCAGGTACCTGGCCGAGAACAAGATAAAACTCTAACAAGAGGCGCCGAAAGGCGCCTCTTGTGTTTTACAGGTAGGGTGGGCACCGCCCACCATCAAAACAGGAAACAAATTGACATTGCCATGCCGAATTATAGAAGGGAGAGGGAAGGCAACACGTTTTTCTTTACGGTCGTGACCTACGGCAGGCAACCGCTTCTGTGTCTGGAAGAAAGCAGGGCGGCTCTTGGCGACATAATAAAAGAGACTCAGGCGCGGATGCGTTTCGAAATAGATGCCTGGGTTTTGCTGCCGGACCACATCCATTGTATCTGGACTCTGCCCGCGGGAGATAGCGATTATTCCGAACGTTGGGGGCTGATAAAGGCGGGGTATACAAAAAGGGTCGGCAAAGCGCTAACGACAAAAGCGCAGGTCGAGAACGCCTCACGCTTGAAGCACAGGGAACAGCTTGTATGGCAGAGGAGGTTCTGGGAACACCGGATACGCGACGAAAAGGATTTTGAAGCGCACTGCGACTACATACATTACAATCCCGTCAAACACGGCCTGGCACGGTCCCCGCGGGATTGGGTTTATTCGACCTTCAGAAAGTATATGGAGCGAGGCATTTATCCAGAGGACTGGGGAAGCTTGGATAAAATAGAATTTCGGGAAGGCATAGGAGCAGAATAAAGGATGGTGGGCGGTGCCCACCCTA
>DIDN01000070.1 GCA_002418185.1 Deltaproteobacteria bacterium UBA5799
CAGGAGATTTCCCCACGAGCTGTGGATAAGCTGTTGAAAAGAGGGCATGTGCAAAAAACGGGAAAACCGGATTATATGGGCGTTCTGAACGTTGCCTTTTTTTTAGGCATGGAATAGAACGGAAAAACAAAGGGTTGGGGCTGTGCGCCCATTTTTCATTTAACCGGCTTTTTTGTCACTCCGAAATAAAAAACCCTTTAAAAACGCGAGCTCGGTCACACCCATGAGCCTGGACAGAGCTACGTACGAAATAACGCCCACTCCGAGGCAAGCTCCCAGTAATATCGCTTTCACTACCCCGTCGGCCTCGTCCATGGTCGCGAACGCAAGGGAATAAACGAGAAGACCCATTACAAGCGCCGCTCCGGCGGACTTGAGTCCGGAGGCGAGCATGCCGATAACGCCGAAACGGCCGAACTTCCTCCTGAGGACTACGAATAGTATCGAACAGTTCACGATGGCCGCCAGTGTCGTGGCAAGGGCAAGCCCGCCATGGCCGAGCGGGCCTATGAGCAAATAGCAGAAGAGCGCGTTGAAAACAAAGGCCACGAGCGCTATCCAGACAGGGGTCATCGTGTCCTTGAGGGAATAAAAGACCGAAGTCAGTATGCGGGCTATCGCAACCGGCACAAGGCCGAAGGCATAGAAGAAGAGCGCGGTCGCGGTCCCGGCGGCATCGGCTGAGGTGAACTCCCCTCTCCTGAAAAGGAGCTCGATTATCGGATATGAGAGGACAAGGAGGCCGATGGTCGCCGGTATCATTACGAAGTTCACAATCCTCACGGCAAACGAGAGCGAGCCCTTGAAGCCCTCCCAGTCCTTCCTCGTCACCTGCTCGGAGAGGCTCGGGAGGACCGCGGTCGTTACCGACACCCCGAAAACGCCAAGCGGCAGCTCCATGAGCCTCCCGGCGTAATATAGGTACGAGACCGCTCCCTCCTGGAGAGCGGAGGCGAACCACATGGTCACGAAGATATTGAGCTGGTAGACCCCTATGCCGAAGGCGGCAGGGCCCATGAGGGCGAATATCTTCCTTATGGCGCTGTCCCTGAACCAGAACGAGGGCCTGGGGAGCATGCCGATCTTCCCCATGAAAGGGAACTGGAGGAGGAGCTGGAAGACCCCGCCGGCAAGCACCCCCACGACGAGGGCGTAGACAGGGGAGTCAAGGAACGGGGCTATGGCGAAGATGCTCGCTATGATCGAGAGGTTAAAAAGGACCGGAGAGAGGGCCGGGGCAGTGAAATGCTTATGAGAATTGAGCACCCCCATGGCGATCCCCATTAGCCCCACGAAGAACATGTAGGGGAACATCCACCTGGTGAGCGAGACCGTAAGCTCGAATTTGCCCGGGTCCGAGAGAAAACCCGGGGCCATGGCCCAGACTATCTCCCTTGAGAAGATGATGCCGATTATGGAAAGGGCCGCAAGTACCAGGGCGAAGAGGGTGAATACGCTCGATGCGAGCGCCTTCAAGGCGGCCCTGTCCCTTCTGCTCATCTCGTCGGTGAATATAGGTATGAAGGAGGAGGTAAGGGCGCCCTCGCCCACGAGCCTCCTCAAGAGGTTCGATATCCTGAAGGCCATGAAGAAGGCGTCTGCAAGGAGGCCCGCGCCGAACACGTAGGCCAGGGCCGCGTCCCTTATGTACCCGAGCACCCTGCTTACGGCTGTAAGGGCGCTTATGACCGAGGCGGCTCCGGTGATCCTCCTCTCGTTGCTCACTCGGCGCTCCCAAAGGGCTTGACAAGGGCTCTAAAAACAAATATCATGTCTCATTATCCGGAACGGGCTGCTTCGGAAAAAGCAGGCCAATTTGAGGCAGCCTATAAAAATCAGAGATTTTCCCCGCAATCAAGGAAGGCCGGGAATAAAAAGCGGAGCATATATTTATAATATGTGAGCATTTTTATTATTGGCCTGACGCAGAGTCCGGGGAAAAGATCGATTTTTAAAGGTTGCCTAAAGAAGATTAACAGATTCGCGCCTTAAAAGGTAGCAGAAATTAAAGGGAAAGCTTGAGGAGGATATCTTGGCCAATCACGCGTCGGCAATAAAGAGGCACAGGCAGAGCGAGAAGAGGAGGCAGAGGAACGCCTCCGTTAAGTCCTCACTGAGGACGGCGGTAAAGAAGGTCAAAGAGGCCGTTGAAACAGGAAAGGCCGACGAGGCGAAAGCAAGCCTCAGGAACGCGATAACAGAGCTTGACAAGGCCGCCTCAAAGGGCGTCCTCCACAGGAATAACGCCGCCAGGAGGGTATCGCGCCTCTCCAGGCTCGTTAACGAAAAGGCCAAATAAAGACCACGGCACAGAAGAACTCAAAAAGACCTCCGGGCAGTGCCCGGAGGTCTTT
Source organism: Deltaproteobacteria bacterium UBA5799 (assembly GCA_002418185.1). Classification (GTDB taxonomy): domain Bacteria; phylum Desulfobacterota; class GWC2-55-46; order GWC2-55-46; family GWC2-55-46; genus UBA5799. The sequence continues at coordinate 2,355 of DIDN01000070.1, forward strand.
TTTTGTCTTCAAAGTCACGAGCCTCGTCCCATGGGGCAACCCCTTTACAGAAACTTTATAATCCGCACGGAACGAGCCTGTTTTCCGGCAGGTGGAGGCATATGGCCTCTGCAAACAGTTCTCCGGACACCCTGGACTTAAGCCAGGGTGGGCATTTGCGACCTCCCGGGTTATCGGCTAAGCTCATCTGCAGAACCCCCCAAGCCTGCTCAAGGGAGGACCCATGAAGAGACGCCTTCCAGCGCATGAAGAGATCCGAAGGACCCTTATTCGCGGCGATACGGGCCCCATACTGGCGCTTGCCGGGGAACTCCATACAGCCGACCTCGCTCATTATTTGAGCGAGCTTCCTTCCGGCGAGGCGGCGCACGCTCTCACCGCGCTCCCGGTGGGCCGCCAGGCCGAGGTCTTGGGCTATGTTCCCCTGCATTACCAGCTTGCGCTCGTAAAGGAGCTGGGGGCAAAAAGGCTCGGGCCGATAATGAACCTCATGTCGCACGACGACCGCGCCGACCTCTTGAAGGCCCTGCCTGAGGACTTCCGCTACGACGTACTCCATTCCATGGCAAAGGCCGAGCGGGAGGACATAATCATGCTCGGCTCCTACCCTGAAGGCAGCGCAGGGTCTATAATGACCTCCGATTACGCCGTACTCTACCCTGAGCTTACGGCCTGGGATTCGGTAGCGTCGCTGAGGGCTGAGGCCCCGGAGAAGGAGACCATAGACAGGGCGTTCGTAGTCGACCCGGGACGCCGCCTCATGGGTACGGTAAAATTCCAGGCCCTTGTCTTCGCAAAGCCCGGCACGCTTGTGCGGGAACTCATGGAGGGGCTCACCCATGCCGTAAGGGCGGACGATTCCGCAGAGCACGCGGCCAGGCAGATAGCGCGGTACGACATACCGGCCTTGCCCGTAGTCGATGGTGAGAACAGGCTCGTGGGCATCATAACCCACGACGACGCGATGGACGTCCTGCAGGCCGAGGCGACCGAGGACTTCCACAAGGCGGGGACCATAGGGAAGCTCCCGGGCAACGTCCGTACAGCGAGCCCGTGGCTCCTCTACAGGAAGCGGGTGGTGTGGCTGGTACTCCTCGTATTCGGAAATATATTCTCCGGGGCCGGAATAGCCTACTTCGAGGAGACCATCGCGGCGTTCGTCACGCTGGTTTTCTTCCTCCCGCTCCTCATCGACAGCAGCGGCAACGCGGGCTCGCAGGCAGCTACCCTCATGATACGCGCGCTCGCGACCGGAGACGTGGAGGCAAGGGACTGGGGAAGGATGCTCGGGCGCGAGTTCCTGACAGCGCTCGCCCTCGGGGTAACCATGGCGGCTGCAGTCTCGCTCATAGGGTTCGCGCGAGGCGGCCCCGAGATAGCTCTCGTCGTGTCGTTAGCGATGATGGCCGTGGTCGTTATAGGGAGCGTCTTCGGCATGAGCCTGCCGTTCTTACTGAGCCGCCTGAAGATGGACCCCGCGGCCGCGAGCACGCCCCTTATAACGTCGGTGGCGGACGTCCTGGGCATCATAATCTATTTTTTCATCGCAAATGCGTTCCTCATGCGGGGCGCTTAGGGGGATTGACCCGACATGGGATAACGCGCGCGAGCCTCTTTTTAAACTTTTCCGCGCTTCCGCGCGGCTGAGGGACTCGCGCTTGCCCGCCTGAAAGTCATTTTGCAAATGTAAAAACCCGGGAAGCCCCGGCTTGTTCAGTCATTACGATGAATTTAGCTCCGAAGCAATCTATCCAGGCGCCTTGTTCCCGAAAGACGGGATTGCTTCGCTCCGCTCGCAATGACAATCAGAGGTCCCAGGAGAGACTACTCCTCCCCTCCCTTCTTCCTCATCTTCTTTTTAGCTCCCCTTATTGTCTTCGCCTTAAGTCGCCGCTCCCTTGAGGCGGCGGTGGGCCTCGATTTCTTTCTGGTCCTCGGCTTTTCGGCGGCGGCGGCTATAAGCTCCACGAGCTTCCTGAGGGCTTCGGCCCTGTTCCGCTCCTGGCTCCGGGATTCGCGCGCGACGATGACGACCTCCCCTTCGCCCGCGAGCCTGCGCCCGGCAAGAGACTTAAGCCTCTCCTTCACATCCCGCGGCAGCGAGGAAGAGCCGATATCGAACCTGAGCTGCACGGCTGTCGAGGCCTTGTTCACGTGCTGCCCGCCGGGCCCGCCCGCGCGGACGAACTCCCACGAAAGCTCCCCCTCGGAGAGCCATATCCCGTCAGCCACCTTTATCATCGGGTGAGTTTACACCAGCGCGCAGTCCGGCACAAGGCGCAAAAAAGCCGCGGGGCGCCCCGCGGCTCAAGTGACCTCGCACTCTTTTTCCGGAGCTACTCCCCTCTGGTCCAGACCCTCCCGTAGTTGGCGGGTATCGGGAGCCTGACGTCCTCGTTGGCCTGGATGTTCCAGAGGTTCACGTCAGCCCCTTCCCTGCCGTGGAGCTCCTCCATGTAGTCGCCGCTTGACGGGAAGGGGAAGGAGACCTCCTGGTCCTGGTCGCTGAAATTGAGCGCCGTGAGGCTGAAGGCCCCGTCAGTCTTCCTCGAAAAGAGGAGCACGCCCTTTGATATGTACCGGTCGTCGTTGTAGAAGAAATGCTCTCCGTTCCTGAACTGGGCTCCCCTCAGGCGGAGCTTCAGGAGCCTCCTTACGAGCGACACCATGTTCCTTCCGACCTCGTCGTAGAAATACTCCCAGCGCATAGGCCTGAAAAGGGCGACCCTGCCCCAGCCCTGGTCGGGCACGTAGTAGTTCTCGCCGAACTCCTGCCCCTGCCAGAGCATGGGTATGCCCTTTGCGGTGAAAAGGCCTATGAGATAGGGTTGCACCTTGTACCAGAGCGAGCGGTCGCCCTCTGCAAGGAGCTCGTTTCCGTTAAGGAAGGTCCTGAAGTTGCAGATGAAGCGGGCGTGGTCGTGGTTCTCGATGTACTGCACCGCGCTCTTTCTTATCCTGTCGCCGTTGTAGCTGACGACGTCCGGGTAGCCCATGAGTCCGAACTGGAAGCCGAGGCTCCTAAGCGCCTCGGTGCCCCCCCGCGTCACGTCCTCGGCCGCTCCCAGAGTCTCGTTCTGCCACGTGCAGTTGGAATAGGTGCCCTCGACGACCTCGCGCGGCCTCTCAAGCTGCTCGGCGCACTGGACGAGGTTTATCCCCTCGTCCGAGAAGAACCTCTGCCAGTGGGTCATCCAGTGCCCCTCGCCCGCCCTGGCCTGCACGGTCTTGTATGTCTCGTAGGTAAGTGCCGCGTAGCCGGTCCCGAGCGGCCCGTCCCACCAGTCGGGCACGCAATCGTAGCGGAACCCGTCCACGTGGTAGCAGTCCAGCCAGTGGCAGTTCACGGTATAGAAGAAGTCCCTGGTGAACTCTTTCCTGAAATCCGTGCTCTCGCCGTAGTAGTCCCTGGCGAAGTGGCCTATGAAGGGGTTCTCCCGGTAACCGAGCCTCTTGTAGACGTATGAATACGGGAAATGGTCGCTCGTGTGCCCGTACACGGAGTCCATGAGGACGGCCATGTCCTTCCGGTGCGCCTCCTCAATAAGCCTCTGCATGTCCCTTCTCTTCCCGAACCTCTCGTCCACCCCGAAGTAGCCGATGGGGAGATAACCCCAGTCCACCTGGTTTGCCACGTTGGAGACGGGCATGAGCTGTATGCAGTTTATCCCGAGGTCTCGGAGGTAGTCGAGATGTGCTATGGTCTTTTCAAGGTCGCCGCCGAACTCGCTTATTATGAGCTCGTATATGACGAGGTTGTCGACCCTCGGCGTCTTCCACCTGACCTCGTTGTCGTGCCACCTGTGGTGCTCGTAACCGAGCGTGAAGGCAGAGAGCTTCCCGACCCCGAACTCCCTGGCGAACGGGTCGATGATCCAGTCTATCGAGCGCTCGCGCTCGGAAGAAGCGTTCTGGTTCTCGATGAAGTACCTGTACACGTAGCGGCCCGGCCTGCCCCAGGCAGCCTTCTCGACCGGCTTCGAAACAGCCGTTATCGGCACCTGGACCGACCAGTAGTCACCGTATTCCGGGTCAGGCGCATGATTCATCTCGAACTGAAGCGGCTGTATCTCCTGCATGAACTGGTCGTCCTCGTGGATTATCCTGACCCACAGCCTGTGCCCGTTCCCCGGCGAGACCCAGGGCAGGAAGATGCCGAACCGGACCACCCCGTTCTCCAGTTCCCTGGTCCCGAGCTTCTCAAGAGGAAGTAGCTTCATGTCCGAAATCTCCTTTCAGAAGGACGTAAGCCCAGCAGGACAGGGGCGGTTTTCAAAGACCCGCCCGGCCAATCCGGCGTACATGAGACGCGGGCCGGCCATGCGGACAGCGGGCTTTTCAAGGAGCCCGGGCTAAGCCCGGTTTAAAAACAAGTATAGCAGGGTTTTGGGACGGCGCCGAAAAGACGGGAGTCTGCGGGAGCGGAAAGGGAAAACCCCCGCAAAGCCGGCGGAGGCCGGGTCAAAAGCTTCAGGACAGCCTTGCGTAGCCGGGCAGAATCAGCCCTTTTCCA
>DIDN01000025.1 GCA_002418185.1 Deltaproteobacteria bacterium UBA5799
GCGGAGCGAACATAGGGATGGGGAAAGGGCGGGCGAGGCGGGGCAGCAGGAGCGAGGACCCGAAGGGCGATTGCGAGAAATTCACGGCGCGCACAGCGCGCCCTATAAGGGCCGAGCCCGGAGGAAGGAGGCGGTTAGTTACGCAAAAAGCGCGGCAGCGCGTTAAAAGGTCTTTGCAAATTCAATGGTGCGCATAGCGCACCCTAAAAGGATTGAAGTCTTTGAAGGGGGCTGGGGGAAACTTTTTACAGAAAGTTTCCCCCAAAGAGTCTTTCAGAAGCCTGCTACTCCCGTTTCCTGTGCGACTTTGCCTCTTGCCAGAGGCGTTCGAGCTCGTCCATGGGGGTGGAAGAAAGGTCGCGGCCCTGTTTCGCGAGGGCGCTTTCGATGTGGTGGAAGCGGGTGATGAACTTACCGACCGTCTTTCTCAGGGCGTCCTCGGGGTTTACCTCGAGGAACCTCCCGACGTTTACGAGGGTGAAGAGCATGTCGCCGAGCTCCTCTTCCATCTGGAGCGGCTCCTTTTTCCTTACCGCCTCCTTGAACTCAAAAAGCTCCTCGTCAAGCTTTTCCATGACCTCTTCCGTGTTCTTCCAGTCGAAGCCCGCCTTTGCCGCCTTCTGGCTTACCTTGTGGGCCCGTAAGAGCGCAGGCAGCACTTCAGGGACCCCGGCAAGGCGTCCGCCCGGCTCCTTCCCGTTCTTTTCCTTTCTTTTGATTTCGGCCCACTGGCGGAGCACCTCTTCGGGCGTTTCGGCCCTGGCCTCCCCGAACACATGGGGGTGGCGGCTTATCATCTTCTGGTGCGAGCGGTCTATGACGTCCGCAAGGGTGAAATCCCCGTTTTCTTTCGCTATCTGCGATACGAATATGACCTGGAACAGGAGGTCGCCGAGCTCTTCCATGACCTCGGCCCGGTCGCCGGAGTCTATCGCGAATATGACCTCGTAGGCCTCCTCGATTATGAAAGGCACGAGGGACTCCATTGACTGGGCCCTGTCCCAGGGGCAGCCGTCTTCTCTTCGAAGCCTCTCCATCAAGGCTTCGAGCTTCCCTATGTCCGCTTTACCGTCGCTCTTCATCTATGCCGGCCCTCTTCAGGTCGTCTTTCGTGTTTACGTTCTCGACAGACCTGGCAATGTCGAGGCCCGGAAAGTCCGCTTCTGTAAGCCTCATGGTATCTATCCTCCCGAAGAGGTCGTTTATCCTCAGGTTTCCGGCCCTGACCATATCTTCTATTACTGACATGCACCTTCTGGAGTAGGCCGCGTGCATCGGGTGGAGGAGCCCGCCAATGAAAGGTATTACGCAGTCCGCTTCACCTGCCCTATCCGCGGCCGCCCTTACGCACCCCGGGTCGAGGTACGGCATGTCGCAGGCCGTAACGAACGCATGCTCGGATTCCGAACGGTAAAGCGCCGTGTATATCCCTCCGAGACTCCCGGCCCCCTTGATAATGTCTTCGTGTACAGCGAGGCCCAGGCCGCCGTAAACGGCGGTATCGTTGGCGACGATAAAGGCCGGGTCGAAGATCGACCGCACTATGCGGACCGTCCGCTCAATTATGCTGCCGCCCTGGGAAGTCTCTATGAAGGCCTTGTTGAAGCCCATGCGGCGGCTCTGGCCGCCCGCGAGTATCGCTCCGGTCATCTTGATCTTCAAATGATTGTTTTCAGGCAAGGTATTCAAGGCGAGGGGTCTTATCAAGCCGGTCGTGGAGGCATAACGCCCTTATGCAACACGGTCCTCCGGATGCCCTGGACTCAGGTCCAAGTGTCATGAGCCGCGCCCGGTGATTTTAATCTCGATCTCGCCGGCCTGGCCGCATCCCTTGAGGCTTTTTATCATGCCCGTGACCCCGTCCCGGATGAGGTTCTCGATGAAGGGCTTGAGCTCGACCTTTTCCCCGTTCACAAGCAGGCTTACGCCGGAGTCCCTGTGCCCCTTTATTATCTTCTCTTCGATGAGGTCGGCTATGCCTTTGAAGTCGTTGAGCTTGTATACAGGCAGCCGCCTGCTCACCCGGAAGTCCGAGGCAAAGGCGATGAGCAACTTGTCCTTTCCGCAGACCGGCCTCGACGAGTTCGCCTTCCGCACCACCTCTATCTTGGGGAAGGGCGATTTCTTGAAGCCTTCTGTGACGACCACGTCAACGCCCGAAAGATAGCAGGCGGCCAGCCTCTCCGGCGTCCATTCCCTGTCCACGTCGTTTATGACGGCGAACCGCTCCGGCGACGACAGCGCGACGACCTTTGCGCCCGCCTGCTTGTGCCTCCAGGAGTCCTTGCCCTCGTGGTCTATCTCGAAGCCGTGTGCGTCGTGCTTCAAGACACCGACGCTGTAGCCCCTCCGGGTAAGCTCGGAGATGACCTTCTCAAGGAGCGTTGTCTTGCCGCTCCCGGATTTGCCTACTATGGATATGATGGGCGCCATGGCTGGATAACGTTTAATATACTATGACTTATGGCAGGATGTAAATCTTTTTCAGGTGAGGTTGGGAGGAGGCCGCCTGCGCGCTTGAAGTCATGAAGGCGCATGGAATTGAAAAAAAAGGACGGGTCTCTCGCCCGTCCCTTCGAATCAGCCCGGGTGTCTTTATGCAGGGGGGGCCTGATACCCGGGTCCGAGGCCCGGGCCGGCCGTTACTTACATCCCGCCGCCGGTCGTGCCGCGCTCGGAGCCTGGGGTCATCCGGGGCTGCTGCTGTTGCTGCTGTCCTGCCTGGGGCTGTGCCAGCCTTGCGTGCTCAAGTGCCTTTTCGGCGTTCTCTATCGCCTCTTCGGTGCTGCTTACAGCCTCCTTGAGGTGCTCGTCATCCGCCGCCGCCTGTTGCTGCTGCTGGAAGGTGCTGAGGGCCGATTTGAGGTTGTCTATGGCCTGCTGCGTCTGCTGCACGGCCTGCTGCTGGGTCATGGGCTGCTGTTGCTGTTGCTGCTGCCTGGCCTCCATGTCCTGTGCGTTCAAGACCGCCGGCGCTGCCGCGAACGCGGACACGAAAAATGATACTGCTACGGCTGAGAGTGTTGACCTCTTCATCTTTTTTCCTCCTCCTCGCTCAGGGTTTTTACGGCATACGGGCTGGTGCGTTTTCCCATGGCATGGCCAAGAGAATGAACCATCCCTTCAAACAATTATATGTCAAGAACCGCATACCGCAACCCCGGGCGGCATCGGCGCGCGTATTTGCTTGATTTACCTTCTGAAATTCCCTAAAATATACTCATGCGATTCATGAAGAAATACTTTTTCCGGCTCGGTTTGGTCCTGCTCCTCATGGCTTCGACAACCGCCCCCCTGCATGCAGAGGCCGCAGCAGATGAAAAGAAGGCAGATGAAAAGACTATCGCCGAGACCTTTGCCGGCGAAGAGCTCGTCTATGAGATAGGCTTCTGGATATTCGGCGACATTGCGGAAGGCAGGCTCAGGATCGACAAGGGGGAAGGCGGCGCATATACGGCGACCCTTACGGCCCATACCAACGGGTTCGTGGGTGCGCTCCTCCGCCACAGGAAGGACAGGTATGTCGCCACCCTGAGGATGACCGACGACGGCAGGAGGTTCATAACCGAGAGCTTCGCAAAAGAGGTGGAGATAGAGGGCAAGGACAGGAAAACGGCCCTCCACACCGTGGACTACGCGAAGGGGACCGTAAGCTGGACCTACTGGAACGGCGGGGAAAAGGCGAAAGAGGGCTCGGTCGAAATCCCGGATGGCATGTTCGTGGACGACCCGATAGCCGCATTCTATAACTTCAGGTTCGGCGCCTACGGGAAGATCGAGGAGGGGCGCGTCTATAATATCGCGAGTTTCCCCAAGGACGGACGCTTCCCGGAGATAAGCATCAGGATAGTGCCTGAAAGGGAGATAAGGAAAAAGAGGAAAAGGAGGGCCTCCGACTACCTGGCGGACGCCCGGATAGACAAGGACCTCTTCGGCTCCAAGAACGGAGAGATAGAGATAGACTTCACCAACGGAATGCTGCCTGTACAGGCCGTGGCAAAGGGCGTGCTGCTATTCGGCGACGTAAAGGGCAAGCTCCGCGAGGTAAACCTTTCCGCCGCCGCAGGGCCCAAGGCCGAGAGCCCTGCGCTATCATCCCTTCCCCGGCCTGAAGACCACGAAAATAAGGGCGGCTAAGGCCGACATGCCGCTTCCGTAAAGGAAGGTGGCCTCAGGGCCTATGGTGTCCCACAGGTACCCTGCTATGACGCTCGCCGGCAGGAGCATGAGCCCTACTACCGTATGGTAAACGCCGAACGCCGTGGCCTTCCGCTCCGGGGGGGCCAGCGTTGCGAGGTAGGCCCGGAGAGTCCCCTCGCTCATGCCCTTGTAGATGCCGTAGAGCGGGAAAAGGACCCAGATGTGGAGCGTTTCTGTGGCGAAAGCGATGAGGACGAATATAAAAGAGTAATAGATGAAGCCCGCCAGCACCATTCGCCTCAGGCCTATCCTGTCAGCGAGCGCGCCCATCGGGGTCGAAGAAAGCGCGTACACGACATTGAACGCGAGATAGATTATCGGGATGAGGGCGCTACTTACGCCCAGGTCTTCTGCGCGGAGTATCACGAAGGCGTCCGCGAAGTAGCCGAGGGAGAAGACCCCCACAACTACGAGGTAGCGCCTGAACGGGCCGTCGAAATCCGATATCGAGAACCTCGGGAGCCTTGCGGCCTCCTCTTTTGTACGCTTCTTCTCGGTTATGAGGAACATTATGACCAGGACAGCTATCACCGCCGGGATGGTCGAGAGGAGGAAGACGAGCCTGAGGTTCCCGACGAAGAAAAGGAGTATGAGGAACGCGATGCCCGGGCCTATTATGGCGCCCACGGTGTCCATGGACCTGTGAAAGCCGAACGCGAGGCCGAGTTTCTCCTTGTCCGTCGATTCGGCTATTATGGCGTCCCGGGGGGCGGTCCTCGTGCCCTTGCCGACCCTGTCTATGAACCTCGCGCCGAGGACGTGCGACCAGGCCGTCGCGACCGCGATGAGGGGCCTGCTTGCGGCTGAGATGCCGTATCCGGCGCCCATGAGGAGCTTCCTCTTGCCGAGCTTGTCGGAAAGCCAGCCCGAGAAGATCTTCAGGATCGAGGCGGTAGTCTCGGCTATGCCCTCTATGATGCCGACAGCGGTCTTTGTGGCGCCGAGGACGGTCGTGAGGAAAAGCGGCAGGAGCGGGTAGACCATCTCGGAAGAGACGTCCATCAGCATGCTCACGATACCGGTATAGAAGACGTTCCGGTTGAGCCCCAGGAAATATCTCTTTTCTCCGTCGCCCCGGTCCATACAGATTGATTCTTGCCGATTTGACCGGTTTTTGCAAGGAGGCCGGGTCGAGGGAGGGGAGGGCCGTTTTATCCGACAAAGGGCTTGACACGTAAATCCAAAACCGTTATTATTTAACATTCTAAAGTTCCGGAAATGATTCCTGGAGGGCATTGTAAGATGTATGCGGTCATTAAAACAGGCGGAAAGCAGTACAGGGTCACCGAAGGCGACGTCCTCAATGTTGAGAAGCTCTCCGGCGAGCCCGGTTCGAGGATAGAGCTTCCCGATGTGCTTGCGGTCGGCGAGGGAGAGAGCATAAGGGTCGGCTCCCCCAGGGTAGAGGGGGCGGTAGTCGTCGCCGAGATACTCACCCACGACAGGGACAAGAAGGTGATCATCTACAAGAAGAAGAGGAGGAAGGGCTACGACAAGCGCCAGGGTCACAGGCAGCCCTTCACCAGCTTAAAGATACAGGAAATAAAGTCCTAATCATTTTTTGACGCACATTTTCAGGAGGTCTCGCGGTGGCTCATAAGAAGGCAGGCGGAAGCTCAAGGAACGGAAGGGACTCGAACGGCCAGAGAAGGGGCGTAAAGCGCTTTTCGGGCCAGTCCGTCTCAGCCGGCTCGATAATAGTAAGGCAGGTCGGGAGCAGGGTATATCCCGGCTCGAACGCCGGCATGGGCAGGGACTTCACCATATTCGCGAAGGTGAGCGGCGTGGTCCAGTTCGAGGACAGGGGAGCCAAGAAGTTCGTAAACATCCTTCCGCAGTAAAAAGGCGACAAAAACATCCAGGGGGCGGAAAGGAGAGGCTTTATCAGTCTTTCCATCCGCCTTTTTGTATTTTCGTGAACTACCATGCATAAGGAGCACAGAGATGAATTGGCCTATTTCAAAAAGGTGCGACCTGTGCCGTTCAGGAAAAGATGGTCAAGGCCAATGTCATCATAAGGCTGCATCATAAGGCTGCATCCGGCATGCCCTGAAATGTGGTTTTAAATTCAGGACAGTCCTGAGAGGGTTGCGAGCCTGCCGGGAGCACTCATTTTCACTCTTCTTTGTCGAAGGTTTTTAACCGAACCGCGCCGATGACCTTTTCCACCGGGACGACGAACGCCGTTCCCGCACCCGGTTTGTTTAATTCTGCGGCACGTGCGATTTCCTCGATGATCCCGTCAGCTTGACTGGCGAAGGCGATAGTCAAGATGATCTCTTTTTCAGGCTCGATCGGGATCCCCATTATTTTCTGTCTTTCATGGATGCCCGTTCCGCGTCCGAACAGCACCGTCCCACCCTGAGCGCCGGCGTTTATGGAAGCTTCAAGGACCGCGTTGCCCCATCCCTTGCGCACTACAGACACGATAAGAGAAATGTCACTCATTTGCCCCTCCTTCCATTTTCGTTTTGAAAACAAGACCAAGCGCAATAACCGAGATTACAGGCGCGACGGCTATCAACGCCACCATGCCAAGTCCGTGGACAATGGGGTCGCGTCCCTCCATTGAAGACGCCATGCCCAGGGCGAGGGCCAGCAGAAAAGTGTTTGCCATCGGCCCGGTAGCAACGCCCCCCGCATCGACGGCTATGGATAAGAACTCTTCGTCGCTGAACCACATGATTACGATTACCAGCGCGTAAGCAGGTATCAATATGTAGAGGAGCGGGATTTCGTACACGATCCTGAACATGCCAAGGCCGACTATGAATCCCACGCCCAGGCAGATGGCGACGAGTACGGCCGTCTTTCGAATAGACCCGGTCGATGCCTCTTCGACCTGTTCCGCCAGCACGCGGACCGCCGGTTCGCCCCATGTCGTAAAAAATCCGAGTACGAATCCGAACGGACCAAGGAGCCACTTGTGGCCTATGTTGCCGAAAGCCTCGCCGATTATGCGCCCGAACGGCAAAAAGCTTATGTGCACGCCCTGGAGGAACAGCAGGAGCCCGCAGGCGGCCAGAAACGTCCCTTTAAGAATGCCGGTTACGTAATCGCGCGGCAATTTGAGCCACAGGACCTGGAAAATCAGGAAAAAAATCGCAAGTGGCAATACGGCTTCTATTACGCCCAGCGCGGTTTCTTGCAGTCCGTTTAAGATGTCTATACCGTTCAATAGAATATCATCCCCAGTATCAGAATGACGATAATCGGGCCGACCGATGCAAACCCCAGCAGGCCGAATCCGTCCGAAACTGCCGACCTTCTCGCCAGAACGGAACTGAGCCCCAGCGCCAGCGCGATCACCACGGGCGCGGTCAGGGCGCCGGTACTCACGCTGCCGCCGTCATATGCGAAAGGCACGAACGAGGGCGGGGCAAGGAACGACAGGACAATGACCAGCACGTAGGCGGCGGTCAGCATATAGGCTATGCTGAACCCGAGGAGTATGCGCAGCATGGCGGCTGCCACGAACAACCCTACCCCTATGGCTATGGAGTACAGTACGGTCGCCCTCGTAACCGTACCGTTCGTGATGCCGTCGATCTGGCTGGACAATACCAGCACGTCGGGCTCGGCGGCAGTAGTCGCAAACCCTATTATGAACGATACAGCAGCTATGAATATCAAAGACCCTTTCATCGGGAGCTGCGCGCCTATGAACCGTCCCATTGGCAGCAGCCCGATGTCTATGCCTGTAAAAAAGAGGACCAGCCCGACAATCACAAAGACGGAGCCGATTGCCATCTGTATGAACAGTTCAGCAGGGGCCTTGACAAAAGTGAATTGAAGGATGCAGATTGTAAGTATCAACGGCATCACCGACTGCAGGACCTCGAAAAATTTATCTCTCATCAATCGCAGCATCGCTTTACTCCTGTCGTCGGAATTCTAGTCCGGCCCGAATCTAAAGATAACATAAAACAGGCTCGCTTTCATTTCCGGATGCAATACCACGGAAAAAAATTCAGTAACGGGTTGCCAGCAGATGACGGATATGCTAATCTGTGTCTGCGGTCCGGCGAAGGTGATCCGATATTTACATCTCTCACAAGGACCTTTGCCGGCTGGTCGCACCGAAACGGACCGTTTCCAGGCCTGCATTTTCGTTCTTTATTAAACATTCAGGAGGAGTTTTTTTGCCGCATAGCGTCTCTCTCATAACAACGATAGCTGCCGGCATGGGTTTTGCCCTGATCCTTGGATTGGTGGCCTCGCGCCTCAGGATGCCAGCGCTGGTCGGCTACATGATCGCCGGAGTCATCGTCGGCCCGTGGACCCCTGGCTTCGTTGCCGATGTAGAACTGGCGGGCCAGCTCGCTGAAATCGGAGTAATGCTACTGATGTTCGGCGTCGGGCTGCATCTCGCTCCCGAAGACCTGTTGTCAGTGCGGCGCATCGCCCTGCCTGGCGCCTTGGTCCAGATCGGTGCCGCAACAGCATTGGGAATGGCAGTGGGTCTCTTCTGGGGCTGGTCCGTTGGCGCCTCGCTCGTATTTGGCCTCGCCCTTTCGTGCGCCAGCACTGTAGTGCTGCTCCGCGCCCTGGAGGGTCAGGGCATTCTGAAATCGATAAACGGTCGTATCGCCGTGGGCTGGCTGGTTGTGGAAGACCTTGCCATGGTAATGGTGCTCGTCCTTCTTCCGGCACTTGCGGGCTTGCTCGGAGGTGCCGGAGAACCGGCGGCCCATGCTGGTTCCAGCGGAAGCCTGCTGACTTCAGTCGCAATCACCATCGTCAAGGTAGGCGCCTTTGTAGCAATAATGTTGGTCTTAGGGAAGCGCCTCTTCCCGAAAATTCTCTGGCTGGTCTCAAGGACGGGCTCCAGGGAGATGTTTACGCTTTGCGTGCTCGCCACCGCCATCGGAGTTGCCTATGCGTCGGCAAGCCTGTTCGGCGTATCTTTTGCTCTGGGCGCTTTCTTCGCGGGCATGATGATGCGCGAATCGGAATTCAGCCACAGGGCGGCTGTCGAGTCCCTGCCGCTTCGCGATGCGTTTTCCGTGCTGTTTTTCGTATCCGTCGGCATGCTCTTCGACCCGCATGTGATAGCCGAGCACCCGTTCAAATTGCTGGCGGTGGTGGCGATAATCATGGCGGGCAAGACGTTGGCCGCAATAGGAATAGTGCTCGCGTTCCGCTACCCGCTCAATACCGCCTTCACCGTCGGGGCGAGTCTTGCGCAGATAGGCGAGTTCTCCTTCATTCTGGTCGGATTGGGGGTTTCACTCGGCATACTGTCCGGCGAGGGAGCAAGCCTCGTCCTGGCTGGCGCCCTCGTCTCGATAACCTTCAATCCTTTACTGTTCTCGGCCGCGAAACCAGCCGAGAACTGGCTATGCAAGCGGTCGTCATGGGCCCGCCAGCTGAGGTTCCGTCCGGCCCCGTTTTCTGAACTGCCAATGTCGACCGACCAGGCGCTCCTGACCGGCCAGGTCGTTCTCGTCGGATTCGGGCGCGTCGGCAGAAGGATAGCCGATGCGCTTGCCGAAAGGAAGATACCCTTTATCGTAGCCGAGCAGCATCGCGAACTGGTTGAGAAGCTGCGGGCCAAGGGCATTCCGGCGGTTGCCGGAGACGCCTCGGACCCGGCCGTCCTGATTCAGGCGCACATAGCGAGGGCTGGAATGCTGGTTATTGCCACTCCTGATACCATAGACGTGCGTAAGATGGTTGAGACAGCTCGTACGCTGAACCCCGACGTCAAGATAGTGCTCCGCACCCATAGCGACGAGGAAGCCGAGCTGCTGGAAAAAGAGAACATCGGGACCGTATTCATGGGCGAGCATGAACTGGCCCAGGGAATGGCAAGGCATGTGATAGCGCAAATGGAGGCTCAGGCCCACGTACGGTAAAGGGGACCAGGACTCACGAGATCAGAATTCCGGGAAGGAGAATGCCGATGACCTCTATTAAAAAACTTCTTGCAGCCATAGACTTCTCCGATGATTCGCGTAACGCCATTTCTCGTGCTTCTCGGCTTGCGGCGGAGCATGATGCCCGGCTGGACATACTGCACGTGATAAGCGAGTCATTTCTGCAGGCCTTTGAGGAGGTGTGCCGTCCGCCGGCCTGCGACGAGTTCGTGCTTTTCGAAAACACCAGGAGAATGCTGGACGAACTGTCGTCAAAATACGTTGGAGATACTGGGATCGATACGATAGTGAGCGTTAAAAAAGGACTCGTGGTCGAGGAGATACTTTCAGCTTCCGAGCATTCCGACTTGCTCGTGCTCGGCGAGCGCGGTTGGAACCCCTTGCGCGATATCCTTATCGGGACTACAGCGGAGCGGCTGCTTAAACGGAGCACCCGCCCTGTCCTCGTCGTAAAGCGGCCTGCTGAAAGCGCTTACAGGCGCGTTATTGTCCCAGTCGATCTCACTTCTGACTCCGACATAGCGCTCAGGACGGCCATGCTCATTGCTCCGACGGCGGATATCAGCGTTGTCCATGCCTTCGGTACTCCCCTGGAGGGCAAGCTCTGGCTGGCCGATGTGCCGGAGGAGCAGATGGAGGAATACCGGGGCCAGGTCCGGCAGAGGGCGCTTGATAAAATAGCCGTTCTTCTGAAGGAGGTCCACGGGAAGGGGCGCGCCATTACCCCTTATATTGAAAAGGGAGATGCCGCGAGCGTGATACTCGATAAGGAGGAGGCGCTCGGGGCCGACCTGATAGTCATCGGAAAACGCAGGCGGTCATATATCGGAGAACTGCTCCTGGGGAGCGTAACCCGCCACGTGCTTGCCAGCTCCAAGTGTGACGTACTCGTCGTGCATTAGCGCGTTTTCCCTGTCTTATCACCTTCGTTCTGAGTGAGATTCGGAGAACCCGGCTGATCATGCGATTGGTGACCGCCATGTCTTTGGAATCATGGGATCGGCCGGAACCGGCACTACCTATGCATCCCCGCCCGGTTTAGAAACCGAGACCGAATGCTTCGGCGCTTGAATGCGGTATGGTGTACATGCCCCTTAGAATATCTTGCTCTCCTTCCGGTCCGCCGGAGTCATACGGCACTCCTTCAAAGAACTTTCAAATTTGACCGTAAAATGGTCCCCCCGCGACTTTTCGGCGCGCCAAATAACATGATACTTGCATTCCCGATTGGTATGACATAAGCTGTTGATGTTTGTTCATGGAGCCTCCTTTTACGTATTTGCTGTTCACGTCAGGGAGGCACTGTTATTTTAAACAAGTAAGTTCCTCGGCAAAGCCGCGGTTTAACCCCACCGAGATAATAAGGTGAAGTTCATCGACGAGGCGAAGATATATGTAAAGGCCGGGGACGGCGGCAGGGGCTGCGTAAGCTTTAGGCGCGAGAAGTACGTGCCGAAGGGCGGCCCTGACGGCGGAAACGGAGGAGGCGGCGGCGATGTCATCATCATTGCCGAAGGGCGGCTTTCAAGCCTCCTTGACTTCAGGTACAGGCGCGAGTACAAGGCCGAGCGGGGCCAGCACGGCATGGGCAGCATGTGTAACGGCAAAAACGGGCTCGACTTGAGGATAAAGGTGCCGGTGGGCACGGTCGTAAAGGACGCGGAAACAGGGGACGTGCTCGCGGACCTCATAGAGGACGGCCAGGAGTACCTCTGTTCCAGAGGCGGACGAGGAGGAAAGGGGAACGCCCATTTCGCCACATCCACCCACCAGACGCCCAGGTTCGCGCAGCCCGGGGAGCCGGGCGAGGAAAGGACCCTCAAGCTCGAGCTCAAGCTCCTCGCTGACGTAGGCATAATAGGCTTCCCGAACGCGGGCAAATCCACCCTCATCTCGCACATCTCGGCAGCAAAGCCGAGGATTGCCGATTACCCGTTCACTACCCTTGCCCCGAACCTCGGCATCGTCAAGTTCGGCGAATTCGGCGGGTTCGTCGTGGCCGACATACCGGGCCTCATCGAGGGGGCGCACGAGGGCAAGGGGCTCGGCGTAAGGTTTTTGAAGCACATCGAGCGGACGAGCATGTTCATACACATGATAGACCTCTCTCCCGCCTCGGGCAGGGACCCCAAGGAGGACTTCGAGGTCGTTAACCGGGAGCTAAAGGCCTTCAAGTCCGAGCTCGCCGACCGGCCCCAGGTCGTGGCGCTTAACAAGACTGATTTACCAGAGGCTACGGAGAAGGTCCCGGCGTTGTTGAAATTCTTCGAAGGTTTGGGTATAAAGGTATTTCCCATTTCAGCCGCGACCGGAAAAGGCCTCAAGGAGCTTGTGAACTACGTCGGCAGGGAGGTAACCGCCTCAAAGGGCGGGGGAGCGTCCTGAAGGTGAAGGACTTAAGGAAGAAGATAGTAAAGAAGGCGCGGAGGGTCGTGATAAAGGTGGGGAGCGCTGTAATAGCCGCCCCGCCCGTAGGCGGCCATGACATCTTCGGAAGGCTCGCGTCCGGTATAAAAGAGCTCAAGTCCTCTGGCAGGGAGGCCGCGGTAGTGAGCTCGGGCGCCATCGCCCTCGGCATGAGGAGCCTCGGCATGAAGGAGAGGCCGGTCGCCATCCCCGAGCGCCAGGCCGCCGCCGCCGTGGGGCAGGGCTCGCTAATGGCGC
>DIDN01000081.1 GCA_002418185.1 Deltaproteobacteria bacterium UBA5799
CTCCACGGCGAGGACGAGTTCCCTGGCACAGGGGTAGGGCTTGCCACGGTCCAGAGGATAATACGGCGCCACGGCGGAAGTATCTGGGCCGAAGGCGAAAGGGACAGGGGCGCAACTTTTTATTTTACTATTTAACTGAAAGTGGGTTACAATTGTTACAATTTTAAAACGGAGCAGGCCCGAAGAGCGAATGCATCCTGAAGCCATCCCTCTCAAGGTCCTCATCGCCGAGGACTCGGAAGACGACCTCATTTTCCTCATGCGCGAACTCCGGCGCGGCGGCTACGACATGTCTTTTTTGAGGGTGGACAATGAAAAAGACCTTGACGACGCCCTTGAAAAAGGCCCCTGGGACCTGGTCATCTCCGATTACGTAATGCCCAGGCTATGCGGCCTCGAGGTGGTAAAGGCAGTAAGGGAGCGCGGCATCGAGGTGCCGGTCATAGTCGTCTCGGGCCTCATGGGAGAGGACCTGGCGGTAACGGCCATGAAGGCCGGCGCGGACGACTATATCCTGAAGGACAAGCTCTTCAGGCTCCTCCCCGCAATTGAGCGGGAGCTCCGCGACTATGCCACCAAGAGGGCGCACAGGAAGGCTGAGGAGGAGCTCAGGACCCTAAACAGGCTCTTTGAGACCCTGATCGAGGCCGACAAGGTGCTCGTAAGGGAGACTTCCGGGCGGAGGGTCCTTTCCGAGACCTGCCGCATACTCGTGGAAAAGGCCGGGTTCAGGGCGGCATGGATAGGGAAATCCGAGCCCTCGACGGGCAAGGTCGTCCCGCTTGCCGCTTCGGGGTGCGACGGGGAGTTCCTCAGGGCCGCGCGCGAGGTGCGCATCGAAGGCCCGCGCGAGCAGGACACTGTCGGCAGGGCCCTCTCCTCGGGCTCCTATTCCGTATGCCTCGATATGGAGAGCGGCGGTACCGCCCTCAAGCCCCCGGGCAAAGGAGCCGCGCCGCAGGGCTGCAGGGCGTGCGCTTCCTTTCCGCTCGTGGTAAGGGGGGAGGTTTTCGGCGCGCTCACGGTCTACTCGGAGTCCCCTTCGGTGTTTTTCGAGAAGATGGTGGACCTGCTCCTTGGCCTTGCCGCGGACGTCGGGTCCTCCCTCCAGTCGCTCGATGAGGCGTCCGAGCGAAGGAGGGCCGTTGAGGCCCTCAAGGAGAGCGAGGAGCGCCTTAGGACCATATTCGAATCGGCCATGGACGGCATGTTCGTGATAGACATGGAAGGGCGCTACCTCGACGTAAACCTCGCGGGCTGCCTGATGGCAGGCTATTCGAGGGAGGAGATACTTTCATCCGACGTAACGCTCCTTTCGAACCCGGAGGGCATATGCAGGATGGACGACCGCAGGTACTTCTGGCACAAGGGTGGGTTTTTCCAGGAGGTGCCGCTACGCAGGAAGGACGGCTCGGTCCTATGGGTCGACATGGCGATAACGCCTTTCAAGGTCGGAGAAAAGGAGCTTGTACTCGGCGTAAAGAGGGACATAACCGCAAGGAAGAACGCGGAAGACGCGCTCCGGGAGAGCGAGGAGCGGTTCAGGCAGATATTCGAGCAGAACCAGAACGCGCAGGTCCTCATCGAGTACGGCAACTTCAGGATAACCGACGCGAACCCGGCGGCAAGGATGCTCTTCGGGTATTCGAAAGAGGAACTCGCGGCTTCCGACCCGCCGCTCTCCATGCTCGACCAGGGTCTCTCGGAGACGATAAGGAACCTTTCGGCCAGGGAGGCGGGGTTCATGATAGACAGGGCCGAGGGCAGGAGGAAAGACGGCTCCAGCGTAACGTTCTCGGCCAGGGGCCAGTTCATAAGCCTCAAGGGCGGGGCCGGCAAGATGGTGCTCTGCTCCTTCCAGGACCTCACCGACTTCATAAGGATGGAGGAGGAGGCCAGGCTCATGCAGGCCAAGCTCATCCACGCGAACAAGATGACCTCGATAGGCACGCTCGCCTCAGGGGTCGCGCACGAGATAAACAACCCGAATAATTTCATCCTCTTCAACGCGGCCCTCCTTTCCGACGCGTGGAAGGACGCGGTAAGGATACTGGACGGGTATTACCGCGAGCACGGCGACTTTTCGCTCGGCGGTCTCCCGTACTCGGAGATGTCCGAGGTGATACCGGAGCTTCTGACAGGCATAACGGACGGGTCGAGGAGGATAAAGGGGATAGTCGACAGCCTCAAGGACTTCTCAAGGCCGGACAGGACCGGCCTCGACGGGGAGCTGGACGTGAACAGGGCGGTCCTGGCCGCTGTTTCCATCCTGGGCAGCCTCATAATGAAGCACACGGACAGGTTCGAGGTCTCGACTTCCGAGGGGCTCCCCGCGGTCCGGGGCAGCTCCCAGAAGGTCGAGCAGGTGCTCATAAACCTTATCCTGAACGCCCTCAATGCGCTCCCGGAAAGGTCGAAGGGAGTCCGTGTAGGGACCCGCCACGACAGGGAAAAAGGCGAGGTGGTGATAGAGGTCAGTGACGAGGGGGCCGGGATGTCAAAGGAGGTGCTCGAGAGGATAACCGAGCCCTTTTTCACGACAAGGGGAGACAACGGAGGCACCGGCCTCGGGCTTTCCATATCATATTCGATAATCAGGGAGCACAAGGGAAGCATGGATTTCGAATCCGAGCCCGGCAGGGGAACGACCGTTTCCATAAGGCTTCCTGCGGCATAGAATCAAGGTCGCCCGAATCCGCACACGCCCCTGCCGCCCGCATCGAGTTGCTTTTAAAAATCCTTGAATCCTTTCGGCCTCAATCAGGCCGTTTCGTTTCCCGCGGATTGATTTAATCGGAATATCTTATAGACTCTAAATATGGCCGAGGACTCCAAATACCCCAACTCGGAGAGGGGGGGCGGGTGGAAGATACTGGTCGCCCTGGTGCTCTTCGGGCTATTCCTCTATATATGGGGGCAGTCGGTCGACGAGGGGCCCGGGAACGAGCGGGTCATAAGCTACACGGAGTTCCAGGAGCAGCTCGAGGCCGGAAACATCAGCTCGATTACCCTCAAGGGGCAGGAGGTGACCGGCGAGTTCAAGAGCCCGGTGCAGGCCGGCGCCCCCGGTCCGGAAGAGGGCGCGCCCGGGCCGGCCGCCGGTTTCACGACCTATCTGCCGGCCTTCCAGGGGCCGGAGATACTGGGGGAGTTCGAAAAGCAGGGGATATCGGTGAGCGTCGAGCCGGACGAGGGCAGGTCGCCGGTTTGGCAGTTCGTGCTACTGCTCCTCCCCTGGGTGCTCATAATAGGCATATGGGTGCTTATCATCAGGAGGGTGCAGCAGTCTCAGGGCGGGGGCCAGCCCGGGCTCTTCAACTTCGGCTTGAGCAAGGCCAAGCTCTACAATATGCGTAAGCCCAGCGTTACGTTCATGAACGTCGCCGGCCTTGAGAACGCAAAGACCGAGCTCCAGGATACGGTCGAGTTCCTGAAGAACCCGGCCCGGTTCACCTCCATCGGGGCCAAGGTCCCCAAGGGCATACTGCTCATAGGGCCGCCCGGCACCGGCAAAACGCTCCTTGCCAGGGCGACCGCCGGCGAGGCAGGGGTGCCCTTTTTCAGCATAAGCGCGTCCGAGTTCGTCGAGATGTTCGTAGGCGTCGGCGCTTCCCGCGTAAGGGACATGTTCAAGAAAGCCAAGGAGACCAGGCCCTCGATAATCTTCATCGACGAGATCGATTCCGTCGGCAGGGTAAGGGGCGCCGGCCTCGGCGGGGGGCACGACGAGAGGGAGCAGACCCTGAACCAGCTCCTTAGCGAGATGGACGGCTTCGAGCCGCACGAGGAGATAATCGTAATAGCCGCAACCAACAGGCCCGACGTGCTCGACCCGGCGCTTCTCCGGCCCGGACGGTTCGACCGCCACATAGTCATAGACCGTCCCGGCTGGAAGGACAGGAAGTCCATACTCGAGGTCCACGCAAGGAACAAGCGCATGGCCCCCGAGGTCGATTTCGAGAGGATAGCCAAAGGCACGCCCGGCATGACCGGGGCCGACCTTGAAAACCTGGTGAACGAGGCCGCGCTCGAGGCCGTCAAGAAGGGCAAGGAGCGCATCGAGATGCGGGACTTCGAGGAGGCGAGGGACAGGGTCATAATGGGCTCCAAGAGGGAGGAGAGCTTCTCCGAGGACGAGAAGAGGATAACCGCCTACCACGAGGCCGGGCACGCGCTTGTCTCCTGGGAGCTCCCCCATACGGACCCCATACACAAGGTCTCGATAATCCCGAGGGGCATGGCCCTGGGCGCGACCCAGTTCCTCCCAGAGGAGGACCGCCACTACTACCCCAAGAGCTATCTCATAAACAGGCTCTGCGTGGCGCTCGCCGGGAGGGCCGCGGAGAAGCTCGTCTTCATGGACGTAAGCAGCGGCGCGAACGACGACTTGAAGAACGCCACGGCGCTCGCGGAGAAGATGGTCGCCCAGTGGGGCATGTCCGACAAGGTCGGGCCCATAAACTTCGGACGCGGCGAGGAGCACCCCTTCATCGGAAGGGACATATCCGTCCAGAAGCGTTACAGCGAGTCGATGGCCTGGCTCATGGACAAGGAGATAAGGAACCTCATAATCGAGGCCGAGAAGAAGGCCGACGAGTTGCTCTTCCGGGGACGGAAGACCCTCGAGGAGCTTGCCGCCGCGCTCTTGAAGGACGAGTCCCTCGACAAGGAGGACGTCGAGGAGATAATAAGGAGGACGAAGGGCGTAGAACCCCTCAGGAAGATAAGCAACTAGCTCGTGAGCGCGCCAGTACTCCCTTGCTTTTACCCCAGCCCTCTCATATAATAAGCCGGTCCCTTAATCCATTCGACTCTCGGGAAGCCGCGCGCACCGGGGTCCGGTATCGGAAGAGGAATGCCGTCTTCCCTTCAGGCAGGATGAAAAAGACCACCGTATTCATAGCCGACGACCACCCGGTGCTGCGTAGCGGCATAAAGGCCGTCTTTCCCGCGGACGAATACGATGTGGTGGGGGAGGCGGACAACGGCATGGCGGCCTTGAAGGGCATTGCCGCCCTCAGGCCGGACATCGCCATACTGGACATCACCATGCCGGACCTGGACGGGATTGCCGTCACGAGGCGCGTGGCGGACGAGTTCCCGGAGACCAGGGTCATCATACTCTCGATGCACGCGGACCTGTCGCGCCCGATAGAGGCGTTCAGGGCCGGCGCGCTCGGCTACGTGCTCAAGGACTCCGAGCCCGGCGAGCTTTTGAGGGCGGCGGAAAAAGTGAGGTCCGGGAGCAAGTACGCGAGCCCCGCCGTGACCGAGGAGATTCTGAACGATTTCGTGGACGTAATAAAGAAGGAGCAGAGCCACGACCCCTTCGACACCCTCTCCGACAGGGAAAAAGAGGTGCTCAGGCACATCGCCGACGGGTCCACCAGCAAGGAGATAGCAGAGAAGCTCTTCATATCGCTCGCGACCGTCAAAAGCCACAGGAACAACATCATGAAGAAGCTCAAGGTGAGCGACATGGCGAGCCTCATAAAGATCGCCATAAAGAAAGGCATGGTACAGACATATTGACCGTCTTTAAGCCCCGGCTCCGCCCGTCACTCCCGTTTCGACCTCATCAAAAAAACGTTTTTTCAAGCGTTCCCGTACGATAACCGTGCGTCCGGCGCCGACGTCCGCCCAGGGCAGGCCTCCCTTCCGAAAAGCCCTAAACCTTTCTGCCGGTCGGGCCTCAACCTTTTGCATTAGTCCTGAATCATCGATTTAAATCCCTCAAAATAGAGTTTAATCCCGATTATCGCCGCTCGCGTCTCCTCCGATAAGAATAACATATGAAACAGCGTGCAAGGATACTGGTCGTCTCCGACGACCCCATGACGCGGACCATAGTGGGCTTCTCGCTGGCGCTCGAGGATTTCGAGGTCAAGGAATCCTCCGACGCGAACGCCGCTTTGAGGGAAGTCAGCTCGGGTTTCGAACCTGACCTGGTCATATGCGGGTGCGGCCCGTGGCCGGAAGGAGCGAGGCTTCTGAAGGGCATCAGCGGTCTTTTCGCTCCGAGGCGCTCGCCGGTACTGGCGGTAGTTGCATCCCGGGAGGACCTGGACAGGCAGATGGAATGGAAAGAGGCCGGGGCCGCCTGCCTGCTGGCAACTCCGTTCTCTTCGGAGCAGCTGCTTGAGATGGCCAGGATGGTCCTTTTTGAAGACCGGGAAGCGTTAAGGAGTATTGATGGGCCGGATGTCACTTAAAATACGGTTGATGGGCAGTTTCGGCATATTGCTCGCGCTTTTCGCGCTGTTCGTCTGCTGGGCGGTAAGCGCGACAACAGCAATCGTCACGTTTGCGCTCATATCGGCGGCCGTTTGCGCGCTTGCCGCCTTATTCATGCTCCTTGCCGGGAGACACGTAATCGAGCCTCTGCAATCGATAAAGAAGGCCATAGACGGGTTTTCGGCGGGGAACTTATCTGCCAGGTCGGACGTTAAAGTAAGGGCCTTCGGAGTCGAGTTGAAGGACGAGCTCGCGGACTTGAGCGGCAGCGTAAACGGCATGGCGGACAAGGTCTCGCGCCTCATAAAAAAGGTAGAGGAGACCTCGATTCGCATTGCGTCGGCTTCCGAGGAGCTCTCGGCCACCTCAGCGCACATATCCGAGGGCGGGATGAGGCAGTCCGGCCAGACATCCTACGCATCCGCGGCCATGGACGAGATGAACGCCGCGGTACTTGAGGTGGCGAAGAACTCCCACCAGGCCTCGATAGACGCAAAAAAGGCGAGCGAGACGGCATCGAGGGGCGGGCAGGTGGTGAACGGCGCGATCTCGGCCATGCAGGACGTGGCCGCGGCTGCGTCCGTCTCGGCTGCCACCATGCGGAGCCTCGGGGCCAGGTCCGAGGAAATCGGCACGATAGTGTCGGTAATAAACGACATAGCGGACCAGACCAACCTCCTTGCGCTCAATGCCGCGATCGAGGCCGCGAGGGCGGGGGAGCAGGGCAGGGGTTTCGCGGTCGTCGCCGACGAGGTCAGGAAGCTTGCGGAAAGGACCAGCAGGGCGACCATGGAAATCGGTGTCATGATAAATTCCATACAGGATGAAACGTCCAGGGCCGTTTCGGCCATGAACGAAGGGACCCTGAAGGTGGAAAACGGGGTGAGGCTCGCCAACGAGGCCGGCCAGGCGCTCAAGGACATAGTCTCGGGTGTCGAGCTTGTGACGGACATGATATCCCGGATAGCGACATCCGCCGAAGAGCAGAGCGCCACGACCGACGAGATAGCCAGGAGCGTTGAGTCGATAGCAGAGGTCTCGAAGGAGAGCGTATCCGCCAACCGGGAGGTGGCGAAGGCCACAGGCGAGCTTGCGGTCCTTGCGGCGGAAATCAACACGCTCGTATCAGGTTTCACGGCATCAGACCGAGACGACGAAAGCGGCCCGGAAGAGGCCGTTCACAAAAGGCTCCGCATAGTGCATCCCCTCCGTAAAGCCATTCCTGCCTGCACCAGAGAAGCGTAGTACCTCGCCTGATTCCGGCGACCGCCTGCCGCCCCCCGTCCACCGGGGGGCGCCATCCACCCCCCCCCCCTTTTTTCATGGCGAACTCCGGACTATTTCTTCCCCCGGGCCCTTCGCGGCAGGGGGCCGGTCAGGGCAGGTCCTATGGGCCTGTTTTTAACAAAACACTAAATGTCCAGGCCAGAACTGCCGAAGAGTAGTGGACGGGCAATCGCGCGTTCCATGCCGTATGCCGTGGAGGGCGTAACTGTCAAATTTACCTTGACTTTCCGGTCGGCAACGGGTAAGTTTCAGTTAAGACGTTGACCAAAAAAGGGGGCCTTATAATGGCACGAAAGATACTTCTGGCAGACGATTCCATAACCATCCAGAAGGTTATATCCATTACATTCGCCTCTGAGGACTATGAGCTTATTATAGCGGGTGACGGGGATACGGCCCTGAGGAAAGCCAGGGAGACGAAGCCGGACCTCGTCATAGCCGACGTGGCCATGCCGGGGAAGTCGGGCTACGAGCTTACGGCCGCGGTAAAATCCGACCCGGAGCTGAAGAGGACCCCGGTGCTCCTCCTTGCCGGCACATTCGAGCCGCTCGACAAGAACGAGGCAATGAGGGTCGGAGCGGACGACAGCATAGTGAAGCCTTTCGAGTCACAGGACCTCCTTGACAAGGTGAGGGACCTCCTTTCGAGCGTCGAAATAAGCCAGGCCGCGCCTGTCACTTCACAGGCGGGCCCCGATGCCGTCCAGGGCGTTGCCGGGGCCGAGGATATCTGGTCTGCAGGCGGGTTCTTGAGCGCGCCGGACGAGTTCGAGGCGAAAGAGGAGGACTCCGGCGGTGGCGTTGACCTTGATTTCCTGACCTCCGGAGGGCTTTTCGAGGAGGATAAGGGGCCTTCGGAGAGGGAGGACTTCACCGACCTCGTCATCAGCGAAGATGAGCTTGAGCCGGGAGAGCCGGAAAAGGCCCCGGAACCAGGGGCTGAAGCACCGTCCGTGGCGGAAGAACCTTTCTCAGGCGGAGCCGGGACGGAAGGGCCGGCCTTCGACCTCGGCGCGTTCGACAGCTTCTATAAAGCCGAATCGGATTCCTCCGGCCCCCTTGAGCCCGATCCTTTCGGGACAGGAGATGCAATACAGGAGGAAGCCGGAGAGCTTGGCGCGGACTCGTTCCGGCAATTTGGCGAGGGCACGCCCCCGGTACAGGAAATATCCAGTGTGGAAGAGGACATAATCGAAGAGGTGGGGGAAATAGCGGAGCCGGACCTCCTTGAGATACCGGAAGACACGATGGACGCAGGCCCGGAGGCGGCGTTTTCGTCCCGGGCTGAAGAAAGCACCTTTGAGGAGCCGCCGGCACGCTCGCCGCAGCCGCGCGCCGCTGAACTCCCGGAGGCCGATATAAGCGCGGCCGTGGAAAGAGCGGCCGCCGGGATAGAGGCCCGGCTCGCCTCAAGCATTGAAGCGAGGCTCGGGAAGGTCGAGGCCCAGGCCGCGGAGGTCATAGAGAAGGTGGCGGAAAGGGTCGAGGAGAGGCTCAGAAACGAGCTCGCCTCCAAGCTTGCCCGGCTCGATTCACTGGTGGCCGAGGCCGCTGAGAGGGCGGCCGCGAAGATGGAGGAGAAGATCCGGGGAGAGATCGTATCCCGGCTGCAGGGGCTTTCGCTCCCGAAGGAGCAGGTGGAAGCCGTCGTCTCCGGGACGGCGAGGCAGGTTATCGAGCACGTCTCATGGGAAGTGGTGCCCGAGCTTGCGGAGCGCCTCATAAAGGAAGAGATAAGGAAGGTCAAGGAAGCGTTGTTCCTCAATACAGGCAAGTAAGCTTCGCCCGCCTTTGTCGAATTCTCTGCCGTTTCGAAAGCGGCAGGGAATTTTTTTGTTTTTTTTAGGGCCGTTCCAAATTATAATTTCCAGTTGGCGGTCCGAGAATGAAACGGCTTGCAAGCCGGGCTTCGCCGCGGGCTCTTTATCCCCTCTTCGGCGGCTGAGCCAGTCTGGTATCCCTGCACCGGCCGTTCCGCCCGCTTCGGTTTCCCGCAAAAAAAAACAGGAAGGTGTGGATGAGCGAGAAGACGCTTGAGAAGACTTACGAACCGGGCTCCGTCGAGGGGCGCTGGGCGGAGTACTGGATAAAAGAGAGGCTCGCGACCCCGGGGGAGCGCTCGGAAAACCCTCCTTTCTCGATGGTGATACCGCCGCCGAACATCACCGGCGCCCTGCACCTCGGGCACGCCCTCAATTCCACCCTGCAGGACATACTCGCAAGGTCCAGGCGCATGAGGGGCTTTAACGTCCTCTGGCTCCCGGGCATAGACCACGCCGGCATAGCCACCCAGAACGTCGTCGAAAAGCAGCTCGCAGCCGAAGGCCTCGACAGGCACGCGATCGGCAGGGAGGCCTTCATAGAGCGCGTATGGAAATGGAAGAACGAATCCGGCGGCACTATAATAAACCAGCTTAAGAGGCTCGGGGCCTCGTGCGACTGGACGAGGCTCCGCTTCACGATGGACGAGGGCCTCTCGAAGGCCGTCCGCGAGGTCTTCGCCTCGCTTTACAGGGAAGGGCTCATATACAGGGGCGACTACATCATAAACTGGTGCCCCAGGTGCCACACCGCCCTTTCAGACCTCGAGGTCGAGTTCAACGAGACCGAAGGCAGCCTCTGGTACATGCGCTACCCGCTCGCCGAGCCCGCTGGAGGGGTTGAGTACCTGACGGTAGCCACCACCAGGCCCGAGACCATGCTCGGCGACACTGCGGTGGCAGTGAACCCCGCTGACGAAAGGTACGGCGCCCTCATAGGGAAAAAGGTCCGCCTTCCATTTGTCGAGCGCGAGATTCCCGTAATAGGCGACGAGTCGGTCTCCATCGAATTCGGCACCGGCGCCGTGAAGATTACCCCTGCCCACGACTTCAACGACTTCGAGATAGGCTCGCGGCACGGGCTTCCGTCAATGAAAGTGATGGACGAGACCGCCAGGATGAACGAGAACGCAGGCCCCTTCAAGGGCCTGGACAGGCTTGACGCCCGGAAAAGGGTAATCTCCGGGCTTGAGGAAAAGGGCCTCCTTGAAAAGACGGAGAAGCACAAGCTCATGCTCGGCGGCTGCTACCGGTGCTCGACCGTCGTAGAGCCGACCCTCTCAAAGCAGTGGTTCGTGAAGGTCGGCCCGCTCGCCGGCCCCGCCATCGAGGCTGTCGAGGACGGACGCATAAAATTCGTGCCCAGGAACTGGGAGAACCTTTATTTCGACTGGATGAGGAACATCCGCGACTGGTGCATCTCGCGCCAGATATGGTGGGGCCACAGGATACCGGCATGGCACTGTAAAGACTGCGGCGGGGTGACGGTCTCGACGATCGACCCGGACGAGTGCGAAAAATGCGGGGGCAAAAATATCGAGCAGGACCCGGATGTGCTCGATACATGGTTCTCGTCGGCGCTCTGGCCCTTCTCCACGCTCGGCTGGCCCGATAAGACAAACGACCTCGAGGCCTTTTACCCCACGTCGGTCCTCTCCACGAGCTTCGATATCATCTTCTTCTGGGTGGCCAGGATGGCCATGATGGGCTTGAAGTTCATGGGGGACGTGCCTTTCAGGGAGGTCTACATACACGCGCTCATAAGGGACGCCAAGGGGCAGAAGATGAGCAAGAGCAAGGGGAACGTCATAGACCCCCTTGTCATGATGGAGCAGTACGGGACCGACGCCTTCAGGTTCACGCTGGCCGTCTTGGCGGCGCAGGGCAGGGACATAAAGCTCGCCGAGGACCGCATAGGCGGTTACAGGAACTTCTGCAACAAGATCTGGAACGTCGCGAGGTTCACTCTCATGAACCTGGACGAGACGTTTTTCGCGGCAAAGGAATCCGGGGGCGGCGGGGTGGACGAGTCCGGCTTCAACATGGCCGACAAGTGGATATGGGAGCGTCGGAACGCCTGCATAAGGGAGGTTACCGGGGCCATAGACACATACAGGTTCGACGAGGCCGCAAGGGTGCTTTACAGGTTCGTCTGGCACGAGCTCTGCGACTGGTACGTTGAGCTTATAAAGCTCGACCTGCGCGGCGAGAGCGGCCCGGAAAGGAAACTCGAGGCGCAGGCGACCCTCGCGTCTCTAATGACGGATACGATGAAGCTCCTCCATCCCTTCATGCCTTTCATAACAGAGGAGATAGCAGAGAAGCTTCCCGGCTATGGCGGCAGCCTCATGGCAGGCGACTTCCCGAAAGAGGGAAAGGCGTTCCCGGAAGAAGCCGCGCGCATGGAGGACGTGATGGACGTCATAAGGGCCGTAAGGAACATACGGACCGACATGAACGTGGCGCCCTCGGCATTTGCAGACTGCTTCTGTTTTGCCGACGACCGGATGTTGAGGGACACCCTGGCAGACGGGGCGGAGTATATAAAGCTCCTTGCGAGGGTAAAGGACCTCGTCGTAGCGGGGTCGGGAGAGAGGCCGAAGGACTCGATTTCCGCGGTAGCAGGGACAGGGCAGAAAAAGGCCGAGGTGTTCGTGCCGCTCGGCGGCCTCGTGGACTTCGAAGTCGAGGAGAAGAGGATTACGAAAGAGCTTTCAAAGGCCGAGGCCGAGGCATCGGGGCTTACGAAAAAGCTCGGGAACATGGATTTTACGAAGAAGGCCCCGCCCGAGGTGGTGGATAAGGACAGGGCCAGGCTCGAAGCGGTCGAAGAGAAGGTAGGGAAGCTCAAGGCCGGGCTTGAGCGGATAAGGAGCATAAGGGCGTGAGGCAACCTCTGACAGGCTGCTGAAAAAGTCCATCTGCGTCGAAGGCTACGTCGCTTGACACTCCGGCGTACAAGAAAAGTACGCCTCATTCCTCGCTCCTCTATTCCGATGGGGGCCTCGCATCTGGAGC
>DIDN01000108.1 GCA_002418185.1 Deltaproteobacteria bacterium UBA5799
GGTGCGCGGAGCGCACCATGCGACTGCTGATTAATTCCGTTTTCTGTCATTCTGAGGAAGCGTAAGCGACCGAAGAATCTTTCAACTTGCTGTTCCAAATACGAGATTCTTCGCTGCGCTCAGAATGACAACATTCTATTGATCAGGCCTTACTTAAGATAATCTCCCCTGTCCCCTCTTTAATAAAGAGGGGGACCTTTTCAATCTCCCCCTTTTCCAAAGGGGGACGAAGCCTTGTAGGGTGCGCGGAGCGCACCATGCGACTGCTGATTAATTCCGTTTTCTGTCATTCTGAGGGAGGTAAGCGACCGAAGAATCTTTCAACTTGCTGTTCCAAATACGAGATTCTTCGCTGCGCTCAGAATGACAACATTCTATTAATCAGGCCTTACTTAAGATAATCTCCCCTGTCCCCTCTTTAATAAAGAGGGGGACCTTTTCAATCTCCCCCTTTTCCAAAGGGGGACGAAGGGACATATGAAACGAAGCAGAAGGACCTTCGAGCAGCCGCTATCCCGCGGCCAGGGCTTCCTTGTCAACCGTCCTGTCTATCTCGACGACCTCTTTAAGGAGGGCCGGGACGTCCTTCAACGCAATCGAGTTCGGGCCGTCGCAGAGGGCCTTGTCAGGCTCGGGGTGCACCTCGAAAAAGAAGCCGTCGACCCCGACCGCGGCGGCGGCCCTGGCAAGGTGGACTGCCATTGCACGGTCGCCCCCGGAGGACGCGCCCATGCCGCCGGGAGACTGCACGCTGTGCGTGGCGTCGAAGACCACCGGGTATCCGAAGCCCCTCATTATGGGTATGGACCTGAAATCGACGACGAGGTTGTTGTAACCGAAGGTCGTGCCGCGCTCGGTAAGGAATATGTTGTCGTTCCCGGCGGAGAGGGCCTTTTTGACGGGGTTCAGCATGTCCCTGGGCGACATGAACTGCCCCTTCTTGATGTTGATAACGCGCCCGGTCCGCGCGGCGGCCACTATGAGGTCGGTCTGCCTGCAGAGGAAGGCGGGTATCTGGAGGACGTCCGCCACCCCGGCGGCTTCATCGGCCTCTTCCGGGGAATGTACGTCCGTGAGCACCGGGACGTTGAAGTCCTCGCCCGCCTTCCTCAATATGCGGAGCCCCTCCTTTATGCCGGGGCCGCGGAACGACGAGACGGACGTCCTGTTCGCCTTGTCGTAGGACGACTTGAATACGAAGGGGACCTTCAGCTCGGCGGTAATGCGCTTGAGGGCCTCGACGGTACGGAGGGTAGTGGCCTCGTCCTCAATGACGCAGGGGCCGAGGATGAAGAAGAGCCCCTCGCCTATGGCGAAGTCCTTAAGACCTATCCGCTTCATTCAGGTGGACCTGTCTTTTAGAATTCGCCTTGCCGGAGGCCGTTTTCCTGCTCGGCGACTTGCCCTTTTTGGCGGCCTGCCTCTTCTCGGCAAGTACCGCTTTTACGAAGCCCTTGAAGAGCGGGTGCGGCTGCATGGGCCTGCTCTTGAACTCGGGGTGGAACTGGCAGGCAACGAACCAGGGGTGGTTTTTGTACTCCATTATCTCGACGAGCGAGCCGTCGGGAGAGAGGCCGCTGAACTCGACCCCGGCCTTCTCAAGCTCGCCCCTGTACGCGTTATTCACCTCGAAGCGGTGCCTGTGGCGCTCGCTTATCTCCGCCGAGCCGTAGGCCGCGTAGGCCCGGGTGCCCCGCTTTACGACGCAGGGATAGGCCCCGAGCCGCATTGTGCCGCCCTTTGAGTTGACGGCCCTCTGGGCCTCCATTATATGGACGACCGGGTAGGTGGAATCGGGGTCGAACTCCGAGGAGTTCGCGGACTTCAACCCGGCGAGGCCCCTGGCTATCTCGATTATCGCGACCTGCATCCCGAGGCAGATGCCGAAAAAGGGCATCCCGGTTTCGCGCGCGTACTTGATGGAGGCTATCTTCCCCTCCACGCCCCTTCCGCCGAAGCCGCCGGGGATGAGTATGCCGTCTATGCCCTTAAGGAGCGCCTGGGCGCCCTTCTTCTCTATCTCCTCGGAGTCTATGTAGCGCATCGCGACCTTGCAGTTGGCGGCTATGCCGCCGTGCGTGAGCGCCTCGTGGAGGCTCTTGTACGAGTCCTGCAGGTTCACGTACTTGCCGACTATGCCTATCGTGACCTCGTGCCTGGGGTTTGAGACCTTCCTGACGAGGGCCTCCCAGTCCTCCAATTTCGGCGAGCGGGTCCAGATGTTCAGCAGCTTTACGATCTTTTCATCGAGCGACTGGCTGTGGAAGACGAGCGGGACCTCGTATATGCACTTCACGTCCTCGGCGGAGATGACCGCGTCCTTGTCGACGTTGCAGAAAAGCGCTATCTTTCCCTTCAATTCCGGCGTAAGGGCCCTGTCCGAGCGGCAAAGGAGTATGTCGGGCTGGATGCCTATCTCCCGGAGCTTGTTCACGCTGTGCTGCGTGGGCTTGGTCTTTACCTCGTGGGCCGTGGCTATGTAAGGAAGGAGCGTAAGGTGGACGTAAAGGACGTTCTCTTTCCCGAGGTCGAAGCGCAGCTGCCTTATGGCCTCGAGGAAGGGCAGCGACTCTATGTCGCCCACGGTGCCGCCTATCTCTATGATGGCGATGTCCACGCCGTTACCGATGGCGAGTATCTTCCCCTTTATCTCGTCGGTGACGTGGGGGACTACCTGGACGGTGCAGCCCAAATAGTCGCCCCGCCTCTCCTTCTGTATTATGGCGTCGTATATCTGGCCGGTGGTGAAGTTATTACGCCGCGAAAGGCGCGCGTTAGTGAACCTCTCGTAGTGGCCGAG
>DIDN01000067.1 GCA_002418185.1 Deltaproteobacteria bacterium UBA5799
AATCTGAAAATCGTCCTGTCATTAATATCGCGGTAAGGCGCGCACGGGTTTAACCCTTTCTTGCGCGTGGGCGCGGGCCGCGCCTCGCATGAATGCCACCGGCAACGGGAAGGAGCCTCGTTTGGAAGTAACATCCGATTTTCTGGTCATAGGGACCGGCATCGCCGGACTTACCTTCGCCCTCAAGGCCGCCGAGTCGGGGAGCGTGGCCGTCGTAACCAAAAGGAACATGAGCGAGTCGGCCACCTACTACGCCCAGGGCGGGATAGCCTCTGTCCTGAGCGCCGAGGACACCTTTGACGCGCATATAAAGGACACGCAGGACGCCGGGGCCGGCCTGTGCAAAAACGGCATAGTCGAGATGGTCGTGAGGGACGGCCCGGCGAGGATACAGGAGCTGATGCAGCTCGGCGTAAAGTTCTCGAGCAGGAAGGGGAACGGCAGCGAGCTGGACCTCGGTAAGGAAGGCGGCCATTCCAAGCGGAGGATCGTCCATGCCGAGGACCTTACAGGCAGGGCGGTGGAGGAGGCCCTTGTCTCGGCTGTGAAGTCCCACCCGCGCATATCGGTATACGAGGACCATATCGCGATAGACCTCATCTGCCACACGAAGTTCGTGGGCCCGGCCCCCGAGGAGACCGTATGGGGCGCGTATGTGCTCAACAAGGATACCGGCGAGATTTCGACTTTTCTCGCAAGCGCGACCGTACTGGCGACCGGCGGCGCGGGGAAGGTCTACCTGTACACGAGCAACCCTGACGTCGCGACCGGCGACGGCATCGCCATGGGCTACAGGGCCGGGGCCGAGATAGCCAATATGGAGTTCGTCCAGTTCCACCCGACCTGCCTCTACCATTCCAGGGCCAAGAGCTTCCTCATATCAGAGGCCGTGCGCGGCGAAGGCGGGGTCCTCGTCCTCAAGGACGGGACCCCCTTCATGAAGAACCACCACCCGATGGCGGACCTCGCCCCGAGGGACATAGTCGCCAGGGCCATAGACTACGAGCTCAAGAAGAGCGGTGACGACTGCGTATACCTCGACATAAGTTTCAAGCCGCCCGAGTTCGTAAGGGGGCGCTTCCCGAACATATACAGGAAGTGTCTCGATTTCGCCTTCGACATGACCCGGGAGCCCCTCCCCGTCGTGCCGGCCGCCCACTATACCTGCGGCGGCGTAAGGACCGACAGCTTCGGGAGGAGCAGCGTCGGCAGGCTCTACGTCATCGGCGAGTCTGCCTGCACCGGCCTCCACGGGGCCAACCGCCTGGCCTCCAACTCGCTCCTGGAGGCCCTGGTATTCGCGCACCGGGCGGCGGAAGACGCCGTGAAACTCACGGGCGCCGAGCGGCAGGGACTCCCGTCCATACCGAAGTGGCAGGCCGGAGAGGCCGTCGTGAGCGAAGAGGCCGTGGTGATAACCCAGAACTGGGACGAGATACGCAGGTTCATGTGGAACTATGTCGGCATAGTCCGCTCCGACAGGAGGCTTGAGAGGGCCGAAAGAAGGATCGAGCTCCTAAAGAACGAAATAAACCAGTACTACTGGGACTTCACCATCACAAGCAACCTTGTTGAGCTAAGGAATATCGCGACAGTTGCCGAGCTCATAATAAGGTCCGCGCTCACGAGGAAGGAGTCCAGGGGGCTCCATTACAACCTCGACCACCCCGAGAGGGATGAAAAGTACCTGCACGATACCATCCTGAAGACCTGAACTCCCCGCTTTCATGCAAACTGTGCACTTCCGCATACCTTCACTTCAAACAGGGCTGAAAACTGCTATCCTCAGTAAGAGGAGGCGCTGCGTATGCACGAACACGCCCATGCCGGGCACGGGAAAAAGGCGGTGCCGCCTGAGCGGGCAGGCAGTGAGGGCCATGAACGGATGACCGCGGACTACCGGAGGCGTTTCATCGCCTCTACCGTCCTCACTGTCCCGGTCCTCATGCTCTCCCCCATGCTCCAGGAGTGGACAGGGCTTGCCTTCAGGTTCCCGGGCGACACCATTATCCTCCTCGCGCTTTCTACCGCTATATACGTTTACGGCGGCGCCCCCTTCATAGTGTCGAGCGTGGAGGAGTTACGGGCCCGGGACCCGGGGATGATGACCCTTATCGCGCTCGCGATAACGGTCGCCTTCCTTTACAGCGTTGCCGTGGTATTCGGCCTCGAGGGGGAGGCGCTCTTCTGGGAGCTCGCGACCCTTGTGGACGTAATGCTCCTCGGCCACTGGATACAGATGAAATCGCTCATGGGCGCCTCGGGGGCGCTGGACGCGCTCGCGCGGCTCATGCCTTCGGTTGCCCACAGGTTGGGACCTGACGGGACGACCGAGGACGCGCCGGTGGAGGACCTCCTGCCAGGAGACCGGGTCGTGGTGCGGCCCGGCGAGAAGGTCCCGGTGGACGGGACCGTAACGGACGGGGAGAGCTCCGCAGACGAGTCCATGCTCACGGGCGAGTCTGTGCCTGTGGAGAAGGCGGAAGGCGCCCGGGTCATAGGCGGCTCAATGAATAACGAGGGCTCGCTTACGGTAAGCGTCGACAAGAGCGGGGGCGAGTCGTATCTCTCAAGCGTAATGGAACTCGTAAGGTCGGCTGAGGAGAGCAGGTCGAGGAGCCAGGACCTTGCAAACAGGGCCGCCAGGTGGCTCACATTCATTGCAATCGGCATAGGCGGGGCGACCTTCCTCGCATGGATGGTCGTATTAGGGCGGGAGGCCTCCTTCGCCATAGAGCGGATGGTGACGGTTATGGTAATTTCCTGCCCCCACGCGCTCGGCCTCGCCGTGCCGCTCGTGGTCGCGGTATCGACAGCGCTCTCGGCGGGAAAGGGCCTCCTCATACGCGACCGCGTCTCCTTCGAGACTGCAGGCGGCATACAGACCATGATATTCGACAAGACCGGCACCCTCACCGAAGGGAGGTTCGGCGTGACCGACTCGGTGGGCTTCGCCGGAGTCGAAGGCAGGGAAGCGCTTCGACTCGCCGCATCCGTCGAGGCGAACTCCTCGCACCCCATAGCCAGGGCCGTTGCCGAATCCGTACAGGACCGGCTGCCTGTCGAGGGGTTCAGGTCGCTTCCCGGAAAGGGCGCCGAGGGGACCGTCCGGGGCAGCGTTGTCAAGGTCGTAAGCCCCGGCTACATGAGGGAGAACGGCATCTCCTTCGACGAGGCTGCATTCGAGAGGCTTGGCGGCGAGGGAAAGACCGTCGTGTTCGTCGTCTCGGAAGGGAAAGCCGTCGGCGCCATAGCCCTCGCGGACAGGATAAGGCCGGAGTCCGTGGAGGCCGTGAGAAGACTCAAGCGCATCGGGATTACGCCCATGATGGTCACCGGGGACAACAGGGACGCGGCAGGCGCGGTCGCGAGGGAGCTGGGAATAGACGAGTATTTTTCCGAGGTGCTGCCGGACAAGAAGGCGGAGAAGGTCAGGGAGGTGCAGGCAAGGGGGCTCAGGGTGGCTGTGGTCGGAGACGGCGTAAACGACGCGCCGGCGCTCGCAGCGGCCGACGTCGGCATCGCGATCGGCGCTGGGACCGACGTGGCCGTGGAGGCGGCGGGCATAATACTCGTAAGGAACAACCCGCTTGACGCGGTCTCGATAATCGGGCTTGCCAGGGCGACACGCAGGAAGATGGCCGAAAACCTTGCCTGGGCCGCGGGCTATAACGTATTCGCAATACCGCTTGCAGCCGGGGTGCTCTACGGCTACGGGATACTCCTGAGCCCGGCGGTCGGCGCGATACTCATGTCGCTCAGCACGGTAATAGTGGCTGTGAACGCAAGGAGGCTCAGGGTGCCGGAAGGCGGCTGAGGCCCCTGCTCATTTTGCAGGGCGGAGCCTTATCGATACGGTCGTACCCTTCCCCTTTTCGCTCTCTACGTCTATTTCGCCGCCGTGGTCCTGGACGATGCGGTAGGTGATGGTCAGGCCGAGCCCGGCGCCCTCGAACTTCGTCGACTGGAAAGGGTTGAATACCTTCCTTATCTCCTCCCTGGTCATGCCGATGCCGGTGTCGATTACCCGTATGGCGACTGCGTCGTCAGGGGCCGGGGCGGTCTCGAGGGTTATCGTACCCTCCCCCTCGATGGCCTCGACGGAGTTCTGGAGAATATTGAAGACCGCGGTCTTCATGTTGCCGTAGTCGTAGCTCACGGGAGGAGGCGCCGGCATGAGCCTGGCCTTCACGTCTATTTTTCGTCCAAGCCCGTCGATATACTCCCTTATGTCGTTTGCAGCGTCCTCCACCACCCTGTTGATGTCGCCTTTCACGAGCGTTGAGGCGAGTATCCTCTTGTACTCGTCGATCCTTCCGAGCATGCGCTCCAGCCTCTCGACCGACCTGATTATCCACTGGGCGTATTCCCTGTGCTGCGGGTCGGTTTCGTGCTCGTGGAGACGCCTGGCTATCCCGCCTATGGCGGTAAGCGGGTTCCTTATCTCGTGGGCTATGCCGTCCACCATTTCGCCGAGCGCAGCGACCTTCTCGGTGTCC
The DNA here is from genome assembly GCA_002418185.1 of Deltaproteobacteria bacterium UBA5799. GTDB lineage: Bacteria > Desulfobacterota > GWC2-55-46 > GWC2-55-46 > GWC2-55-46 > UBA5799. The sequence goes on from DIDN01000067.1 coordinate 4,500, forward strand.
CGCAGCTTGGTCTGGAGGGCCCGCATACGGAGGAGCGACTTGACCCTTGCCGCCACCTCCTGCAGGCTGTAAGGCTTGTTGATGTAGTCCTCTGCGCCAACCTCGAAGCCGAGCACCTTGTCCTCGACTTCGGCCCTGCCAGTGAGCATGATTACCGGGATGTACCTGGTCTCCTCCCTCGACTTCAGGTGCCTGAGCGTCTCATACCCGTCCATCTGGGGCATCATGACATCCATTATGACAAGGTCGGGGTGAAATGCGTTCACCTTCTTGAGCGCCTCGATCCCGTTCCCGGCGGTCTCTATCTCGTAGCCTTCCCTTTCGAGCTTGGCTGAGAGGAGAGCGAGGTTCCGCTCGTCGTCGTCAACGGCAAGGACGCGGGGCTTCATCTCCCCTGTCCGCCGCTTTCGATCTTTTTCAATATAACCTCCTTGACACCCGAGTAATAGCCGGCCCTTTCGTCCTGGCCGAGCGAGCGAAGGGCATCTATAAGGCTGCCGACCCCCTTCAGCGCTCCCTCTTCCGAGCCCGCTTCCATGTAAGCGGCATACGAGCGCTCGAAGAGGAATACCGCCTCCTCGACCCTGCCCTTTTGGAGCGCTATCTCGGCCATCCTGCCCAGGTCGTATCCGACGTTTGCCATGTCATTGGCTTCCCTGTCCAGCCTGTACGCCTCATTGAAAAACCTGAGCGCGTCCCGGTTTTCCGCGCCCATGGCCGCAAGGCCGAGAGCCCTGTATGATCTCGCAAGGCCCGCACTGTCGCCGGAGTCCCGGTTGGCATCGAGAGCGGACATGAGGACACCAAAGGCTTCCTCGTGCCTCCCGGCCTCCATGAGCGCAAGCCCTCTCAAGTTAAGCCGTGTGCCTGAAAAACGACCCTCCCCGGGCTCTTTGTCCGCCCTGTCAAGGGCCTTCAGCGCCTTTTCGGGGCTGCCTGACAGCAGCAATGCCTCGGCCTGCAGGTCGTAAGCCGCGGAAACCCCCTTCTCGTCTTTCAGCTTCTTTCCGAGCCTCGCGGCCCGCTTCGCCGTTTTTTGCGCTTCTACGTACATTCCGGTTGAGACGAGCGCCCTGCCCATTTCCAGGAGCGCCGGCAGTTCCCCTCCGCTGCCGAGCTTCCCTCCATTCTCCTTAAAGGCCGCGCCCGGGCCGGCGTCCGGTCCAGCCGCCCTGGAGGCGCAACCCTGGAAAAAAATAGACACGAGGAAAAGGAGCGAAATGGCAGGCGCCTTGAAAGCGGCGTTCCTCATTTTCCTTAAACTCATAAACGTGCTTACAATATCCATTTTCGCCATAAGCGCGGTGTTTGTAAAGCTCCCGGGCCAATACTTACACCCATTATGTCCGCCAGTCAAGAGGCTTTTTCATGCGAGATGGACGTAACTACCCGTTTTTCAAGGGAGTCCACGGTGGAATTCATCAAATGGCGGGCTTGTCTCACGGAAGGCATGTCTCCGGAACTGCCGCGCAAGCTCGTCTGTTACTGGTTAAGCGCCTGCCGGCTGCCCTTCAATGCCGACGCGCTTTCCAGGACATGCCTGTAAACATCGAGCGTGCTCGCGGCGATTGAGTCCCACTCGAACCTGCTCTCGATGAGGCCTGTGTATCTGCGCCTCTCCGTCTCGAAGCCGCCCCTTACAGAGATGGAAAGCGCCCTTTCGAGCGCCGCCCGGTCCCCGGGCCGGAAGTAGACCTCTTCGCTCAACGGCAGTTCCCTGTGGGCCGGGATGTCGCTTACGAGCGAAGGAAGACCGTAGCCCAGCGCTTCGAGAAGGGCTATGGGGAAGCCTTCATGATATGAGGGTAGCACGAAACAGGAAGCGTTGGAGAACAGTTCGGAAAGGGCCTCGCCGGTCTGGAACCCGGCAAGGACGACCCCTTCGACCGACCCGGCCATCTCCCTGACCTTTTTGCTGTAATCCGTCTCATGGTCGGCGTCGCCTGCTATGACGAGCTTGTGTCCTGTGTCCTTGAGCCTGGAGTAGGCGGCGATAAGGTCATGGATGCCCTTTTCCTCGACGAACCTGCACGCAAGGAAGATGTATTTTCCGGGGCCAAGCCCCAGGCGCCTCAGCCCTGCCCCGGGAGGCAAGGGCTTGCGCACAGAGACGCCGTTGGGAATGTAGACGGCGCTGCGGCCATAGAGGCGCCGGAGGTCCTCCTTTATGCTCCTTGATATCGTGATCACGGCGTCGCTGTGAACGACTCCGGCCCGCTCGCCGTTTTTCAGCATGGCTTTCGCCGCATTGCCCCACTTCGCGTGCATGTAGTTGAAGCTGTGATGGGTCAGAACCACACTCATGCCGAGCCTTTTCGCGAACGGGACAAGCAGCGCCGGGCCTATTCCGTGTACATGCAGTATGTCTGGCCTGAGCCTCCTGGCCTCGATGAGGCCGAGCAGGGTGTGGGTTATGGCCTCGAAGGATTTTTTTCTCGGGCACCAGAGGTGGGCGAACTTCACGCCGCGCCACTCGCAGGCCCTTTTAACGGGCGGGATGTAAGGGGCCCTTGTGAAGACGGTAATGTCGCACCCGAGCCCAGCGAGCCTCGGGTAAAGCTCCTCGCAGTGTTTTTCAACCCCGCCCTGCACGCCCGGGAAGCCCCTTGTGCCGAGAACTGCGATCCTCATGCCCATGCCGTACGGCTCACGTGCCCAGCCTCATCCCGAGCATGCGCTTTGCCTTGTTAGCGGCCACCCAGGCAAGCGGGACCGTGATATGCTTTTTCATCGCAGGGGCCACCGTGCACATCATCCAGCAATTTTTCGTGCACCTGCGCGCCTTTTCCCGCAGCGCACCCGCGGTCTCTCCGTTCCATATCTCCGTGAAGTCCTTTTCGTTGAGGTTTCCCATGCTCCACGACGAGGCGGTGTTTTCAAGGCCGTTGCACGGCAAGACCTCTCCGAAGGGGTCCACGAAGAAGTTTTCGGCCCCTGCCTCGCATGGCAAAAGCCTCGGCTGCCCCTTCACATAGCCCATGAGACCATGGATGAAATAGGCCCTGAACCAGTTTTTAACCTTGTAGGTAGAGATGAGGTCTTCCATCAGGGCCCTCAAGCTTCCGAGGACATCGTCCCGCTTTTTAATCTCGTTGTCGTACTTGTGGAAAAAATCCGAGTTGTGCACTGCGGCTGCCGAGAACTCTACCTTCATGGCCTTTGCGAGCTGATAAAGCTCCATCGTGTCCCTGGCGTTCCTGTCGGAAATCGTAACGCCGAACCCGATGTCCTTCATCCCCATCCTGTGGAGCTCAAGGAGCGTCCGGAGGCCCCTGTCGAACCCGCCCTTCAGGCCGCGGAGCCCGTCGTTTACCGAAGGAAGCCCCTCCAGGCTGATGCGTATGCCTATCCCCGGGTTTTTTTCTGCCATTGAGAGGATTTTTTCGGTGAAATACCCGTTAGTGCTTATGACTGTCCTCCTGGCTTTTTTCCCGATGACCGCAACAACGTCCTCTATGTCCTCTCTTACGAAAGGCTCGCCTCCGGTGATATTGCAGAAGGCAAGCTGCGGGAGTTTCTCAAGGACCTGCGGCGATATCTCATTGGCCGGACTGGTCGGGTGCTCCCAGATGTTGCACATGTGGCAGCGGGCGTTACACCTGTAGGTCACTATCACAGAAGCTTCCAACTATCTCTCTCCTGCCTCTATTTTTTCAGCGCGCCGTCCAGACCAGGGTAAAGGTCATGGTAAGCCCGAAGAGCCAGTTCCGTATTATCCTGAAATCGCTCAGCCCGGCTTCCCGCGCCCGGTCTTCGAGATCTCCCCTGCCCAAAAGGTGCATATAGCCGCCCGTTGCCCAACGCTTCCCTGTTTTCTCCAGCCAAAAATCGAAATGGTCTTTCCTCAGCCAATGGAGAAATGGCACCTTCGTGTGGGTCTCAATCGGGAAATACCTGTTCGGGGTCGTTATCATGCCTTTTTTAGCCACTCGCGCCAGTTCCTTCAAAAAAAGCCGCTGCGCTTCAGGCCCGCCCACGTGCTCTATAACGGCGTTCGAATGGACTATGTCGAATTCACGGTCTCTGAAAGGGAATACGCCGCCTTCATAGCTGTAAGCCCTGATATGCGGGTATCTCTTCCGGAAATTTGAAATGTCGCCGAGGCCCAGGGCGGTTATCTTCGCCGGGTAGGGATAGTGTTTAATGAGGAAGTTATCTACCTCCGAATACTCGCGGTTGGCAACACCCACCTCAAGTAGTTTGTCCTTTGGCGAGGCCCCTAAGACTTCCGTAATCTGCCCGAGCTTCTGGAGCCTCGACCTGTGTCTTGTCTTTTCGATAAACCCGTTCATTTCATCTCCCGTTCAGGCGCGTTTCATTTTACTCTTTTTTATGGCGTCTTCATAGATGGAAATGAGCCCCCTGTAATGGACCTCGTGGTTTAATTCAGCCTCGACCAGCGCCCTTGCGTTTCTGCCCAGCCTCTCGATGAGCGCCCGGTCCGAGGCGAGCATCAATATCTTTTCCCTGAGGTCATCCGCGTTCCCGGGCTCAAAAAGCAGCCCTGTCTCATTATCCCTTACAAGCTCGGGGATGCCGCCGATGCGTGCGCCTATAACGGGTCTGCCAGCGGCAAATGCCTCCAATGCCGTCCTCCCGAAGGCCTCATACAATTCCGACGGCAATATAGTAAACATTGCCTCCGAAATCATCCTTATAAGGGCCGGTTTCTTAAGATGGCTGAATATACGTATGTTGGAAATGTTTTCAGAGCTTATTTTTTTAAGCAGTTCATTTTTTTGCGGGCCGTCGCCTACTATGTGGAGCCCGACCTCGATGCCCTTGAATGCCTCACAAAGCGTGATCAGGCC
>DIDN01000032.1 GCA_002418185.1 Deltaproteobacteria bacterium UBA5799
GCTTTTTATTCCCGGCCTTCCTTGATTGCGGGGAAAATCTCTAATTTTTGAGTCGCCTTTCTGTACTCAAGACCGCGTTTGCTCGGTTATACCGCATACGTTGGTGTCGACGGGCGGGTGGCCGGATTTCAGCGCAAGGGCCTCCCGGCTAAGGTCCTCTATGGAAACCGAATTAAGGAACTCGGAAATCTTCTCTGCAAGGCACTTCCAGACGCGCTGGGTCGTGCAGGTGGTCGCCCTGTCGCACCCTTCGGAATCGTCGTCGAGGCAGGCGACAGGGTTCATGGGCTCCTCGACCACTGAAATTATGTCGCCGACGCTTATGATTGCAGGCGGCTTAGCAAGGACGTAGCCGCCGCCCGGACCCCTGACGCTCTTTACGATCTTTCCCTTCCTGAGCTTGACGAAAAGCTGCTCAAGATAGGAGAGCGATATCCCCTCCTCAGCCGAAATGTCCTTCAAGGTCACGGGCTTTTCGCCTGAATGGCAGGCGAGGTTCACCATCGCCCGCACTGCATACTGGCCTTTTGTGGATAGCCTCACCTGAACTCCCTTCCGCGCAAGAAAAAACCTTGCTACTTTTACAATCTAATATACCTTATCAAAATTGTCAAGTATTAACACCTCTGGAAAGGACCGCTCCCGTTGAGAGCTGAAAGAAACGGAAAACTCCGTTTCAGGTATAGACATGTTTTTTTCGCCCTGATATAATTCCCTTGTATGGAAAAAATCCCGAAATTCAAATACTTACCCGATAGGGCGCTCAACTCCCTCGTAAACGGCCTCCTGCGTGAATACAAGGTCTGCGGGACCATCGAGAAAGACGGCTTCCCGGCCTTCGGCGAGGTCTCGGCCGCTGACGAATTAAAGCTAACGCAGTCGCCGACCCACCTCTCGGCAAAGGGGTTCCTCTTCCCGCAAAGGGAGGTCCTATTAAGGTTCGACATGCGGACATCCGCCCATGTCCCGGTAATCGAGGCGGAAAGACAGGTACTTTTCGGGCTCCACCCATGCGACATAAGGGCGCTCGCCCTCATGGACAGGATATTCGCCCACGGTGTTCCGGACCCGAACTACCTTTTCAGGCGCGAGCATACGATTGTAATCGGCGCGGACTGCATGCCCGACGAATACTGCTTCTGCGAAAGCCTCGGAACCGATGATGTGGATGAGGGCTTCGACCTTTTTCTCCATAGGACAGGCGGTGGATACCTCGTAAGGGTCGGGAGCGAGCGGGGTTCAGCGCTCCTTGAAAAATACGCCCGGACGCGAGAGCCCGGGAAGGCGGCGCTCAAGGAGCTTGACGCGGCAAACGAAAGACGGCGCCTTGCCTTCAGGGCGAAGCTCGACGCCGCGCCCGAGGAACTCCCGGCCATATACGCCAAAAGCGACGAAAGCCGCGTCTGGGAGAGGATCGGCGCGATATGCACGGGCTGCGGCTCCTGCAATAACGTCTGCCCGACCTGTTACTGCTTCGACGTAAAGGACGAGGTCGGGGCAAGCCTCGCCGAAGGCGAGAGGGTAAGGACCTGGGACGGCTGCACGCTCGAGGACTTCGCAAAGGTGGCCGGAGGGCATAATTTCAGGAAGACCCGGGCCGAAAGGCTCCGGCACAGGTTCAACAGGAAGTTCAGGTACCTCTCCGACACCTTTGATTCGCTCTTCTGCGTGGGGTGCGGCAGGTGTTCGAGGTCGTGCCTCGTAAAGATAAACATAGCGGATGTTACAAATGAGCTTATACGCGAAAATGCCGGAGCATAAGCCGGAACATAATGAAGAAGCGCTCTCAAGGGGCATGGACTCCCCCTATCTCCCGTTCCCCGGGACGGTGGAGCGCTCGATACGGGTGAGCGAAAAGGAGAGGTTCTTCGTAGTCGCCCCCTCGAACGAGACGCTTCTCGACTACGGCCCGGGCCAGTTCTTCATGGTCGGACTGCCCGGCTATGGCGAGGCGCCAATCTCCATCACCTCCGGGCCCGGCGAGAAAAAGATAGAGCTTTGCATAAGGGCGGTCGGGAACCTGACGAACGCCTTCCACAGGCTCCGGAAGGGCGACCGCATCTGGATACGCGGCCCCTTTGGCAGGGGCTTTGACCTCAGCGCGCTGGAAGGCAGGGACATCGTCTTCGTTGCGGGCGGCATAGGCATCGTGCCCATGCGCTCGCTCTTGAAGGCCGTGCTCGATAAGCCCGGGCGGTTCGGGCGGCTTACGCTCATCTACGGCGCTAAGACCCCGGAGGAGATGCTATTTGCCGAGGAGATGGACGGCTGGAGGCGGCGCGGCCTCGACATCCAGGCAACGGTAGACAAGCCGGACGGGCCCTGGAAAGGTCATACGGGCCTCGTTACCGCCCTCATCCCCAAGATAGAGATGGCCCATATGAACACCGTGGGCGTCATAATCGGCCCGCCGGTCATGTACAGGTTCGTTATCCTGAGCCTCAACGCCAGGGGGCTCGGAGCAGAAGACATATTCGTCTCTCTTGAGAGGCGGATGAAGTGCGGGGTGGGCAAATGCGGCCACTGCCAGATAAACAGCGTCTATGTCTGCCAGTGCGGCCCTGTCTTCAGGCTATCGGAGCTTAAGGGCATGCCAGAGGCGTTCTGATATTTGAAGGCTGCTGAAAAAGTCCATCTGCTTCGAAGGCTACGTCGCTCGTCACTGCGGCGTACACGAAAGTACGCCTCATTCCTCGCTCCTCGACGCCTCGCATCTGGAGCTTTTTGAGCAGCCTGAATAAAAACGGTTTTTCAGCTAGCTGCTGAGAAAAAAACCGTTTTTTTGCTTTTGCCTTTCAACACAACCCGGGGGCATAAGGCGGGGCAGCAGGAGCGAGGCCGAAGGCCGAGCGACATAAGGGCCGAGCCCGCGGGAAGGAGGCGGAAAGGGCGCGGAGCCTTATGCCCGAAAAGAGCGCGGCAGCGCGTTAAAAGGCCTTTTTGCAACAAGGCTTGAATACGAGATTCTTCGGTCGCGGAGTTTACCCTGAGCGAAGCGAAGGGCCTCGTTCTGCAGAATGACAGAAAAAAGAAGCCCGCTGGCGCGCCTCACATTATCGTCTGGAAAAGCCTGATGACCGGCGCTATCAGGAAGTCGATCCACTTCTCCCTGTACATCGACGGGTCGAACGGGACGGAGTCTGCCTTCCACTCCTCAATGATGCCCTTGAGGTCCTCTACCATCTCTTTTTCCCTGAAGCACACCCCGGCCTCGATCCCGTAGTCGAAGGAGAGTATGTCGAGGTTCTGCGAGCCCACGACCCCTTCCTTTCCGTCGACCAGAAGGACCTTCGCGTGGTTCATATCGTTCTGGATGTAGAAGTCTATACCCGTGGACGCGAGCGAGGATATGTAGAAGAAGTTCGTCTTGGTGAAAAGCCGGTGGTCGGTGCGGCGGGGGAGTATCATCTCGACTTTCACGCCCCTGAGCACCGCCTGGTGGAGGAGCGCCACCATCCACCGCCTCGGGAAGAGATACGGCGTGACTATCACGATGCTTTTCCGGGCCCTCGCTATGGCGCTCCTGTAATGCTTCTTTATGAGCCTCTTGCCTTTCGGCGGCTGGTGCTCGAGGAACCAGATGCGCGCCCGTTCCGCGAGCTTCGTCCTCCTTTCGCAGAAGCGCGCTACCGATGGGTCTTTCCCGCCGCACATGACGTAGGTCCGGGCAAAGGAGCAGAGGACGCTATTCACTATCGTCCCTTCGAGGCGTATCTGGAGGTCCTTCCATTTGAGGAAGAGGCGGTGGATGTTCACCCCGCCGACAAAGGCGACCTTCTCGTCGACGACCAGGAGCTTCTTATGAGTGTGGCGGAACCAGCGGCTGAAGAGCATGAGCTCCGCCCCGGCCCTCCGTATCTCATCGATTGCCTCCCTGCTCAGCTCCGAGCTGCCGAAGGAGTCGATTATGACCTTTACGCGCACGCCCTCGCGCGCCTTCCTCTTTAGCGCCTCGATGAAGGCGTGCCTGGGGGTGTTGTCCACGAAGATGTACATCTCGAGGCAGATGGACTCCCTCGCCTCGGATATGGCCTCGAACATCGCGTCCCAGGCCTTCTCTGTCGTGGAATAGAACCTATATCTCACGGTCGGTTCCGCTTCAGTGGAGTAAGGGGCTTGGCCGGCAGAGGAGGGCGGTAAAAAGGCGTTGCAGGAATGCTTATTTCCTCCCCGTCTGGATCAGGTACTCCCTCCTCGAGTAGTCTATCCAGGTATAGACGGTAATCAGGGCCGTTGCCCCGGCCAGGAACGGAAAAAAGGCGTCCCTGCCGAGGAGCATGGCATAGACGACCGTCAGTATCTGCAGTACCGTAGTGGATTTTCCGAAAACGCTCGGGGAGGCCGCTACCTTCCTGCCCATGCCCCTGAGCGCTATGACCCCGGTCAGGAGGAAGGAGTCCTTGAGTACGACGGGTATGGTGAGCCAGAGCGGAAGGAGCCCCTTGGCCGTGAGCGCTATGTACGCGCTCATGAGGAGGAACTTGTCCGCGAACGGGTCCATGTTGGCGCCGAACTCGGTCCTCAGGTCGTACCTGCGCGCGATGAATCCGTCTATCCCGTCAGTGACCCCCGCAGCGATGAAAATGACGGCCGCCGTGTAAAGCTCCTCGATTACGACGAAATACAGGAAGACCGGTACGAGGGCTATCCTCAGGACCGTAAGGAGGTTCGGGATGTGCTTCATTCCGCTGGAATGCCTCCCCTCTCAGGAGCCGGGTGTCACGGCAGCCACTTGAAATAGGTCTTCCTTGTCCGCTCCTCCGCCTTCCCGGACGGCAGTGTTGAGAATACCGCGTCCACAAACCTCTGCACCCTGGGCTCGTAGGCCTTGTACACGGAAAGGTGCATTGACGTCCTGTCAAGATTAAGGTCCGATTCCTTGTTCCTGTAGTCGGCCTTCCATAAGAGCTGTCCGGACGGCGAACGGAGCTCGAACGACGCCTCTATGCTCAGGGAAGCGTACGGAAGGAAGCTGTCCTTGTCCCAGTCGCTTACGCGGATGTATAGCAGCGAGTCGGCCCCAAGAAGGGCCGCTGCCTCATTCGGGGGACTGGCGGCCCAGTCCCCGGCGTCCCTGCCGCCCTTGTCGAATTCATCGAGCGGCACCGTCAGGTAGTTGAGGCTCGCGAGCTTTTCGGCGGACATGGCCCTGAAAAGACGGCTTATGTCGTCGGCCTCGCCGGGAGCTTTCTTTTCCCAGACGACCGGAAGCACCGCGACCTTTCTGGGCGGGGCGAGCGCGTACCCGTCTATCATGACGTGCCTGACCGCGGACCCGCAGCCGACGAGCACAAGGGCCAGCAGTATGGCTGAAAAAATCCTCATTCCAGCGAGAGCCCCTCCGAGGGCCTTATGATTATCTGCCCGGCCCCCTCGACCACTGCGAATTTCTCGGGCACCTCGTTGGCTATCCTGGCCGCGAGCATGCGGGCGCTTGCGCCGGTCTCGGCCAGAAGCGTGACCCTGCCCGGGGAAAAGGTCCTGTATGAGAGGTGTTTGATGACGGCGATCTTCTTGAGCGAAGCGAGGAGCCCGGTGAAGGTCTGGTAGTCGTCCACCTCGACTATGTTTATGACGAGCGGGCTCTGATAGGCGCTTACGGCGAGATATTTGGTTATGGCTTCCCGGAGCGCGTCCTTGTCGACGGACGCGTCTATCCAGACATGGTAGAGTTCAACTCCCGCGCCCGGCGAGGCGTCTACCGGGAGCGGCCCGCCGGCCGGGAGCGCGTCCATGTGCGTAACAAGCCCTTCGGAGCGTATCCTGTAGTTGAGGACGTGGGTCCCGGGGTTCGAGGTCAGCTCCCTTATGACGGCCTCGGGAGCAACGAGCGATTCCTTCAATAGTATCGAGTTAACGGCGTCCCTTACCGCGTTCATGAGGGCCGCATCCAGTGCCGAACGCTTCATCCGGGCCAGGTCCTCGGACTTCGCGGCAGTGCCCTCGGACGGTATCACGACGACATCCGCAGCCCCGGCGCCTCCAGGGGAACCGGCGACGAAAACGGCCAGGAATATGATTATAAGCAAATACCTCAATCCAGAAACCCCCTTACAAGCCCTATTATACAGTTTTTGTCCGCCGGATTGAACCATCTTATTTCAGGGTCCTTCCTGAACCACGTCATCTGCCTTTTGGCGTAGTGCCTCGTATTCCTCTTTATGAGCCTTACGGCCTCTTCGAAGGCGTACTCTCCCTCTATGAAGCCTGTCATCTCCTTATAACCCAAACCGCGCATCGGCTTCAAGCCGGAATGGTATCCCGTTGAAAGGAGCCTTTTCGTCTCGTCCAGGAGACCTGCCTTGACCATCCCCTCGACGCGCCTGTCTATGGCCGAGTAGAGCTCTGTCCTGTCCATCGTAAGCCCGACCTTCAGCGTCTCAAAGGGGGCCGGGGCAAAGGAGTGCTCTTTCTGGAACTCCGATATGGGCCTTTTGGAGAGGCTGTATACCTCCAGGGCCCTTATGAGCCTGTGGAGGTTGTTGGGGTGTATGCGGGCGGCGCTTACTGGGTCCACCTCGCGAAGCTTCTCATGGAGCGCTTCCCTTCCCTTCCTCCCGGCCTCTTCGAGGAGGTCTCTACGGAGTCCCCAGTCAGCTTCCGGCCCCTCGAAGAGCCCCTGGGTAAGGGCCTTTATGTAAAGGCCCGTGCCCCCGGCGATTATGGCCCTCTTTCCCCTTCCGTGTATCTCCCGTATACTGCGGAGGGCGTCATCCCTGAACCGGGCGGCAGTGTACTCTTCCGAAGGGTCTACTATGCTTATGAGGTGGTGGGGTATGCCGGCCATTTCAGCTTCCGCGGGCTTGGCCGTGCCTGTATCCATGTGTTTGTAGACCTGCATGGAATCGGCGCTTATGACCTCGCCGTCAAAGAGACGCGCAAGCTCTATTGCCAGTGCCGATTTGCCGGATGCGGTGGGCCCGGCTATGACGACAAGCTTTTCCATCGGGAAATTATACAATTTTCAAAGGCTTATGTCACGAGACGGATGAGGGTTATCTCAGGCGGGCAGTTGAACCTTACGGGTATCGTGACGACTCCCACGCCCCTTGATACATAGACCTGTGTAGCCCCGTTCCGGACGAGGCCGCCCGCGTATTTCTGGCCGAAGCCGGAGGGCACGACAGGGGCGAACGAGAATGGGAGCCTTACCTGGCCGCCGTGGGTGTGCCCGGAAAGGACGAGGTCTACCCGCTCGTTTCCGGGGAGGAACTCCGCGTAATCGGGGTGGTGGGAGAGGAGCACCCTGGGCACATCCTTTGGTGCGCCGCTCAGGGCCTCTCTTGCGTCGGGCGCGTCTTCGAGATAGTCCCTTACCCCTCCTATGCAGAGCGCGTCTTTACCTGACTCAATCAGGATGTGGCTGTTCTGAAGAAGCGGGACCCGGTAGGCCTCCATGACCTCTTCGGTGTAGTCCATACCGATAAAGTGGTCGTGGTTTCCGAGGACGGCCAGCGTCCCGAAGCGGGCCTTGAGCCGGGAAAGGGCCTTTATGACAGGGGGCATGTACTCCCTGCCGTCGTCGATATAGTCGCCGGTGAGGACAAAGAGGTCGGGGGCGAGGCTGTTCGCCTCATCCACCACACTTTCTATGTAGCCCAGGCCAACAACAGGGCTGTGGTGGATGTCGGTAAGGTGGCAGATGGCGAACCCGTTAAAGGCAGGGGGCAGGCCGCTTATCCTGACCGCAGCCTCCTGGACCCTTACGCCCCTCGGCGCCAGCACCGTGCTCTCGAATAGGAGAGCGCCGCCAAGGAGCGCCCCGCCCCTCAGGAAGTCGCGGCGGGAGACCCTCACCTCACCCTCACCTCCCGAAGAAGGACTCTATCTCCCTCCTTGAGAGCCTCTTCACTACCGGCCTGCCGTGGGGGCAGTGCCCGGCAAAGTCTATCCTGGCCATCTCTTTCAAAAGGGCCTGGGCCTCTTCTTTCCTTAGCGGCCTCGGCCCCCTTATGACGCTGTGGCATGCTATCCTCATTAGCGCGGACTCGACCCTCTCCTCGGTCTTCCGGCTGCCGCCGTGAAAGGAGAGTTCTTCGGCCAGGTCCTTTATGAGCGAGGCCGAGCTCCTGCCCGCAAGGAGGTCCGGCACGGACTTAAGCAGGAAGGTCTCACCCCCGGACTTCACGGAAGGGCCGAAGGGCATGAGCTCGAAACCCAGCTCCGAGAGGCTATCAAGGACCCTTAGAAGCGTCTCTTTCTCCCCGGGCGACGTCTCTATCCTCTCAGGGAGAAGGAGGGCCTGGCTCTTTATGGGGCCTGAGGCGAGCCTTTTCTTCAAGGCCTCGAAGGCGCACCTCTCGGCAGCGCCGTGCTGGTCTATCAGGTATGCTTCTCCGCCGTCCTCCGGGCCTTGGGCTACGATAAATTCGCCCCAGAGCTGGCCTATCACCTCAAGGTACAGGAACTCGGGGTTCCTGACCCCCTCAATATCCTCCTTTGTTTCAGAAAAACCGAGCTGGACAGGCCTTTCGAGGTACATCGCCCCGCTCTCATTAAGCGCCGGAGCCTTTCCCTGCCGCTCCAGGCCCGCATAGGAAACCGCCTCCCTGGAGGCTGTCCCGTGTATCCCGGAACCGAAAGGCCTCGTCCTGGCCGAGAGCGCGCCCCGGACCGCGAACCTCACCAGGTCGTAGACATAGCTCTGGTTACGGAACCTCACCTCGCTCTTTGAGGGGTGGATGTTTACGTCAACGTCCTCGGGCGGGACATTGAGGTCCAGGACGGCAAAGGGGTATCTCCCGCCGAGCAGGCCCCCGTATCCTTCGAGTATAGCACGGTTGACGGACCTGTCGCGGACCCACCTGCCGTTTACGAAGGTATGGATGTGCCTGGCAGTGGGGTAACTCAAGTCGACAGGGCCGACAAAACCGGAAAGGTCGGGCGTTTCCACCTCGACAAGCTTCCCGGCCACATCCGGGCCGAAGAGGTCCGATATCCTCTGCCTCAACGTGCCTGGGAGCGCATCGAGCGGCCTTCCAGAGCCGTGCACGATCCTCATGCGCTTATCCGGGTTTATGAGGGATATCCTTTTGAAGGTATCGAGTATGCGGCCGTACTCGGCTTCCGCCCCGCGCATGAACTTGAGCCTCGCCGGTGTGTTGTAGAAGAGGTCTTTTACCTCGATTGAAGTGCCCTCCGGGCAGCCGTCGGAGGCTACGACCGGCTCTCCTCCCCCCCTGACCTCGACCATCGTGCCCTCGACCTCGCCGGGCCGCCTGGTCCTGAGCGTCACGGTCGAGACGGCAGAGATGCTTGCAAGGGCCTCGCCCCTGAAACCCATGGTCAATATCCTTTCGAGGTCCTCCTCGCTCTCGATCTTGGAGGTGGCATGGCGGGCAAAGGCCAGGGAGGCGTCCTCCCTCGAAATCCCGGAGCCGTTGTCAACGACGCGGATGAGCCTCTTTCCGCCCTCGGCCACTGTCACGGAAATGACCGTGGCCCCGGCGTCAATGGAGTTCTCGAGGAGCTCTTTCAAGACGCTCTCCGGCCTTTCCACCACCTCGCCGGCGGCAATCTTCGAGGCAAGTGACTTATCGAGGAGCCTTATCCTTTTCATACGGGGATTTTACTACTTGGGAAAGGAAATGCCAAGCGGTAGAGGAAAAAACGCTAAGGGAGGTGCCTTGAAAGCGGACAGGAGTCGCACCTGGGCTCCCCGGGCCTGCAGAAGTCCTTTCCGGTCCGCACAATGAGGGCGTGGTATTCATTGAATATGCGCGCATCCGGAGGCAGGTTCTCCATGAAGAGGGCCTTGACCTCCTCGTAGCCTGCGCCGCCCCCGACAAGCCCGTGCCTCTCGAATATCCTTTTGGTATAAGCGTCGACCACGAACTCCGGGCGGCCCGCGGCGTAAAGGATAATGGAATCGGCGGTCTCCGGGCCGATGCCGTTTATGGAAAGGAGCTCTGGCCTGAGCTTTCGAGAGTCCTGCCTAAGGAGTTTATCAAGACTCCCCTTGTGCTCAAAGTAGAGGTGGTCGAGGAAGCTTCTGAGCCTCCTGGCCTTGATGTTGAAGTAACCTGCTGGCCTTATTAGGCCTGCAAGCTCATTGTGCGGCAGCGCGCGCATCCGTTCGGGGCAGAGGACCTTCCTTTCCCGGAGGTTCCTTATGGCCTTCTCGACATTGGTCCAGGCAGTGTTCTGGGTGAGGATTGCCCCTGTGATTACCTCGAAGCGGGTCCTCCCCGGCCACCAGCCCTGGGGGCCGAAGGCCGAAAAGAGTGAGGAATAATAGGAAGTAAGGATTGAAGAAAGGTTGCCGCGCTTCATCGTAATCGAATCGAATTGCCCTTTTTCCGGAGGGGATTGGAATATCGGCGCGCACAGGCCCTACGCCCCTGTCGCAAAAGGCCCTTTAACGCGCTGCCGCGCTTTCGG
>DIDN01000090.1 GCA_002418185.1 Deltaproteobacteria bacterium UBA5799
ATAAAACCGATTATCTCAGGCGTCTGCCATAAAAGTCAAGCGGAGCCGCCGCGCTCCTCGGGGAATGGATACTCAGCAGCTTGCCATAAGAAGGCAATGTTTGACAAAACCGGCGATTTTCAGTATACTTTTTTGGCTTATGGCAACCAGGATTAAGTTCATAGACCTTTATTCCTTCTATAACGACCTTGACGCAAGCGTGGTGGAGACCCTGATGGAAGGGCGCCATATCACGTGTTCCTTCAGGTCGCTCGGCAAGCTCCGCTTCGCAACCGACATCGGCGCCTACATCGAAAAGAGGATAGCCGTGGAGGAAGAGCATATCGAGAGCGCAAGAAGGATAATAAAGGAAGCGATAAAGAACGGAGTAATCTCCAGAGAGGGCAAGTTCAGGACCTGATGCCCCGCCCCCGCGCCGTCTCTCCGTAAACCAACTGGCCTGCGCCTGGAGCCCGGGTCGTCCCGCTCCAGCCGACCCATATACCCGGATGGAATTTCACGCGATAAAGGAAAGGCTCATGGCGGCCCGTTCGCCCGTGGCGCTTACCGGAGCCGGTGTTTCCGCCGAGAGCGGCGTGCCTACCTTCAGGGGGCCGGAAGGCCTCTGGAGGAACTTCAGGCCCGAGGACCTCGCTACACCCGAGGCCTTCGAGCGAGACCCGGCGCTCGTCTGGGAGTGGTACGACTGGAGGCGCTCCCTCATATCCGGCATAAGGCCCAACCAGGCCCACTACGCGCTCGCGGAGCTCGAAAGACGGAACCCCGCCTTTACCCTCGTCACCCAGAACGTGGACGGCCTGCACAGGAGCGCCGGGAGCAGGAACGTCCTTGAGATTCACGGCTCCATATGGACGGTCCGGTGCGTCGGATGCGGGGCCTCAAGCGAAAACAGGGAAGTGCCGATAAAAATACCGCCGAGGTGCGGCTGCGGCGGGCTTCTAAGGCCGGGTGTCGTCTGGTTCGGAGAAACACTCCCGGAGGACCTCCTTTACAGGGCCTTTGACGCCGCCTCCGGAGCGGATTTCATGCTCGTCATAGGCACGTCCGGGGTCGTGCACCCGGCAGCTTCTTTTGCGGCAAGGGCAAAGGACGCGGGCGCGTTCGTTATCGAGATAAACACCGAGAGGACGCCGCTTTCGGGCCGCGCTGACGCGGTCCTTCAGGGCAGGGCCGGGCAAGTGCTGCCCGGGCTCTTGAGTTGATTGTTCCTGTGGAATTCCGCCCGGCAGATAAAGTATAATACTGGCCCGCGGGGAATGAGAGCGGCCAGATTTCCGATTCCAAGGAGGGCAGATGAAGGTCTTTGCCAGCGCTATCAGGGTCAAGTCGGGTGCCAAGACCGAGGAGGTCAACATAACGAACCAGGTGGAGGCCGTAATATCGGAGAGCGGCATCCACGAGGGCATGGCGCTGGTATTTACGGGCCATACTACCGCGAGCATACACTTGAACAACGCCGACCGCGACCTCGAGGAGGACTTCCATAATTTTCTGAAGGAAATGGTCCCCAATAAGCCCGAGTACAAGCACAACAAGGGCGACTACGGCAGGAACGCCGACGCCCATTTGAAATCCCTCCTGGTGGGGAACAGCATTACCGTGCCGGTCACCAAGGGCAGGCTCGCGCTCGGGCAGTGGCAGGCCGTGTACTTCTCCGAGTTCGACGGCCCCAGGAAAAGGCTAATCTCCATAAAGGTCTTCGGAGTGCCCGAGGGCGGCGGGCGATAGGCCTTGAGGGTAATAGGGGGCAGTCTCAAGGGCAGGAGGCTCGCTTCTTTCCGGGGACCCGGGATACGGCCCACCTCCGACAAGGTGAGGGAGGCGGTATTCAACATCCTCCCCAGGGAGTTCCCTTATAGGACGGTGCTCGACCTCTACGCCGGGACCGGGGCCATGGGCATCGAGGCCCTCTCAAGGGGGGCTTCCGAGGCCGCCTTCGTAGAAAGCGACAAGGGCGCGGCCCAGGTCATACGGAAGAACCTCGACATATGCGGACAGAAGGCCCGCATAATCCGGAAGGACGCCGTAAAGGCCGTTGAGGAGCTTTCAAGGAAGGGCGAAAGCTTCGATCTCGTAATAATAGACCCCCCTTACAGCTCAGAGCTGCTCGTCGGCACCTTAAAGGCCATAGGACTCGGAGGCCTTTTGGCCCCCAAAGGGGCGGTAGTCGCGGAGTCGGCGAAAAAGGCGCCGATCGAGGCGGATATCCCCGGCCTTGAGGTCTACGACCGGAGGAGGTACGGCGACACGCTCGTATACTTCCTCAAACGGAGCGATAATGGCCAGACTTAAGCGCATAGGCGTCTACCCCGGGACCTTCGACCCGATAACCAGGGGCCACCTCGATATCATAGAGCGCGGGGTGAAGCTCTTTGACGTCCTCATAGTCGCCGTTGCCGAGAGCCCCGGGAAGGCGCCGCTTTTCAGCGCCTCCGAGCGGCTCGCGATGATAAGGGAAGAGGTCGGCAGGCACAAAAAGGTCAAGGTCGAAAGCTTCGATTCCCTCCTCATGGATTACGTCAGGAAAAAGGGGGCGAATATCGTCCTCAGGGGCCTAAGGGTAATGTCGGATTTCGAGTACGAGTTCCAGATGGCGCTCATAAACAGGAAGCTCGACCCCGCGATAGAGACGGTATTCATGATGACCTCGGACAACTACGCGCCCGTGAGCTCAAGGTTCATAAAGGAGATAGCCCGCTACGGCGGCGACGTGAACGCATTTGTGACCCCGCGGGTCGCGAGAAAGCTTAAGGAGAAGTTCAAGGCGGCCCCCAACCCAAAAAAGGGCCGCAGGAAATAGCAGGTTGCTGAAAAACTCAAAACGCGTTCAGCAGCCTGATCACGAAGGAGCATCGGGATGTTCAAGCTTGCAGGAAGGCTTTCAGGACTCGAGGAATCGGTAACGCTCGCCATAACCGCGAAGGCGAGGGCGCTCAAGGCGGAGGGCAGGGACGTCATAGGCTTCGGCGCGGGCGAGCCGGACTTTGATACGCCCGAGAACATAAAAGAGGCCGCCATAAGGGCCATACGCGAAGGGCACACCAAATATACCCCGGTCGGCGGCATAAACGAGCTGAAGGACGCCATCATCGGGAAGTTCAGCCGGGACAACTCCCTCGACTACTCGCGAGACGAGATAATAGTATCCTGCGGCGGCAAGCACTCCATCTTCAACCTCTTCCAGGCAATACTCGACCCAGGCGACGAGGTCATAATACCGGCCCCGTACTGGGTCTCGTACCCCGTGATGGCCGCGCTCGGCGGCGGCATACCCAGGGTAGTGCACACCGACGAGGCCGCGGGCTTCAGGATGTCGCCCGAGGCATTCAGGGCGGCAATAGGCCCCAATACGAGGGCGGTCGTCATAAACAGCCCCTCCAACCCCACGGGCGCGGCCTACACGGAAAAGGAGCTTCAGAAGCTCGCCGAGATAGCCCTTCAGAACGGGCTCCTCATCATATCCGACGAGATATACGAGAAGCTCACCTATGACGGCTTCCGCGCCGTATCCATAGCCTCCGTCTCGGACGAGGTCAGGAAGAGGACCATAGTCCTTAACGGCGTCTCCAAGACCTATTCAATGACGGGCTGGAGGATAGGCTACGCCGCCGGACCGAAGGAGATAATAAAGGCCATGACCAACATACAGAGCCAGTCCACCTCGAACCCGGCGTCAATCAGCCAGTGGGCGGCGGTCGAGGCCATAAGCGGCCCGCAGGACGTCATAACCCGCATGCTTACGGAGTTCGGCAAGAGGCGGGACGTTATGGTGGGCGGCCTGAACGCCATAAAAGGCATAAGCGCGATAAGGCCGCAGGGCGCGTTCTATGTATTCGCTAACGTCTCGGGCCTCTTCGGAAGGTCATATAAGGGGAAGAAGATTGACGGCTCCGTGGCGCTCGCCACCTACCTCATTGACGAGGCCGGGATAGCGGTCGTCCCAGGAGAGCCCTTTGGCGACGACCGTTTCGTGAGGCTATCCTACGCGACTTCGATGGACAACATAGAGAAGGGCATAAAGAGGATAGGGAAGGCCGTGGGGGAGCTTAAGTAGACGCTCGGCAAAAATGCAAATGAAAGGCCGGCCAAAAGGCTGGCCTTTTTATTTTGAGACCTATAAGACTTTATCCTTCACCTTCTCCCCGAACACCTCCGCCTCGAAGACGTAGATCGACGCGCCCTCTTTCCATGCGTCGGGCTTGAGGCCAGCCTTGACGCAGGTCTCGGAAAGGAAGGTCTCCCTGTCAAGGCCGTGCTCTACCGCCACCTGCGGGAGAAGCGCGCCGCGCTTGTTCCCCGACGCTACGACCAGGCCGTGGCGGCCCACCTCCACCTCTTCCGGGTCGTCTATCTTCCTTAGAGGCGTAAGGACGGATATCTCGATGTCGATTTCCGGAAGCTCGTCCTCGCCGACGGGCGCGAACCTCGGGTCTTCGGAAGCCGCTGCCGATGCCATGCGCTCAACCGTCTTCCAGAGCGGGTCCTCTGAGGCGAAAACGCCGAGACAGCCCCTGAGCCGCCCTTTTCTGTTCAAGGTGACGAACGTGCCTGAGTCCTCGTTCAGTGCCCCTGAAGCGTTATCCTTTTTCGTGGAAGCGGATGTCCTTCCTGCCCTTGCCTCTATCGCCCCGCGCGCTATCCGGAGCAGCTCTCTTTTTTCCATTTCCTCAAGCGCCATCTCATTAAATCCTTTACCGGCCTGTTTTTTTGGAATAATATCATATGTTGACGCGCGCGATAAAGCCCTTAGTGCCGCGCCGGAATACAAGTTGACGGGGAAGAGATGGACGACAGGGAAGGACTTAAAAAAGAGGTGAGGGCGCTCCTTAAGGAAAGGAACGCCATAATGCTCGCCCACAACTACCAGAGGGACGAGGTGCAGGAGACAGCCGACATAACGGGCGACTCGCTTGCATTGAGCCAGGCCGCGGCTGAAAGCGACGCAAAGGTGATAGTCTTCTGCGGGGTCCACTTCATGGCCGAGAGCGCGGCCATACTCTCGCCGGAAAAGACGGTGATACTCCCGAGGATGGACGCGGGCTGCCCCATGGCCGACATGATAACCCCCGAGGACCTCGCAAGGGAGAAGGAGAAAAGGCCCGGCGTGCCGGTCGTCGCGTACGTCAATACCAGCGCGGCTGTGAAGGCTTTAAGCGACATCTGCTGCACCTCGGCCAACGCAGTAAGGGTGGTCGATTCCCTCGCCGATGACCGAGCGTACATGATCCCGGACAGGAACCTCTCGCATTACGTGTCGCTGAGGGCGAAAAAGCGGATGGAGTGGTGGGACGGCTACTGCCCGACACATGAGAGGCTCACGGTCGAGGACGTCCTCAAGGCAAAAAAGGAAAACCCGGACGCCCTATTCGTCTGCCACCCGGAGTGCAGGCCCGAGGTCGTAAAGCTCGCCGACCACGTCTGCTCTACATCGGGCATGTACAAGTTCGCGGCCTCGACCGAGGCGAAGACCCTCATTATCGGGACGGAAATGGGCATACTCTACAGGCTGAGGAAGGAAAACCCCGAGAAGAAGTTCGTCCTGCCGTCCAAGTCCCTCATCTGCCCGAACATGAAGCTCATAACCATCGAGGACGTAAAGACGAGCCTTATCGAGATGAAGAACGTGGTCACCGTCCCCGAGGATATAAGGGCCAGGGCAAAGGCCGCGCTCGACAGGATGTTAGCTGTGCCGAGGGATTTCTGATTCTATTCGGCCAGGTTTTTTAAGACATGCAACCCCGCCGCATTCGGCGGGTTTTTTTATTCACCGCCTCATCCTCCTCTTGAAGAGCTTCTCGAACTCTACCGCTATGAAGACGACCGATGAAAGCGCGAGCGTTGCCGCAAGCTCAAATATCGTAAGCGGCTCTGTCTTGAATATCGGGTTGAGGAACGGCACGTATATGACCGCCATCTGGAGCCCGAACGTAAGGAGGGCCGCACCGAGAAGGGGCTTGTTCGAGAAAAACCCCATCGTGAAGAGCGACTCGGTATCGGACCTGATGGCCAGGACGTGCCCTATCTGGCTCAGGCACAGCACCGTAAATACCATCGTCTGCCACGGGGCCGCGCCGGTATTGATGCTCAAGGCCTGCGTGAGTATCGATATGCCGCCCATCAAGAGCCCCACCCAGATGATGTGCGCCCCGAGCCCCTGGGCGAAGATGCTCTCCTTCGGGTGCCTCGGCGGCCTCTTCATTATGTCCTTTTCCGAGCGCTCCGCCGCGAGCGCGAGCCCCGGGAGGCCGTCGGTAACGAGGTTTATCCAGAGTATGTGTATGGGAAGGAGCGGGATGGGGAGGCCGAAGAAGGGCGCGAGGAATATGGTCCATATCTCGCCCGAGTTGCTTGTCATGGTGTATTTTATGAACTTCCTTATGTTGTCGAATATCCTCCTGCCGTCCCGCACCGATTTAACGATAGTCGCGAAGTTGTCGTCGGTCAAGACCATGTCAGAGGACTCCTTGGCGACGTCGGTGCCGGTTATGCCCATGGCGACCCCTATGTCGGCCCTCTTCAAGGCCGGCGCGTCGTTCACTCCGTCTCCGGTCATGGCCACGAACTCGCCCTTGTCCTGGAGCGCCCGGACTATCTTCAATTTCTGCTCGGGCGCAACCCGGGCGTAGACCCTTATGTCCTCCACCCGTCTTTCGAACTCGTCCATGGGGAGCTTTTCAAGCTCCCTGCCGGTCATTATGGACTTGGCGTCGTCCCCGTCCACGAGGCCGAGCCTTTTCGCGATGACGCGCGCGGTTATCGGGTGGTCGCCAGTTATCATCACGGGCTTTATACCGGCGGTCTTGCAGTCCGCGATCGCCTCCCTGGCCTCGTCCCTCGGAGGGTCCATTATGCCCGCAAGACCGAGTATCGTCAGCCCGGCTTCCACCTCCTCGGCCTTGAGCTCGCCGGGGAGGCTCTCCCATTCCCTTTTCGCCGCGCAAAGGACACGGAGGCCGTCTGCGGCCATCCTGTCGCCCGCCCTCAAGAGCCCGGCCCTGTCAAGCGGCTTCCTGCCCTCGTCCGCGAGCATATCGACGGACCTTTCGAGCAGCACTTCGAGCGCGCCTTTTGTGATGCTCACGGCGCGGCCGTCCGGAAGTAGATGCACGGTCGTCATGGCCTTCCTTTCAGCGTCAAAGGGTATTTCATCCTTTCTCGGGTATTCCCTTTCGACCGCGTCCTTTTCAAAGCCGTGCTCTTTTGCGTAGTTGTAGAGCGATACCTCAGTGGGGTCGCCGATGACCCCGTCCGCGCCCTCGCGCGCGTCGTTATTTAGGGCGATGGCCCTCATGAACTCGATGGATGCGTTCCCCGATGCCTCCTCGCCTGTCTTCCAGAGCCTCCCGCCTATGTAGGCCTCCTCGACCGCCATCATGTTCATGGTGAGGGTACCGGTCTTGTCCGAGCATATGTAGGTTATCGAGCCGAGGGTTTCGACCGCTGGGAGCTTCCTCACGAGGGCGTGCTGTCTGACGAGCCTCTTTGCGCCCAGGGCGAGCGAGATTGTAACGACCGCAGGAAGGGCCTCGGGTATCGCGGCCACCGCGAGCGAGATGGCCGTAAGGAGCATGAGGAGCGCAGGCTCCCCGCGGAGCATCCCGATGCCGAAGACCGCGGCAGAGATGAGCAAGACGGCAAAGGCGAGCTTCTGCCCGAAGCTCGCAAGACGTTTCTGAAGCGGCGTTTTGACCTCCTCGCCTTCCTGGATGAGAGAGGCGATCCTGCCTATTTCCGTCTCCGCGCCGGTTGCGGCCACGACCCCCTTGCCCCTGCCGTGGGTCACGGAGGTCCCGCTGTAGGCCATATTTTTCCTGTCGCCTATCGGGAGGTCTTTTTCGTGGAGAGCGCGGGTGTGCTTCTCCACGGGCGCGGACTCGCCCGTGAGCGCGGCCTCCTCGCATAGGAACCGCGCCGCCTCGATGAGCCTCAAATCAGCCGGGACAATGTTCCCGGCCTCCAATACGACGATGTCCCCGGGGACGAGCATCGAGGCCGGGACCGCCACAGGCGCGCCGTCCCGCAGCACGAGCGCCGAGGGCGCGGCCATCTTCTTGAGCGCGGCTATCGCCTTCTCGGCCCTGTACTCCTGGACGAAGCCGATAACCGCGTTCAGGGCGACTATGACTATTATGGCGATGGTATCGACGGGCTCGCCTATGAGCCCGGAGACGAGCGCAGCGGCAAGGAGGACGATTATCATGAAGTCCTTGAACTGGTCGAGGAACATGGCGAGGACGGACCTCTTTTTCTTCTCCTCGAGGACGTTCGGCCCGTAGTCCTCGAGCCGGGTTGCGGCCTCCTCCTGCGTGAGCCCTTCAGTGGCGGAGCGGAGCTCGCCCAGGACTTCCTCGTATTCCCTAAGATGCCAGTTCATCGTTCCTCCAGCGCTTACGCGTTCTTTTTCGGGTATGCAAGGCAGAATACAGAAATGCTTTCTTGTTTTCGGGAAGCGGGTAAACGGGGCGTCCCTCCGGGAAAAGGGCGCCTGGAGGGTTTAGAGCGGCCGTGGCACGGATGTATTTGAAAAAAATAGCAAAAACCCCGGGGCAAGTCAAGGCGCGCCGGGTTTTGCAGATTGAAAACCCGCCCTTTTTCATACTATAATCAATGGAATCCAGGGATGGTCCTTGCATGGCCAGGCGCCCGGGTTTTCACGAAATTCAAATTCCCCCTTAAGGCGTATGCGCAAGGAAAGCGGAAAGAATATCATCGTAAGGGTGCCGAACTGGATAGGCGACGCGGTCATGTGCCTCCCGGCCCTGGACGCCTTGAAGCGCCTTTTCCCTTCCTCAATGATAGCCGTACTCGCCAAACCGAAGGTCGTCCCAATATTCGAGAACAACCCGGCTATTTCGGAAATACTCGAGTACGGCGGGAAAAAGGGCGGCATACTTGAAAAAATAAATATCTCCTCGGAGCTTAAGGCCAGGGGGTTCGATACGGCGGTACTTTTCCAGAACGCCTTTGAGGCCGCTTTCATCTCCTTCCTCTCAAGGATACCCGAGCGGGCCGGCTATGCAAGGGACCTGAGGTCGGCCTTCCTCACGAAGGCGGTCCCGGTGACCACGGAGATTAAAAAAAAGCACCATGTATTTTACTACCTGAACCTCATAGAGGCGCTCGGGGGCTCGATAGATGGAAAGGAAACTCCGGTGCCCAGGCTGTACATAAGCGATGGAGAGGCGAGCTGGGCAAGGGAGTTCCTCGTAAAAGAGGGGCTCTCGGGCCGCCCCCTTTTCGGCGGAGCGCCGGGCGCGAGCTACGGCCCGGCAAAGATGTGGCCCCCTGAAAGGTTCGCCTCTGTCCTCAGGGAGCTTGCAGGGGCCCGGAAAGGCGCTGCCCTCGTCTTCGGCGGCCCGGACGACAAGGCGGCGTGCGGCGCTCTCAAGGGGGCGTTCCCCGATGCGGTGGACCTTTCGGGAGCGCTGACCCTCAGGCAGTCAATGGCGCTCATGTCGCTCCTCGACGCCTTCATAACCAACGACTCGGGGCCCATGCACATCGCGGCCGCCCTGGGCGTGCCCACGGTAGCCATATTCGGCTCGACCGACGCAACCCTTACCGGGCCGCTCGGAAAGAAAACGGCGGTCGTCGGAAAGGAAATGGAATGCAGCCCCTGCTTTGAAAGGGAGTGCAGGCTCGGACACTACAAGTGCCTGAGGGACATAGGAACGGACGAGGTACTCAGGGCGGTTAAGGGGTTGCTTGCATGAAAAAAACGGCCGGGACCGTCTTCCTGGACAGGGACGGGACCATAAACGAGGACGTGGGCTATCTTTCCGACCCGGACGGCCTTGTCCTCATTGAGGGCGCGACAAAGGCCATAAGGCTCCTTAACGAGCGCGCTCTCAAGATAATAGTCTTGAGCAACCAGTCGGGCGTGGGCAGGGGCTATTACACCGACGCCCAGGTTGACGACGTGAACCGGAGGCTCATGGAGCTTCTCGGCAAGGAAGGGGCCAAGATCGACGGCGTCTATTACTGCAACCACCACCCCGACATAGACTGCCAGTGCAGGAAGCCACTGCCGGGCCTTGTCGAACTCGCGGCCCTGGAGCATGAGATCGACTCGAAAAAGGCCTACATGGTCGGCGACAAGGCCTCTGATGTCGGTCTTGCCAGGAATATCGGCGCAAAGGGAATACTCGTCCTTACGGGCAAGGGCGCGAGCGAGATCGAGGGCATGGAGGAAGCCCCGGACTTCATAGCAAAGGACTTGCTCGATGCCGCGGCCTGGATAATCGCCGACCTTGAGCGGTCTCCCTTATGAAGGTCCTCATAATAAAATTATCTTCCATCGGGGACGTCGTGCACACGCTCCCTGCCCTTGATGCCCTGAGAAAGGGTTTCAGTGCAAAGGGCGTAAAGGCCAGGATAGACTGGCTCGTCGAGGAGGCCGCAAGCGGCATCCTCGAAGGGCACCCACTCATAGACGAGGTTATAACGGTAAGGCGCGGCTGGCTGCGGAACCTCAGGGGAAACCTCCGTACAGCCAGGCGCTTAAGGGAGCGGGGCTATGATATCGCCATCGATTTCCAGGGGCTCCTTAAAAGCGGCGTCTGGGTATACCTCGCCGGCGCGAAGAGGAGGGTCGGCTTTTCCAATTCGCGCGAGTTGAGCCATATATTCCTGAACGAAAAGCTCCCTGCCTACGATCCTGAAAAGCACGCGGTCGACAGGTACCTGGACCTTGCAAGGCATGTCGTTGGGGTGGGGTGGCCTGTGGACGCCCCTGCATTCGCCCTCGGCCTGGGAGGGGCAGAGAAGTCGGTAAGGGAAAAGCTCGATAGAAATGGGGTGAAAAGCCCTTTTTTCGTCATGGTGGCCAGGGCGAGGTGGGCAACCAAGCTCTGGAACGACGACAGCTTCGTTGAGCTTGCCAGGAGGATAGCGGCGGAGAAGGGACTCCGGCCCGTGCTCACAGGCGGGCCTTCGGACGCACCCGGTCTTTCAGCCATGGCCCGGGCCATAGGGAACGGCGCAATAAGCATTGCGGGGGAGACGGACTTGAAGGAGCTTACGGCCCTTATGAAGCTGTCCAGGTTCGTCGTGACGCTTGACTCCGGCCCCATGCACATAGCGGCAGCGGCAGGGGCGCGCGTTATAGCCCTATTCGGGCCGACCGCGCCCTGGAGGACCGGGCCTTACGGAGATGGACACATAATCGTAAGGAAGGGTATGGATTGCAGCCCCTGTTTCAAAAAGCGTTGCAGGGACCCGAGGTGCATGTCGCTAATATCGGTCGACGAGGTCATGGAGGCAGTAAACTCCTTAAAGTAAACCGCGGGCCTGAGGCGGAGAAAAGATGGACTACATAGCGGGACTCGATATCCGCCTCTTCCGGCTGATGAACACGGCCTGGACTTCCCCGGCCCTCGACCCGGTCATGGTCTACGCGACCGAGCGGTTGAACTTCATCGGGATGATGATAGCGGGCTCGGCGCTCGTCTGGATACTGGGCGGAAGGCGCGATTTCCGGGGGCTACTAATCCTCCCCGCGGCCGTGCTCGCCGGCGAGGCCGCGGCGACCCTTTTGAAGCTCGCCTTCATGAGGCCACGGCCGTGCCAGGTCCTTGAAGGCGCGCGTGTGCTGGTTGAATGCAGCCCCTTTTACTCCATGCCTTCCGGGCACGCGACCTCGGCCTTCGCGGCCATGGTCTTTCTATCGGCAAGGCACAGGAGGCTTCTGCCCCTCTTTTTGGCGGTTGCCGCGTTTGTGGCTTACACCCGGCCCTATGTGGGCCTTCATTACCCGGCTGACATCGCCGCGGGCGCTCTCCTCGGGACTGTCGTCGCGCTCATTGCAATTAGTGTTGAAAAGAGGTTTTTCGGAGGCACTGCCCGGGCCGGAAAGGGGAGCGAGCAAGGCCGGGGTGAGGAAAAGGCGTTCTGAAGGCGGGGCTTCAGGCCAGCCGCGCCAATACTCTGGAATAATGGTCCCGGAAAGGTTACAATCTTGAGGTTTTCCCGGAAAGGCGGCACAGGAATATGAAAAACATCATAACGACACTTGTCAAGGTCTGCGTAAGCGGGGTCATAATGTATGTGCTCTTCCGCAACCTCGACCTTGACGCGCTCTGGGAGACCTTCGCCTCGGTGAACCCGCTCTCGGTCGCCTTCGTGGCGTTCGTCTTCCTGTCGGTCCAGGCCATAGCCAGTTACAGGTGGTCCGTGATACTCAGGAAGGACGTGCGCGTCCCCTACTCAAGGCTCCTTTCCATTTATTTCATCGGCCTCTTCTTCAATAATTTCCTGCCCACAATGGTCGGCGGCGACCTTATCAAGGGCTACTACCTGTACAAGCATTCGAGGAAGGGCGACGTCGCGCTCGCCTCGATATTCATGGACAGGTACGCGGGTTTTACCGCGCTCATGTGCATAACGGCGCTGGCCCTCATCCCCGGGTACCCGCTCATAGCAGGGACGGGCCTCCCGGGCTTTTTCGTGCTCCTCATCGGCGGCTTCGTGTTCATGAGCATGGTCATCTGGATAGGGCCGTTACATTCCTGGGCGATGCGCATCCTGAATAAGGTCCATTTTTACGGCATAAACAAGAAGATAGACACCTTCTACAAGGTGCTCATGAGCTACAAGAGCCATTACGGCATACTCTACCGGATATTCGCCTGCTCGGTCGTGATACAGGGAGGGGTGATAATAGGCTACTATGTGCTCGGCTCCGGGCTCGGCATGGAAGTGCCCGTGGGCTATTACTTCCTCTTTATCCCCCTGACGACCGCGATCTCCATGCTCCCGATTTCGCTCTCCGGGCTCGGCATCAGGGAGGGCGCGTTCATATTCCTGTTCACGATGATAGGCGCATCGAAGGAGCAGGCCATCGCCCTTTCGCTCCTCTGGTTCGCGACAGGGGTCTTCGTAAGCATCATAGGAGGCGTCGAGTACGTGAGGATGGGCGGCAGGAAGGCCGTAGAGGAAGGCATGGCCCGCAAATAATCGAGGGCCTTTCAGGTGCCCCATAACCAATTCACGGAGGTGATTAATGGCGATAGACAAGGAGCTTCTCGATATCCTTGCGTGCCCGAAGTGCAAGGGCGGCATAAAGCTGAACGAAAGGAAGGACGGGCTTGTCTGCGAAAAGTGCAGGCTCGTCTATCCGATAAAGGACGATATCCCCGTGATGCTCGTCGACGAGGCCTCGCCGCTCGGGTGAGGGGGCCCGCGGAATGACCTCTGAGTCACGCGGCAGTATTCAGGCACAGCTGGGCTTCCACGGGAGGACTTGATTTTTACGGACCCGCCTGATATGAATACCTGAGTAGGCGGTATTCGGAAGTATGGACCACGCACCGGGTCGCTGCATCCATCTCCTTCGCGGGGTTCAAAAATAAGGGCCGAGGCCGCACTACATCGGCTTCGACGAATTAGAGCACTGCTGGGCGTCAAAGGACTGTAAAACAGCTAGACACCCCCTGGCAATATATCCCGGAGCGTCGGGCGGGACGGATATTCTCCGATGGCTCCGGGGCATAGGCTTGCCTGCCACCGATTCGCCCCAGCCTGTAAAAACCCTGGCAGTTCATCGCCGTACTTTCAGGATCAACCCTTTTCAGGCAGAGAAATCAATGTTTTTACGCCGATACGGTATCCGTATTCCGTTCAATAAGTCCATAGCCGTTTCCATGGTATTCGCAGCAGTAATTCCATGCTGCCTCCTTTTTTCCGTTCCGGAAAAGGCGCTTGCCTCGGGTTCGGTGCATGTCCCGGTCGGGAGCTGGGTTTATCGCGCGCTTGACCGGCTGGAGGCGGAAGGGCTCATTAAGAGCGGGCTTCTCGACAGCCGTCCGCTTACAAGGAGCGAGGTCGCAAGGCTCGTAAGGGAAGCTGAGGCTTCGGCAAGGGGGCAGTCGCATACCAACATCATGCTTGGTCATCTCGTCCGCGAGTTCCCTGAATATGAGTCTTCGGGGCAGGCAAGCTATTTGAAGCCCGTTGATTTCGTAAACCTCAGGTATCTGTATTCAGACGGCGTTCCTGGTTTCTTCAATAACAATAATAAAGGGGACAGGTTTGCAGAAGGCTCTAATTACAGGGTCGGATTTGCCTCTCATGCAAGGGTCGGCGATGCCCTTACTTTTTATTTCAACCCGGAATTGAGATACCCGGACGGCCCGGCGGACAGAGATGCCGAAATTGACGTAGTCGAGGCATACGCTTCGTTTACGTTCTATAATTTCGAGGTCACCGCCGGCAGAGAGGGCCTCTGGTGGGGACCGGGTAGGTACGGGGCCTTGCTGATTTCATCGAACCCCAGGCCCTTGGATCTCGTGAAAATCACAAACCCGGAGCCTTTTCTGCTCCCTTTCGTCGGTTTATTCAGGTTCACGGTATTTGCCACGCGGCTCGAGGAGGGGAGGCATATCCCCAGACCATATCTCGCGGGATTAAGGCTGGAGCTAAAGCCGCATCCGGCGCTGCAGTTGGGTTTTTCGAGGACGGCGATGTTCGGAGGCGAAGGAAGGAGCGTCGACCTCGGCACCATATGGGACGTCATCACCGCCAGGAACGAAAATGAGCACGGGGAGGAGCCTGGCAACCAGCTCGGAGCAATCGACCTGAAGCTGACGCTCCCGTTCGAGGCGCAGCCGATCGTGCTCTATGGAGAGCTCGGCGGAGAGGACGAGGCAGGCTGGCTGCCGTCGAGGACCGGTTATATCGCCGGGATCTACCTGCCGAGGGTGTTCATGGTCCCGGAACTGGCGCTGCGCGCCGAGTACGCGACCAACTACATCGGAGCGCACGTCGATTACTGGTACACGCACCATATTTATAAAACGGGTTATACGTACTACGGCAACGTGATAGGCCATCACATGGGCACGGAGGCGAAGGCTTTTTATATCGAAGCGGAATACCGGACGAAATCGGCCGGCAACTTCAGGCTGGCCCATGACAGGGAATCGAGCGGAAGAGGAGCCGGAAAGGCAACCAAAGAGAGCATCGGCGCTTTTTGGGAACTCTATATCGGCGACCGCTCCGCCTTAAGGCTTGCGTATGTCCATGAAAATGGGGATGGGGAAGGCTCGGACGATATTGATTCGCGAAGTTTTTTTTCCGAGTTGGAGTTTTCCTTCTGAACCGCCGCCCTTGCCCGCGAGCTGGCCCGGTTGGGGCGGCATACCGCCAGATGCGCCCTGTAACGCCAGACCGTATTCCCTCTTCCCTCAATGACCTAAAAATAATTGAATAATACAGGGCTTTAACAGTATAATGGCAAGCTATTGTAAAGGCATATTTAAACCCCGCCTTCAAAACAAATATGAGAGTAACGCATCATCTGTGACATCGAGATCGATAATGCTCTCCCCGGAAGGGACTGAAAAATGGGCGACCGAAACCAGCTCGTCTTTATCCTGAAAAATGCAGGCAGGTTCAAGGGGCCTTTTCTCGAGATAGGCTCAAGAGACTATGGTTCGACCCAGAACCTGAGGACAGAGTTCGCCTCCAAGGGCGATTATATCGGGGCTGACATGTCATCAGGCAACGGCGTGGATTGCGTATTGGATTTTACCACGGATTTTGCTTCCATAGACAAGGCGCTCGGGGGAAAGCGTTTCAAGACGATATTTTGCCTGAGCGTCCTGGAGCATTGCGAACAGCCTTTCAAGATGGCTGAAAACATGACCTCTTTGCTTGCACCGGGCGGGAAGATATGCCTGTCTGTCCCTTTTGCGTGGAAGTTCCACGGCTATCCGTCGGATTATTGGAGGTTCACTCACGAAGGTGTTAAGAAACTCTTCCCGAAACTCAATTTCGACAAGGAGGAATGCATTGAGGCGTCTTCGAAAACCGGCGAATTTCTCCCGCTTTCTGAAGGAATCGGGAGGATAGATATCAGGGGCGGGCTGCACCGCAAGGCCGGCCGCTGGATGAGAGGCATAAGCGCTGACATATTCAAGGTCTTGTCGAAGACGGGTTTGTGGACATGGGTGTTTGGTTACCCCTATGTCATGCGGCCCACGAGCATTTTCATGATTGGAGAATTGAAAGGCAGTGATTAGGACGCGGTCCTTGATTTTGAAGCAGGGGCAAGTTGCCGCCCTCCCCGATGGCAGAAAAGGATTTGCGAGGAAGGGAGTCCGCAGAGACTGCATTTACGCGCCGTTGAAGGTTTTTGTGATTGCGTGCAAGTATAAATCCGATTATCCGCTCTTGAACGGCATGGTGCTGGGGCTCAAGCCGGACGAATTCGACGCGAAGGTCTGTTACCTGGCCGGCAGTCCCGATGGCAAGAACACTCTCGACCGCTACGGCAAGGCGCTCTATCTCGAAAACAGGCAAAAGGTCTCATGGCCTAAAAGGCTTGCGGCCCTCGTAGGGGTCCTCCGGAAGGAAAAGCCGGACATAATCCATTGCCACAGGCACCAATCGGTCATTTACGGGCTCTCGGCCGCCTTTTTGGCGCGCATACGTCCCGCGATAATATCTCACGTGCACGGCGCCAGGAGGACGCGCTCCCTGAGAAGAAGATTGATGAATGCGTTCTTGTTTAAAAGGGTCGACAGGGTCGTTGCCGTTTCGGACGGCGTAAAGGAAGATATCCTTGAGACGAATTTCGGGCTTGCGCCCGGGAAGGTGTCCGCGGTCTATAACGGCATAAAGACCGGTGCAGTTGACGCCGGTCGCGTAGCGAGGGAAAGGGCGAGAGAAAAGCTCGGAATTCCAGAGGGCGTAATGGTATTCGGCACGGTGGGGAGGCTCGTCCCGAAGAAAAGGCAAGCGCTTCTGATCGAGGCCTTTGCCGGGGTCCTTGAAACCATCCCCTCTGCGAGGCTTGTGGTAGTCGGGGACGGGCCTTTGCGGGAAGAGCTTGAGAAAAAAGCCATGGCAGCCGGTATATCCGGTTCCGTGAAGTTTTTGGGCTTCAGGAGGGATGTCCCTGAATTATTGCCGGGATTCGACGCTTTTGTCTTTACCTCGCGAGATGAAGGCCTACCGCTGGCATTGCTCGAAGCGATGGATGCTTCTCTTGCGGCCGTAGCAACCGGAGCGTGCGGCGTTACGGAGGTTTACGAAAAAAGCGAAGGCCCTTTCGGAAAGCTCGTGCTTTCCGTCGAGCCCCGCCGCTTCGCGGAAGCGATGATCGAGGTCGGGCTCCTCTCCTCTGATGAAAGGAGGAGGCTGGGAGAAAACGCCGCAAGGACGGTTAGCAAAAATTATTCGATTGAGGCCATGTGCAAAGGGCTTGAATCAGTTTACAGGGAAGTCCTGAGTAAAAAGAATGACGGTCATTTATGTCGGACTGAGAGTTTATGAGGTATTCGTTACTGGAGTGGAGCCGTAGTATTACTAGCCAAGAGAGGCGCCAGTGGCGGTCCTTTCATTAAACACTTCGTAGAAGACACGTTAGCTAATGGGATTGCATGGAAAAACCGTATCGTTTGAGAACGGGTGGAGGTTCGAGCAGAGCTCGGATGCCTCTTCCCCCGAGCTTCTAAAGATCGTCAAGGATATCCTGAAGGCGTCTACATTGCCGGACGGTTTGACGGTAATGAAGAGTTCCCCTTCGAGCAGAGTGTATAAATTCAACTGCGGCGGCAGAGATTATATCTTCAAGGAGTTTCTCCCCAGGAGCGTTTTCGAGCCGGTGAAGGCGCTTATAAGGGGTGCGAGAGCCGAGAAGGCGCTTAAGGGCGGAGAAGTCCTTGAGCGAAAAAATTTTCTGGCGCCGCAGGCCGTACTATGGGGTGTAAAGAGCAAGTGTGGTATGCCGTCAAGGAATTTCCTTGTTACAGCATTCGTCCCGGGCTTTTGCGGCCTTAATACATTTCTGAGAGACCGTTTCGATTTCATTCCCCCGAAGGAGCGCTTTCACATTAAAAGGCGGATCGCATCGGCCTTCGGACGAACGGTCGGAAGGCTCCATAGCGAAGGCATCATACACGGGGATTTAAGGCTCGATAATATAATGGTCCCGGCAGAGCCCGGCGTCGGAGAATTAAGGTTTTATTTCATCGACAATGAGAGAAACCGCGTTTTCAAAAAGGCTCCTTTGAGGCTTGTGATCAAAAACCTCGTCCAGGTGAACATGATCGTGTTTCCCTGCGTAACTTCCCGGGACAGGGTCCGTTTTTTCCTCGCTTATCTGACGGAATTTCCCGCGATACGGCGCGTTAGAAGAGGAGTCTCGCGGAAGGTGATGATGCTGACGCGCAGGAGGCTGAAGGCTAAGCATGGCATCGAAATCTAAAGAAAGGCAGGAAATGGAGCTTAAGACCGCAAAGACAAGATTCGGCGTCATGGAGCCGTACATAAAGGGGATGAGCGTGCTCGACATAGGCTGCGTTGACTCGCGGCCTGGCGGCGAGAGAAAATACAGGTCCACCGGGCTCCATATGTTTTTAAAGGAGCGCGCCGCAAGGTGTGTGGGCGTTGACACCGATAAGGACGGTGTAGAGGAGATGAATGCGCAGGGGTTCGAATGTATTGCGAATGACTGCGAGACAATGAGACTCGGTGAAGAGTTCGACTGCGTTGTGGCCGGAGAGGTGATAGAGCATTTGAGCAACCCGGGCCTTTTCCTCGAAAACGTGAAGGGACATCTTAAAAGCGGGGGCGCGTTCGTCCTGACCACCTCAAATGCGTTTTCGATAGTGCATTTTTACAGGATATTGACGAGGAACAGGATAAAGGTGCACGGCGAGCACACCGCGTGGTACGACCCCATGACCATCGCGCAGCTGCTTGCGCGCCACGGGTTCAGGGTCGAGGCAGTATGGTTTGCCAACAAGACGAAGTGGCGCGAAATGAAGAACATATTCAAGATAAAATACCAGGTGCCAAGATTTATTTCATGGCTGAGGCCCTATTACTCCGGGACCATAATCGTCGTGGCCAGGGCTGAAAGCAGCGGAGAGAGGCGTTGAAAGAAAGGGACATGGCTCTAAGGCGCGGAGACGTAAAAGGACGGTTTCGCAAAGGCCAGTTCGGGCGTGCCTTCGAATCGTTGTTCAAGGATATCGCTTCGAAAAGCGCGGATATCAGAATCTTGAAGGACGGCGCCTCGACCACGGTTGGCGTCATGCGAGGGCAAGGGTTTTCGCTTCCTTTCGACCTGGTGATAAAGCGCTTCAAATACAAGGGCGCTCTGCATTCGATGGCTAAAAGGGTTGCAGGTTCGAGGGCAAGACTTCTTTACCGGGTAAACCTCAAGCTATTTGAAAACGACCTCAAAGTCCCATGCCCCGTGGGTTTCATGGAGGGATTCAAGGATTCGTTTTACTGCTCGGAATACATTGAGGGCTCGGATAATCTGGCCGCCATGTACGAAAACGGTTTTTTTGGCGAACCGCGAAAGTTTGCCGGAGACTTGGCCCGAGCGCTATCGGCATGGCATTTGAAAGGCGCGGTACACGGAGATCTCAAGTGGACGAACATACTTGTGCGAAAAACCCGCTGTTCCGTACCCGGCAGCGGGGGTGAATGGGATTTTTTTTTCATCGACCTCGACCAGGCCGTTCTCAATAAGGAATGGAGCGCCAGGGGCGCGGAGAAAGACCTCGAAAGGTTTTACAGCCACGCCCTGAGGTTCGGGGCCGGGTCATGGGTAGCGGAAGAATTTTTTCCGGCATACCTCAAGGAACTGCCTCCGCCCTTCATTGGGAAACTGGATATCAGCATGATAATTGAAGGTGCTGAAAGGAAAGAACGGTCGAGGGCTCGTTAGGATGCGTTTCGTGGAGCAAAAAGGGCTAATCATAAATGAAGATTTCCTGGGTCTTTTAAAGACGCACGGCCTCGACAATTTCGAGAGCCTGCTCAATTACAGCGGCGGCTCTTTGGTCAAGAAGAAGGCCGAGAGGGACGTGAAGAGGCTTCTCCTGCAGGACGGAGAGGAACCGCGGGCTTTGTACCTGAAGCGGCATCTTGCTTCATTCGGCGAAAGGCTGAAGAGGTTTTCTCCCTTCCACCCGCGCGAAGACGCGAGGAACGAATGGGAGAAGACGATACTTCTGCGAGCTTGCGGCTTTTCGACGCCTGTGCCAGTAGCTTACGGCGAGGGCGGAAAAGCCTCCCTGACGCTTACTGAAGAGATTTACGGCGCGGTACGGGTCGAAAGCCATATACCCCTCCTTTCGAGCGCCAGGGCCGGCATGGAAGGCGTGTTCAGGAAAAGAATGCTTATAAGGAGGCTTGGCGAAACTGCCAGGGACTTCCATGCCAAAGGGTTCAACCACCAGGATTTTTATATCGGGCATTTTTTCACAAGGCCTTCTACCGGAGAGCTTTTTCTAATCGACCTCCAGAGGGTCCAAAGAAGGAGCAGGCCGGCCAGGAGGTGGATTAAAAAAGACCTCGCGCAGTTTGTTTTCTCGGCCAGTAATACTGAAAACTTCACGCGTGCCGACCTCGTGAGGTTCGGATACGCCTACCTTGGCAAGAATGGATTCGACAGGGCCGAAAGGAAAATGATAAAAAGAATCTTTTCAAAGTCCCGGGCCATAGCCCGTCATACGTCAAAAATGCTCGAAAGGAGAAAGAAGCTCGCCGGGTGAGGCCCCGGGGACATGGACGGGGAAGGCCCACGGGGACCCCTCATTGCATGCAGGACCTGGTTCCGTGAGGGCGGTGATGCGGTGCGGCTTTCGATGCCCGGCCAGTGCGGCCAAAAATCATTCAGGGGCGTGGCAACGGAATGGAACAGTTCAGCTGGGCACGGTTTTATAAACAGCGCAAGGCGGTAAGAAAGGTCTATCCATCCAACTACGGCCTTGCGTTAAAGAAAAAACTAACGGACATTGTCGAGGCGGAGCTTAATGGTAAAGAGAAGCTCCTCGACGTTGGCGCCTCCGATAAAGAAATGGGGGAAAGGATAAAAAGGAAATTTCCGTCGATAGTCT
The DNA here is from genome assembly GCA_002418185.1 of Deltaproteobacteria bacterium UBA5799. Classification (GTDB taxonomy): domain Bacteria; phylum Desulfobacterota; class GWC2-55-46; order GWC2-55-46; family GWC2-55-46; genus UBA5799. Next base: position 20,859 of record DIDN01000090.1, read on the forward strand.
GCAAGACAATGGACGTGGACAGGGCGAACCAGCACGATTATTACTCCCTCGGCGAGATAAAAGAGAAGTTCGATATGGTGGTGCTTGCCGAGGTGATTGAGCACCTCCCTTTTAACGAGGGGATGAAGCTCCTTAAGGAGTTAAACGGCATCCTTGGGGACGGCGGCAAGATAATAGTCTCCACGCCTAATATGCACCACCCGAACCGGTTTTTTTGGGATTCGGACCATAAAACACATTTCAGATACGATGAGGTCGGGGCGGCGCTCATTGAAGCCGGGTTTGAAATAAAAGGGCTCTTCAGGGTCTACAACGACCAGTTCTTGAGGCGTTTCGTGAGGATCTCTCTTATGGGCTGGCTCCATAGGTACCTGGATGTGGACTTCGCCAGGAGCATTGTGGCTGTGGCTGTAAAGAAATGAAGATAGCGTTCGTAACGATAGGGTACTCCTCCTCTTGGGGAGGAGCGGAGATGGTTGCCGTAAACCTCTCGAGGGTCCTTAAGGAAAGGGGCTTCAAGGTCGATCTGTATGCAGATAGGGTTCAGGCCGACGCAGCCGGAGGCGCCGACGTCCATAGGATACCTTCCGTAAAATTTCTTTCCGCCGTAAGGCGCCTGAGTTTCAACCGAAACGTCAGCAAGGTCCTCTCCGGAAAAGAGTACGACGTAAGGCTGGGACTTTGCCAGTTCTTTCCGCTCGATGTGTACAGGGCAAGCGGTGGAGTTCACGCGCATTGGATGAGGCTCAGGTACCCAAATGCGTTTTTCAGGGCGCTGAAGTACATGACCTCTCCCGTAAACCTTGCCATGTGGTGGCTTGAGAGTAATCTGATGAAAAAAAGGAACCACCGCATGATAATCACAAACTCTAAACTCGTCAAATCCCACATCATCCGTTATTTCAATTTGGACTCTGACACCATCAGGGTCGTCTATAACGGCGTAAACCACGATGTTTTTAATCCGGATTTAAAACAAAAATACGGGAGTTTCAGAAAAGCACTGGGGGTCCCCGGAGGCAGGGTCGTCGCGCTGTTCGTTGCGAATAACTGGGAAAGAAAAGGGTTGCCTACGATAATAAGAGCGCTCGCTCGGGTAGAGGGTGTAACGGTAGTCGTTGTGGGCAGGGGAAGAAAGGGAAAGTTCTTGAGGCTGGCCGAGAGATGCGGCTTGGATTCGCAATCGTTGATATTCGCTGGCGCTACCGGGAACATAGAAAAATTTTACGCAGCGGCGGATTTTTTCGTCCTCCCTACGCAGTATGACCCGTGCTCAAATGCCTGCCTCGAGGCGATGGCGTGCGGTCTTCCGGTAATCACAACCCTTGAAAACGGCGCATCGGAATTCATAGAACACGGCAAAAACGGGTTCGTCCTCCGGAACTGGGACGATCATGAAGGCCTAAGCGGACTTTTTCTGAAGCTCAAGGACAGGTCTGTAAGGGAAAAAATGGGTAAATCCGCGCATGAGGCACTAAGATGTTTTACGTGGGACAGGACCACGGAAGAGACTCTCAGGGTCTTGGAGGAGGCGGCAATTAAAAAAACATTTCGACTCGCTGACAGGACAATACATTCAGAACAACCGCATGAAAAACCGGGTGCGCCAAGCGGGGCCGTGTGGAGAGGAAGGAAAAGGGACCGCTGAGCCCTGTTTCAGGGCTACCCTTTGCAAACCGCCTTTAAACTTATCCTGATAGGAGGATTCGGTGCAGGCATCAGGCCTGCCAAATTACGATTATGCAAAAAAAAGAGATTTTCCCTGATTTTCTCATAGCAGGCGCTACAAAATGCGGAAGCACCTCACTGTATTCGTGGCTCGACCAGCACCCTGACATATACATGACCAAGCCTTGGAAGGAGCCTGCTTTTTTCGATGCTGAATTCCACAAGGGGCGCGACTTCTATTGGAACAAGTATTATGGCACATGGGGCGGAGAGAAGCTCGCAGGAGAGGCCAATGTGCGCAACCTTTCGGTGCCTTTCGTTGCGGAGCGCATCCATTCCGTCAACCCGGACGCAAAGCTCATAATACTAATGCGTAACCCGGTGGACAGGGCGCTTTCGCACTGGTGGCACCTTAGCTATCGTTATAGCAAGAAAAGGGAAATGGAACGGTTGTCGTTTGAAGACGCCTTGATGGAGAATTACGAACGGCTTAAAAAAGGGCTTTT
>DIDN01000103.1 GCA_002418185.1 Deltaproteobacteria bacterium UBA5799
AGAACCTTTTTACAAAAGGTTCTCTCAAGAGACTTTCAGCACCCTGCCACTTGCGAAAAATAGAAGGGGAGGAATCTGTTGATGAAGGTCTATTATGACAAGGACGCGAGCCTTGAGAAGATCCGGTCCAGGAAGGTCGCTGTCATAGGGTTTGGAAGCCAGGGGCACGCGCACTCCCTGAACTTGAAGGACAGCGGCGTAGACGTCGTGGTCGGGTTGAGGAAGGACGGAGGCTCGTGGAAAAAGGCAGAGGCCGCCGGCCTGAAGGTGCAGAGCGTAAGCGACGCCGTGAAGGGCGCGGACGTCGTCATGATACTTGTCCCGGACGAGCTCCAGGGCGACCTCTATAAGGCGGAGATAGGCCCGAACCTCAAGAAGGGAGCTTACCTCGCGTTCGCGCACGGCTTCAACATACACTTCGGGCAGATAGCCCCGGACAAGTCGTTAAACGTCTTCATGGCCGCCCCCAAGGGGCCGGGCCATCTCGTGAGGCACGAGTTCACGCGGGGCGCCGGGGTGCCGACGCTCGTTGCCGTTTACCAGGACCCGTCCGGCGACACCCTCCAGATGGCCCTCGCCTACGCGAGCGCCATAGGCGGCGGCAGGGCGGGTGTCATCGAGACTACCTTCAAGGACGAGACCGAGACCGACCTCTTCGGCGAGCAGGCGGTCCTCTGCGGCGGCGTGAGCGCCCTCATACAGGCGGGGTTCGAAACGCTCGTCGAGGCCGGCTACCCGCCGGAGATGGCCTACTTCGAGTGCCTTCACGAGATGAAGCTCATTGTGGACCTCATATACGAGGGCGGCATCTCGAACATGAGGTATTCCATCAGCAACACCGCGCAGTACGGCGACCTCACTCGCGGCCCGAGGGTCATAACCGACGAGACCAAGAAGGAGATGAAGAAGATACTCCGCGAGATCCAGACCGGGGAATTCGCCAGGGACTGGATGCTCGAGAACCGTGCCAACAAGCCGGTCTTTTCGGCCCTTACGAGGCTCGGCCAGGAGCACAGGATCGAAGAGGTCGGGGGGAGGCTCCGCGACATGATGCCCTGGCTCAAGAAAGGGAAGATAGTCGACAAGGAAAAGAACTGAGACGCCGGCGCCCTTCAAAGGCCTTTCAAACGATACCCTCCCCATCGGGGAGGGTATTATGTTTGGCAGAAGAGCACTGGCCGCGGCTGCCGGTTGCTGGCGCAGCATTCAAACCCATGCCGTCCCTGGACATCGCCCGGGAGACTCCCCGGGGCCGGGGAATGACGGCTGGCCATGCAGGGTCAGGGCTTTCATAAGGGAAGCACAGGAGGTACTATTGGCAAGGTTTCCGGTTGCCAGGGAAGGTTATCCCTTTATCCTGGCGGCTTTTTTTTGTATAATCGTCGTATGGGCGCTGGGCCTTCTGTGGCTCGAGGCGTTCTTTGTCCCGCTCGCTGTCTTTGTCGTCGCGTTTTTCAGGGACCCGGAGAGGGCTGTCCCGGACGACCCCGGGGCAATAGTGAGCCCCGCCGACGGCAGGGTCATAAAGGTCGAGAGGACAAGGGACGATAAGTTCACGAGGGCGGACGCGCTCCGGATCTGCATATTCATGAACGTCTTCAACGTCCACGTGAACAGGGTGCCCGCCCCGGGCAGGGTGGTGGACGTAATTTACAACCCCGGCAGGTTCTTCAACGCCTCGCTCGACAAGGCGTCGCTCATGAACGAGCAGAACGCCGTCGTCATGGAGGACCGGCGCGGCAGGAGGTTCGCCTTCAACCAGATAGCCGGCCTCGTCGCCAGGAGGATAGTCTGCTACGCAAGACCTGGCATGAGCTACGAAAAGGGCGAGAGGTTCGGCATGATACGCTTCGGCTCGCGTGTAGACGTTTACCTTCCGGCAGGCGCTTCTCCGAAGGTGAGGGTAGGCGACAGGGTCAGGGCCGGTTCATCGATAATAGGATACTGGGATGCTTGACAACGAGATAAACCTGGACGGTGCAGAAAAAAAGAAGGTCAAGAAGGGGGTGTACCTCCTTCCGAACCTGATAACCTCGGCGAGCCTCTTCGGCGGCTTTTACGCCCTCATAGCCTCGTTCGACGGCAAGTACGAATACGCGGCCATCGCAATAATCATCTCCGCCGTGCTCGACGGGCTCGACGGGCGGGTCGCGAGGCTTACAGGGTCGTCGAGCAAATTCGGGGTCGAGTACGACTCTCTCTCCGACCTCATAGCCTTCGGCCTCGCCCCGGCGGTCCTGATATTCACGTGGGCGCTCCGTCCGTTCGGGCGGTACGGCTGGCTGGCGGCCTTCCTTTACGTCGTATGCGGCGCCTTGAGGCTTGCGCGCTTCAACGTGCAGGTGACGACAGTTGAGAGCAAGCGCTTCAACGGGCTGCCGATACCGGCTGCGGCGGTCCTCGTCGCATCTACGGTCCTCATGTTCTTCTACCTGGGGAGGGGCGACGACGAGTCGGTGAGGCACGTCACGGTGCTCGTGATGGTATACACGCTCGCGTTCCTCATGATAAGCAACGTCCATTACTACAGTTTCAAGGAACTCAGCCCGGCGCGGAGGATGCCTTTCAGGCTGCTGGTCGGGATAATCTTCCTCCTTATAGTCGTGGCCTCGAACCCGCCGCTCATGCTCTTCATCCTGAGCTTGGGGTACATGCTCTCGGGGCCGGTCACGACGCTGCTGGACAGGCGGAGAAAGGTCGAGCTCAAGTCGTCCGGCAAGGAAAAGAGGGAAACGAAGGAAGCAGGTTCGCACAGGTAGGGGCGAGGCGTGGAAATGGACAACAGGGTCAGGATATTCGATACCACTTTGAGGGACGGCGAGCAGTCGCCTGGCGCCTCGATGAACGTCGAGGAGAAGATCGCGGTGGCAAGGCAGCTCACCAAGCTCGGAGTCGACGTCATAGAGGCGGGGTTCGCCTTCAGCTCGCCGGGAGATTTCGACTCTGTCCGGAGGATCGCGCTCGAGGTCGAGGGCCCGGTCATATGCAGCCTCGCCAGGTGCAAGCCCGAGGACATCGATGCCGCCGCAAATGCATTGAAAGGCGCGCCCAGGGCCAGGATACACACCTTCATATCGACTTCCGAGATTCACCTTAAGCACCAGTTCAGGCTCACCAGGAGCGAAGCGCTTGAGAGGGCCGTGGAGATGGTCAGGAGGGCGCGCGGCCACGTCGTCGACGTCGAGTTCTCGGCCATGGACGCCTCCAGGACCGAGCCCGCCTACCTCTACGAGATGATAGGGGCCGTTATCGAGGCCGGGGCCGGGACAGTGAACATACCGGATACGGTAGGCTACGCGCTCCCGGACCAGTTCGGCGCGCTCATAAAGGGCATCCGCGACAACGTCCGGAACATAGACAGGGCGATAATATCCGTTCATTGCCATAACGACCTTGGCCTCGCGGTCGCGAACTCGCTTGCCGCGGTCGTAAACGGCGCAAGGCAGGTCGAGTGCACCATAAACGGCATAGGCGAAAGGGCCGGGAACGCATCGCTCGAGGAGATAGTCATGATACTCAGGACGAGGAAGGACGTACTCGGCCTGGATACCTGCATCGCCACGGAACAGATATACCCGTCGAGCAGGCTCGTAAGCGGCATAACCGGCATAATGGTGCAGCCGAACAAGGCAGTCGTCGGCGACAACGCCTTCGCGCACGAGTCCGGCATACACCAGGACGGCCTTTTGAAGGACAAGTCCACCTACGAGATAATGCGCCCCGAGTCTGTCGGGATATCCCGTTCCAAGCTCGTCCTCGGCAAGCACTCAGGCCGCCACGCCTTCAAGACCAGGCTTTCCGAGATGGGCTACGACCTCTCGCAGGAGAACCTGGATCGGGCCTTCGATACGTTCAAGAGGCTCGCCGACCTCAAGAAGGAGGTCTTTGACGAGGACCTCGAGGCGATAGTGCAGGACGAGGTCCTGAGGGTAGAGGTGCCGGACAGGTACAGGCTCCTGAAGCTCAAGGCGGAGAGCGGGACAGACACGCCGCCAAGGGCCGAGGTCGTGATGGAGATCGACGGGAAGGACGCCGTAAGCTCATGCACCGGCGACGGGCCTGTTGACGCGGCCTACAACACCATAGCCGCCCTTACCGGCACGAAGAGCAGGCTCCTCAAGTACTCGGTCAACGCCATCACCGGCGGCACGGACGCGCAGGGCGAGGTCTCGGTGAGGGTCGAGGAAGGCGGGCACATAGTGCTCGGCCAGGGCTCCCACACCGACATAATAGTCGCGAGCGCCAAGGCCTACATAAACGCCCTCAACAGGCTCGAGCACATGAAGAAAGAGAGGCGCGACACGCCTGTCCTGTAAGGCCTCCCGGGGGAAGCACGTGTCCGTCTGTAAGGGCCACACAATACCGAAGCGAGAGGGGTTCCGGAAGAGCATGAGGCAGATGACGATAACGGAAAAGATACTTGCGAAGCACGCCGGTCTCAGGGAGGTCGCGCCCGGCGAGCTCATAAACGCCAGGGTGGACATCGCGCTCGGCAACGACATAACAGCGCCCATCGCTATAAGCGAGTTCAGGAACATCGGCGCGAAAAAGGTCTTCAACAGGAACAAGGTCGTTCTTGTGCCGGACCACTTTACCCCCAACAAGGACATAAAGTCCGCGGCCCAGGTCAAGTTGCTCCGCGAGTTCGCGAAGGAGCAGAAGCTCAAGCACTACTTCGAGGGCGGCGACGTCGGCGTCGAGCACGCGCTCCTTCCGGAGAAGGGGATAGTCGTCCCCGGCGACGTCGTAATAGGCGCGGACTCCCACACCTGCACGTACGGCGCCCTCGGCGCCTTCTCCACCGGGGTCGGCTCCACCGACCTCGCCGCCGCGATGGTTACCGGCGAGGCGTGGTTCAAGGTCCCGGAGTCCATGAAGTTCGTCTTCAGCGGCAAGCTCAATAAATGGGTGAGCGGCAAGGACCTGATCCTACGCGTGATCGGCGACATAGGTGTCGACGGCGCGCTTTACAGGGCAATGGAGTTCACGGGCAGGGCCGTAGAGAGGCTCTCGATGGACTCGAGGATGGCCATGTGCAACATGGCCATCGAGGCGGGCGCGAAGAGCGGCATAATAGCCCCGGACGCGGTCACAAAGGAATATGTGAACGGCAGGGCCGAAAGGCCGTACAAGTTCTATTCGAGCGACCCGGGCGCCTCTTACGTGGAAGTCAGGGAGTACGACTGCTCTGGAATAGAGCCGACCGTCGCCTGCCCGCACCTTCCGGAGAACACGAGGAAGGTATCGGAGCTCAGGAACATAACCATTGACCAGGTGATAATCGGCTCCTGCACGAACGGCAGGCTCGAGGACCTCAAGGTGGCGGCCAGGGTATTGAAGGGGAAAAAGGCCGCCAAATACGTGCGGCTCATCATAATACCCGCCACCCCGTTCATCTATAACGAAGCCATGCGCCTCGGCTACTTCGACATATTCTTGAAGGCCGGGGCCGTTATAAGCCCGCCCACCTGCGGCCCGTGCCTCGGAGGCCACATGGGCATACTCGCGGCGGGCGAGAGGGCGCTCGCCACCACCAACAGGAATTTCGTCGGCAGGATGGGGGACCCCAAGAGCGAGGTCTACCTCGCGAACCCGGCTGTCGCCGCGGCCACTGCCGTAAAGGGGAGGATAGCCCACCCGGACGAGGTGTCGAAGTAGGCCCGGTGGGCCGGGCCTCGAAAGACCCCATGAAGAAGCCCCGCCCCCCGCATTTTTACCTCTATGAATGGCTGGCCCCGCTTTACGACCTCGGGATAATGCTCGCGGCCCTTCCTTTCGGAGGCGAGGGCCGCCTGAGGGCCAGGGTGCTTGACGAGGCGGCGGTTAAAGGCGGGCAAAAGGTCCTGGAGCTGTTTTCCGGGACCGCGACCCTCTCGCTCATGGCTGCCGGGCGCGGGGCGGACGCCACGGCGCTCGATGTGACCGTGGGGATGCTGAAGGCCGCCCGCGAAAAGGCGAAGAGCCAAGACCAGAGGATCGGGCTGGTAAGGGGTGACGCGGCCGAGCTTCCGTTCCCTCAAGGGTCTTTCGACAGTGTGATGGCCTCCATGGGCCTCCACGAGGCCAGGCCAGGGGCATTGAGAGGGATACTCTCCGAGGCCGGGAGGGTGCTTAAGCCCGGCGGCAGGCTCGCGATATTCGATTTCCACAGGGCCGAGGGCTTGCCGGGCGTATTGCAGTCCATGATATTCACCTTCTTCGAGGGCGAGACGGCAAGGTCGTGGGTGAGGACGGACATCCAGTCCCTCCTTTCAAGTCTCGGTTTCAGGGACTTCAGGCGCGTCTTCCTCGCGAAAAGGTCGTTGCAGCTCATAACCGCAAAGAAGGGATAAAAGGGCCTGCACGGCCCAAACAAATTTTCAGAGGTGAGCAGATGAAGCTTAAGGGCAGGGTCTGGAAATTCGGAGCCGACATGGACACGGACAAGATAATACCGGCGCGGTACCTGAACACATCAGACCCGGCGGAGCTCGCAAAGCACTGCATGGAGGACGAGGACCCGTCGTTCGCCGCGAAGGTAAGGCCCGGCGACATCATCCTCGCGGACAAGAACTTCGGCTGCGGCTCGTCAAGGGAGCACGCGCCCATAGCCATCAAGGCCGCCGGGGTGGCCTGCGTAATCGCGAAGAGCTTCGCCAGGATATTTTACCGGAACTCGTTCAACATGGGGCTTACTATACTCGAATCGGACGAGGTATACGGGGCCACCGACGAGGGCGACGTCCTCGAGATAGACGTCTCGACGGGCGCCATCGTAAACCTCACGAAGGGGAGGAGCTTCACGGCCAGGCCGGTGCCTCCGTTCATGCAGGAGCTTATAAAGGCCGGCGGGCTCATGGAGTCGATAAGAAAGAGGGGGTTTGTATGAAAAGGGAAGGCGCGAAAAGCAAGGTCCTTTCCAGCGAGAAACTGCATATAGAGAACAAGACCCTGTTCGTGGACTTGAAAGAGAACGAAGGCGGAAGGTTCCTGCAGGTCGCCGAGCTCTCGAATGACAGGCGGAGCACGGTCGTAATACCCATTAGCGGCCTTGCCGCCTTCATGGAGGTGCTCCAGAAGGTCGCCGACACCCTGTAAGTCAACCGCAGGCTGCTTCAGGCCGCTCGAGCGTCTATCGACTCTAAAAACACCGAAGGAGCTTGCAAGTGAAACGGTTCAATGTCGCAGTTTTGCCGGGGGACGGCATAGGCCCGGAGATCGTCGCCGAGGCGTTAAAGGTCATGAAGGCCGCTGGTTCGCGGTTCGGGGCGGAGTTCGCCCTGACGGAGGCGCTCGTCGGAGGGGCGTCCATCGACGCACACGGTGCGCCGCTTACGGACGAAGTGCTCGGCCTCGCCTTACGGAGCGACGCCGTGCTGCTCGGGGCCGTAGGCGGCCCCAAATGGGAAGGGCTCGACTATTCGATAAGGCCGGAGAGGGCGCTCCTTGCCCTCCGTAAGGAGCTCGGACTTTTCGCGAACCTCCGGCCCGCGAGGATATACAAGGAGCTGATAGAGGCTTCGACACTCAAGCCCGAGGTCATCGAGGGCGTGGACCTCGTGGTCGTAAGGGAGCTTACCGGCGGGCTCTACTTCGGCTCGCCGAGGGGGGTCGAGAAGCTTCCCGACGGGACCGAGCGGGGCGTGAACACCATGGTCTATACTACTCCGGAGATAGAGAGGATAGCCCGGGTCGGCTTCGAGGTGGCAAGGAAGCGCAGCAAGAGGCTCTGCAGCGTGGACAAGGCGAACGTCCTCGAAGCTACCGAGCTCTGGAGGAAGGTGGTCGTAAGGGTCGCGAAGGACTACCCGGACGTGGAACTGAGCCACATGTACGTGGACAACTGCTCAATGCAGCTCATACGGAACCCCAGGCAGTTCGACGTAATCGTGACCGAGAACACCTTCGGCGACATACTCTCGGACGAGGCCTCGATGCTCACCGGCTCCATCGGGATGCTCCCTTCGGCGAGCCTGGGCTCCGGCAAGGGCAGGGCCATGTACGAGCCCATACACGGTAGCGCCCCGGACATAGCCGGCAAGGGCCTGGCCAACCCCATCGCTACCATACTCTCGGCCTCCATGATGCTCCGCTACTCCTTTGACATGAACGAGGCCGCGGACCTGATAGACGCGGCGGTCGAGAAGGTCCTCCGGAAAAACCTCCGTACCGCGGATATCATGCAGCCCGGCATGACCCGCGTGAGCTGCGCCGAGATGGGAGAGGCGGTACTCAAGGAGCTTTGATATTTTCGCTGCTAATTCAGGCGCAGAAAACATTAAGCCCCGCCGTTTGGCGGGGCTTTTCTTGTTTCAGAAGAGCATTTTCAAGCCGTTCATCTCATCGGCCCAGCCAGTCCCTGATTATCATGGCCGCCCCTCTCTTATCGAGCGGCTCGTTGTTGTTTCCGCACCTCGGGTCCTGCGTACACGATGGGCAGGCGACCTCGCAGGGGCAGTCCTCCATGAGGTCCAGGGCCGAGGATAGCCATGCCCTCAGGCACTCGAACCCCCTGCGGGCAAGGCCAACCCCGCCCTCGTGTCCGTCGTAGACGAATATCGCGGGGCCCTGGAGTTCAGGGTTAAAGGTGTAGCTCACCCCGCCGAGGTCCGCCCTGTCGCAGAGCGCGTAAAGGGGGAGCGCCGCTATCATCGCGTGCTCGGCTGCGTGGAGCGCGCCGGCTGTGCCGTATCCCATTGCGCGCACCTCGTCGAGTATGGCCGTTCCGACCTTCATCCAGACGCCCCTGGTGGTGAATACCGAAGGAGGGAGGTCCAGGGCGAACTCGCCCATCGGGGCCTCGGTGAATATGTGTTTTTTCCTGTACCCGAGCACCCTTTCGGTGATCCTCAAGGTGCCGAAATTCACAGTCGTGTTCCTGAGCGGCAAGGAGTCGTCCTCGGATAATATCTCGGACTCCTCCTCGGTCATGGGCCTCGTGTAATAGGCTATGTCGCCAGCGGGCCTGCAGACGGCCACACGGTCGCGCATGTCGAGCCTCGTGACCCTGTACTGGACGCCCTTGTGGAGGTATATCGCGCCGGGATGGAGGTCGTATAATACCCGGGACGAGCTCGACTCTCCAAGGAGGCCGCCGCCTTCCTTTACGATGGAGTAGGCCTCGCCGGACTCCCGTATGGAGGTATCCATCTGGGGCCGCCTTTTCCTTGAGAACCATACGCCGAGCCTGCCGCGGCGGAGCTTGCCTTCGGCCTCAAGTTCCTCCAGGACAGGCTCAAGCCGGGAGATGTCGTAGACCGGGTCGTCGGCCCTTAAATACCGTTCAGCAGCCGCGGATAGCAGATGGGACTTTACTATCGGCCTGTTGAAGGGGTCGAGGACAGCGGCCTCGGATGCGCGCCTGAAAAAGTCCGGGGGGTTCCGCATGAAGTGCTGGTCGAGCGCGTCCGCAAGCGCGACCATGACGATGAGCGAGTCGCGCCCGCTCCTGCCGACCCGGCCGCTCCGCTGCCACGTGGAGCTTACGGTCCCGGGATAGCCCACGAGTATGCACACGTCCAGCCCGCCTATGTCCACCCCGAGTTCAAGGGCGCTCGTTGAGACGACCCCAGAAAGCTCGCCGCTGAAAAGCCGTCTTTCTATCTCGCGCCTCTCCCCGGGGAGGAAGCCCGCGCGGTAGGAGCTGACCACCGGGCCTATGTCCGGGCAGCCGTCGAGTATCCGGGAATGCATGAGCTCCGTTACCTTCCTGGCCTTCGTAAACGCAATGGTCTTGAAGCCGGCGCGGACCGATGAGGCAAAAAGCCTCGTGGCTACCGTATAAGGACTTCCGCCCGAGGCCGGGTTGAGGAAGAGGAAGTGCCTCTTCCCGGAAGGCGCGCCGCTTTCGGTTATTGCATCGAAGTCCTTGCCGACAAGGGCCTCGGCAAGCTCCTCGGGGTTCGCTATCGTAGCCGAAGATGCTATGAAGACCGGGTCGCTCCCGTAGAGCTTCGCGACCCTCCGGAGCCTTCTGAGTACGTTGGCCACATGCGAGCCGAAAACGCCCCTGTAGGCGTGTATCTCGTCGACTACAACGAACCTGAGGTTCGACAGGAACCGTTCCCATTTTCCGTGGAACGGGTTTATCGCGAGGTGGATCATGTCCGGGTTGGTGAGTACCACCCGGGGCGGATCCTCGCGCATCCTCTTTCTCCTGTACGCGGAGGTGTCGCCGTCGTATATCTCGGATATTCCGGGCTTGTAGGCCCTTCTTTTTCCTTTTTCCGGCGCGCCTTCCGTTTCAAGAGGGAGGCGTGAGGCAAGCTCGCGGAAAGCGCCGAGCTGGTCCTGCTCGAGCCCCTTTAGCGGGAATATGTACATTGCCCTTGCCTCGGGGTCCTTGAGGACGGCTTCGGCGACCGGCACGTTGTAGATGAGGCTCTTCCCGCTGGCGGTCGGGGTCATGACGACCACGTTCCTGCCCTGCCTCACGAGGTCTATTCCTTCGGCCTGGTGCGTAAAGAGCCCTTTTATACCGGCCGATGCGAGGGCCTCCTTTATCCCGGGCATGAGGGGCAGGGCTGTTTCCGAGTATACCGGCTCGCGTGGAGGGAGCGCCTCGTGGTGGACTACCTCCCTCAGGTCGGCCCTCGACTTTATCTCGGCTATGAACGAATCGATGTCCATCGGGGGAGATGATAGCATTGCGGGGATTTTTTTGCCAACGGAGAGGCGTGCCGGGAGACTCAGTCCTTGAGCGCCTCGGGTCTCAGGTCGTCTTTTGTAATGAGCGCCTCAGCCCTCTCTATGAGCCTTTCGGTTGAAGCGAACGCGCCGCCGGAGGAGGCGAAGACGTCGAGCCGGACGATTTCACCGGAGGCGTCTATCCTGTAAGCCAGGAAGTAGTAAGGCAGGCAGAGCCAGAGCGAAACCGCAGTAACGGCGAGAAGACCGCCCGCAAGCAGGAGCCTTCTCCCCGGGTCGTACCTGTACCGCAGGACCGCCTCCTCCCTCGCGTCTGCGAGCGCCACCAGCGCGCCGTCGACGATTACCGCTTCTCCGAGCCTGAGCATGGCAGGCTCCCCAGGGGTCCCTTTTTTCCTGACCGCTACATGGGGCCTGAGCTCCTGCCGGGAACCGTCTGCCCTCGTGACTGCGCCTCTAACGAGTTCCCCGAATACGAGGGTCGAAAGGCTGCCGGGTATGATGGCCTCGCCGCCTGGCCGTGCGTTAATGAGTATGGGGCTTTCGTTGACCTTAAGCCTGAGCGTCTGTTCAACCGACAGCAGGCGGAAGGCATAGCCGCCGTACTGAAAGGGTTCCGTTGTCCCTGCCTCGCCCCGGGCGACCGGCCCGTCCCAGATTACACTGAGCTTCGCCCTAACCTCGACCGGGCGGAGGGCGCCTTCATTGAATTCGGGCCGTTCCCACCCGGTCCATACGGCGAGTCTCGACCACAGGGCATGAGGGAAGACGAACTCGGCTGACCGGACGTATTCGGATGCCGAGCCCTCGAACAGGAGGCCAGGTCCGCTCCCTGGGCCGGACCTGGCAGGGAACGGCCCGAAGATGCCGCGTCCTTCAGGGGCGAAGGCTTCCCGGGTGCCGGCCTTCAGCGTGACCGTCCCCTCAAACGCGAAGAGGGCCGAGAGGAGCAAACCGGACATCAGGACCAGTGCCCCGGCAAGGAGCGCAAGCGCGAGCCTCCGGGGTGGGATGCCCTTTTCCATTACTGTCCACTCGCCGCCGTTGTCGACGGGCCTCAAGCCGAGCGCACCGCAAAAGACCCGTCCCGCGTCCGCGCGGGCGCGTTCCGGCGTTTGAGTAAGGAGGACCGACTGCGACGGCTCGAAAGGCCAGCTTGCCTTTTTACCTATGGTTTGCGTAAAGAGCGGCAGGTCCGGCAGGGAGAGGAACCGATACAGCCGCATGGCCCCCCTTGCAAGACGACTGTCCCTGCGCGGGCTCCTTGTCTTCCGTACCCGGGGTATAGGCATGACTCATTCCTGTTTGAGGATGCGAACGACGACGTGAGCTTCCGAGCCAGAGCACTATGGCAGGCCTGAGAGGTTGATTGAATTCCCTGAACAGGCACACGGCCTTGGCGCCCCATGCCGCCATCAAAAGGGGGCCCGAAATGTCGCAAGCCCCGTTGCTCGGCCGCAGGCCCGGAGCGCGCCGAAAGGATGAAATCCCAAGGGCATAATGAAAAATTATCATGCCCCATTTGGTTTGACAAGCGGCATCTTTAGGGTTAAGATTTAGCAGGCTTTCACGCTTTCCGCCGCTTCATCTCCGGCGGAATCCGGTTTTTGAGGACGGAATCCCCATAGGTTCCAAGCCCGCAAAGGGTTGTCCCGATGCTGCCGGATTTTCCTGAAAGGGACCAGCATACAATGAAAAAACTCAGGTGCCATTGCTGCGGCAGGGAACTGCCCAAGGGCAATTTGAAATACATACTCGAAATAAGGAGCTTTGCGGACTTCGACGGCTACCTCGAGGACTTCGACGGCGACGTGGAGGAGGGCATAAACGACCTCCTCGACGCCATGGAGAGCATGGACCCCAAGGCCCTCGAGGAGGACGTCTCAAAGGAGCTCATCTTCATACTGTGCAAGTCCTGCCGCGACAGGTTCACCAACGACCCGTTCCAGACCGGCAAGGCAGTGTTCGAGGGAGAGGACGTCAAGGGCACGATACACTGAGACGGAAAAAGCCTCTTTCCGCAGCAGTCCCCCGCCCATATACCGATGCTTTACGCCGTAATCTCCGATATCCACTCGAATCTTGAGGCCCTCGCAGCTTTCCTGGAAGCCGCTCGTCGCCTCCGCGTGGAAAAGGTCGTATGCCTCGGCGACATAGTCGGCTACAACGCTAACCCCAATGAATGCATAGAGATACTGAGGGACAGGGGGGCAATCTGCGTCCTCGGCAACCACGACTCCAGGGTGGCCGGGTTCGAGGAGCCGACCAACTTCAACTACCATGCTGCGGCCGCCGTGTACTGGACGAGGGACGCCATAACGCCTGAGAACCTCGAATTCCTCAAGGACCTCCCCAGGAGTGTTACAGTCAAGGGGCGGTTTACGGCCGTCCACGGCTGGCTGAACGACACCGACAGGTACATAATGGGGCCGAGGGACGCGGAAAGGAACTTCCGGCTAATGGAGAGCCTCGGTACGCCCGACCTGTGCTTTTTCGGGCATACCCACGTCCCGGCCGTTTACTCGGAAAAGGACGGCGAGGCTGTCCTCCTGCATGAAAACCCGGTAAAGCTCGCCAAAGGAGCGAAATACCTCATAAACCCCGGCGGGCTCGGCCAGCCGCGCGACCGCGACCCCAGGGCCGCGTTCCTCGTCTATGACACAAGGAAAAACCAGGCCGCTTTCCACAGGGTCGAGTACGACGTCCGCTCGGCGTCGGAAAAGGTCCTCAAGGCAGGCCTTCCCGACAGGCTCGCAGAAAGGCTCAAGCTCGGGTGGTAGGGCCGCCCCGCCTCTCCCGTGACACGAATCCAACCCCTTCCCGTCAGCCGTCACTTCCGAAATAAATTAAAGTACGTGCGTTTTTCAGCCGAAATCAATGCAGTACCCAAAGACATTCGACCGCCGTCGTCCGTGTTTTCGGCAAATGGGCGCTGCCGGGAATTCTGTTCTGAAACACTATCTTTTTCGGGTGGTTCAGGCGTTTTATTGACGCTCTATCTTATGCTATCGGAGGGCCCGGGATGTTCAGGAAGATCCAGATGGACGAGCTTAAAAAGGGCATGAAGGTATGCGCCCTTGAGAAGGACGACACGGGCAGGCCGTCGTTCTTCATGAACTCGCTCCTCATTAAAAGCGACGCCGACATAGACGCCTTCAGGGGCAGGGGATACGGGGTGGCTTATATCCAGGAAGAATATGCCGCGGGGAGCGCCGGACCGGACAGATGCTCCCTGGGACAGTCTGCGGGCCCGTCCGGCCTGGTCGCAGGCTCCGTGCTCAGGAAGACCGTGGGGTTCGAAGAGGAGATATACAGGGCAATGTCGCTCAAGGACGAGGCCGTGGGCCGCGTCATGGAGCTCCTTACGGACATCAAGGCCGGAAGGGGTGTGGACGTGGAGGCGTTCGGCCTCGTCGTCGTCAGGATGATCGACAGCATATTCAGGAACCCCGAGGCCCTGACCTGCCTCGCCTGGATGAGGGACAACGACGACTGCACTTTCCGGCACTCGCTTAACTCGTGCATATTGTCCATCGCGCTCGGGGTCGAGCTGGGTTTTTCAAGGGAAAGGCTCCTGGAGCTGGGTATGGCGGCCGTGCTGCACGACGTCGGCAAGCTGCTCCTGCCCGAGGGGCTTCTGAACACGCCCGGAAGGTACACGGAGGGCGAGTTCGCCGAGATGCGGACGCATTCCCGTCTGGGTGCGGACCTCCTCATGAAGACGAGGGGGATAAGGCAGTCGGCGGTCGTCGTCGCGCTCCAGCACCATGAAAGGATGGACGGCAACGGGTACCCGGAAAGGCTCTCCGGGACGCGCATTCACGAGTTCGGCAGGATCGTCTGCATAGTGGACGGCTACGACGCAATGACGTCAGCCAGGCCCTACAGGAAGAGTTTCGAGCCGCACGAGGCACTGCAGCTCATGACCTTCGGTAGGAACAGCATCTATGATGCCGGACTGCTGCAAAAGTTCATCGCGTGCATAGGGATATACCCGGTCGGGAGCGCGGTGGAGCTGAGCACCGGCGAGATAGCCGTCGTCCGGTCCGTGAACCGCGAAAACCCCCTGAAACCGGACGTGCTGGTCGTGGCTTCAGGCGACGGCAAGCCGCGCGAGCGCCCTGCCGAGCTCTCCCTCTCCGGACGGAACGACTTGTGGATAACCGGTTCGGCCAACCCGTCCAAGTTCGGCATCGACGCAAAGGGCATAGTCCTCTCGGGCGCGTCCTCCGGCAAAAACTGAAACGGCAGCCGGCCGCCTCCCGGCCTGGAGCGCCTTACCCTGTCAATCCGCCGCCTTGCCCGGCCTCTCCATCTCGCGGTACATCTTAACCCGTTTCCTCGCGAACTCCTTCTGCTTTTCGTACCTGGGCGGCGCGTTCTTCGAAAAGAGGTCGTAGTAATAGACGGCCTGGTCGAAGCGGCCGGCCTCCACGAGGTTCACCGCGATATTGTAGTAGGCCTCGATGTTGCCTGGGTCGAGCGCTATCGCCAACTTGTATTCCTCGATGGCCTCAAGGGGCCTGCCGAGGAGCATGTAGGAGTTGCCGAGGTTGTTGTGCGGCCTGGACTTCATCGGAGACTTGGCGGCCACGTCCAGCCACATCGTGAGCTTCGTCCGCCATGCCTTGTTCCTATCGTAGGTCGCGCCCGCGAGCACCAGCATCAGAGCCAGCGCCCCGGAAAGCGCTAAAGACCCGCCCCGTGCCGGCCACCTGTTCCCGGCCCGAGAAAGCCCTGCCCAGAGCGCATCCGAAAAAATGAAGAAGGCCCCGACCGAGGCGAGGTAGACCCTGTGCTCGAATATCGGGTCGGCTATCGGTATTATGCTCGAGGTGGGCGCGAGTATGATGAAGAACCAGAGGATGAAGAACGAGGCCGCACGTTTTTTCTTTAAGAGGAATATGGCCGAGGCGAAGAGCGCAACGAGGAACAGGAACGAGAGGAAGGTGTCCAATTCAAAGAGGCTTCTGCTTGTCCTGAAGTCGTAGTCGAGGTTCTGCCAGGCCGGCAGGACGAGGAGCCTTATGTACGTCACGATAGCCCTGAACTGGGTGAGGAGGTACTCCCACGGGGTGAAGCCCTGTACTGAGAAGCCGGCGTCAGCGCCTTTCAGCCCCATGACTATCAACACTCCCGAGGCCGCCGCGAGGGCAAGGAATACAAGCGGCCCGGCCATACTCCTGAGAGAGGGCCTTTCGCGAAGGAAATAAAGATCGTAGAGGATTATGACGAGCGGCAGCGTTACGGCCATCTGCTTGCTGCCGAGAGCCAGTATCCCGGCGAGGACGGAGGCCGCGTAGAGGAGGTATCTCGGCAACCCCCCGCCCGCCCGCCGCGCCTTTATGAATGCTATGAGCGAGGCGAGGTAGAATAGCGACGCGAGCGACTCGTACCTCTGCGAGATGTAGCTCACAGATTCGGTCTGCACCGGGTGGAGGAGGAATACGGCCGAGGTCAGAAGGGCTATGAAAAACGAGCGGTCTTTATCGTACAGGAGCCTCGGCGAGCGCGCGGTCAGCAATGCGAGATAAAATACGAGGAGGCCGCAGAGGGCGTGTATCGCGAAGTTGGTCGCGTGGTAGGGGACCACGTCGAGCCCCCAGAAATGATAGTTCACCGAAAAGGTGAACGTCGAGACAGGACGGATGCCGTCCACGAACGACTTCGCGGTCAGTCCCTTGTAGTTCCCCATGTCCGTGACATAGGGGTTTTCCGCGACCGTGCCGTCGTCGTCGAACTGGAATTCGCCCGTAAAGGTATTGGAATAGGCGAGTACGGAGAGGGCCAGGGCTATTGCGAGGAGTATCGCTGCAGGGCGTCTATCGAAAGACGTCATCTCAACCGTTTTCCA
>DIDN01000028.1:0-2701 GCA_002418185.1 Deltaproteobacteria bacterium UBA5799
CAACGTTTCTTTCACCGTGCACTTAAAACCCGACAAATTCACCGCTATGAAAATCTACGACCTGGTTGGGAAAACCGGCCTTTCTCTAAGCTTTCAGGCTTTGAATGCTCAGTCCGTAGGGCGTAAGCCCTATTTGAGCCGCGAGGAATATGTTTCGCTCAAGACCTCGGTTGAGGAAAAACTGAACAGGTTGGCAGAGGCGACGGGCGAAAAGGCGGAAGAAGTTCTTTCCAGGGAGACTGCCTACAAGGGTAAGGCGGGAGTGAAGACCTTTCAGGGTATGAGCCCGGCGAGGCTTGAATACCTCGGAAAGAGGTTCGTTTCCCTGTTGGAGAAATTTTCAAGGAGCGTGGAATATGTATCTGATCCATGCAGCGCCTAAAAAAATGAAGCTCATATTTAACGCGCTTAAGAACATCGAAGGACTGAAGGTCTATGAGACCAAGCTGCCCGATTACCTGTTTACAAACTTTGACCCATCGCGGTTTCTGCCCGAGGAATTCAAAGCTGCGGCTCGGATCGAGTACTTTGAGGGCGCTTATACTACGTTTTTAAAAAATGCGGGCAGGATTGCGGAACTTATCAAAAAAGAGGTCTATCCGCCCGGAACCCCCGTGAGAATAATCGGAGGCCGTTACGAGGGGTTTTACGGGATCGTAAAGGCTATGTCCGGCGAAAACTACGATGTAGAGGTGAGCGTCTGGGGGAACATACTGAGGGCTGTATGCCTGCCAGCGGAATTAAAGAAGACGGAGGTCGGGTTCTGATGACCGGGATTGACGCATTGCAAAATTTAAACGGAAAAGGCCGCGTAAGGGACGATGGCGGCAGGATATGTCTCGGCACAGGGGTGTCTCTCGCCAAAAACCTGCGGTCGGTTTCAAAACCGAGGCCTCTTTATCTTAACGCCGGTGAGAGGGCAGGTCACTTCGGCTGCTTCGGTACCACAAGGATAGGGAAGACCAGGCTTCTATCGAACCTTATAACACAGGATATCAAAGGGGGGCGAAACGTAATAGTCATAGACCCGAAGGGGGACAATGACCTCTTTTCCGCCGTGGTTCAAGCCTCAGCCGAATCCGGCCGCCTTGAGGACCTTATGCTCGTCACCCCTATTTTTCCGGAATTATCCCTCAGGGTAGACCCGCTCGCGTATTACTACATGCCTGATGAGCTCGTGGACCATGTGATTTCAGGCATCAGGGCCAAGGATGAATATTTTATAAACGTTGCGAGCGAGATAACTACCGTTATCGTGCTCGGGCTGATAGCGCTGGCCAGGGCGAGGACGGAAAGACCCAGGATAAATTTCTACGACATAAAACAGAGGAGCAGCCGTGAGACTCTGGAGCAGTTCAGGGAGACCGTATCGATGGTCAGGGACCACTCGGATCCGGTAGTTGCTACCGTTTCACGTGAGGTTTGCGCGGATATCGCCCAGATCACGGCCTCGCCGACGGATTTCTTCGCGAAGGTCTCCTCGACCCTTAGAACAACCCTCACGGCCCTTACTTCCTCCACCACAGGCCGTATCATTGGAAAAACCTATACCAACGAGTTCGTGAAGAGGTTCGAAGAGGACAGAGGGGTGATTCTCGTATGTAATACCGGAAGCCTTCTTTCACGCAGGACCGCCCACATAATAGGACGGGTGCTCCTTTCAATGGTTCAGTCAACTGTCGGACGGTTCTTCGCCTCGGCCAAGACGCTAAATCCTCCCCTTTGCGTCTATGTGGACGAGGGGCATAACGTGCTTTACAAAGGAATACAGGAGCTTTTCAATAAAGGTGGCGGCGCGGGAGTCTGGCTCCATTTCTTCACGCAAAGCATCGCTCAGATACAGGAGGAGATAGGAGAAGAGGCTACGCAGTCCATCCTGGATAATATAAATACATTGGTCTTCATGCGAGTAAACCATGAAAAGACCTCCAAGTTCGTTGAGGAGTCAACGCCGCTCAAGAATATGCAGCAACCCATACTTTCACTCTCCGGGGGAAAGATGGGCGTCTCTCTTCGCGAGGTTAATGAGAGGCTTGTGCTGAAGGAACGGGTCGTAAGCCTTCCGCGCAGGTGGTTTTACATGAGGAAAGAGGGGGAGATGTTCAAGGGAGAAACGTCCATGGTCGCCGACCCCTACGTGCAGGTGAAATTCCCGGCGATAAGCGGGATTGGGGAGGAGTACTGATGCCTTTTTTCGATTATTTCAATCCAAGCGCCTGGGGAATAACCCAGGAAGCCTATAACGCCTGGTGGTCTCATCAGTTGACGACCACTCTACAGGGGTTCATTCCCAGATTCGTCGCGTCCGTGTCTCTGGGTCTGGCCGTATTCGCCTCGTTTACAAGAAAACTGAACAGGCATACCGTCATTATTCTATTTCTTTTGGCTTTGGTCGTAACCTATTACGGTACCTTTTGGGACCTTTTGAAATAGATTATATAAGAGTAGGAATGATGGCTAAAAAAGACGACGCTTATGTGGCGACAACCGCGGATAACCAGGGACCTCAAAACCTTCTGGACGTACTCAGCGAAATCGAGCAATTTTCAGTAGCTGAAAAGATGGGTTCCCCGATCCCGGACGAGGCTCTGACGACGAAGCACCTTTTGTCGTTCTTCTGGATAGGGTTTGTGCGTTTTGCGCTGATAGCTCTTGTTACCGCCATTCCTTCGCTTTTTTTCTGCTGGTCCAATAACGGCTT
>DIDN01000028.1:2708-5038 GCA_002418185.1 Deltaproteobacteria bacterium UBA5799
GCTTGATCAGCGTTTTCGGTTCATATCAGTTATCGATTTTCGACAGGTCCTTTATTGTTGCTTTCACACTCGCCTTACCGATAAGCAACTCGTTTTTCGTCTCAAGGATATTATGGAGGCTATATATCGGCAGTGTAACTCAAAAGGGTATTTTTTACCTGTGCTCAGGCATTTTCGCCGGCACGGTTTTTTCGGCCACATCCGTCATAATACTCTTCCATAACGTCTACTATCAATACCTGACGCCCGAGGCTTTTGCGGATATTTTGCCAGGCCTTCCTCAATACCTGCGTCCCGGCCAGGAGCGTTTTCATTGGATGACGGAATTGTTCGAGCAGGTCATCCCTGGCGGATATGTCGCGGCGTTTTTTAGCCTCGCAGCCGTCATGGTAATAGGCACTTCGTTTGCCGTCGGGAAGATAAAAACGAGGAAAATAAACAGGTATAGAGAGATCTGGCAGTGAAGGGGTGGGTGACCAGCGAGTCCCATAAGAATAATCAGAGGCGGATGGAAGAAATCCTGCGGCTTCGGCGCTCCGGAGCGACATTCAGGGATATAGGCGATCGCTTCGGGCTTTCAACGCAGCGGGTCCATCAGATAGTCGCGAGGGCGGAGCGGGAGAAAAAATGGGAGAGGAGAAAGACCCGTTAATCAGGGAAATTCTCGGGATGGATATTCCTGGTATGACTCACCGTATCGTGAACGCACAGGGAATTAACCCTTATTATGGCAATTTTATCGAGCTTGCCCGTAAAGGTCCGAAGATTTTATTAAGAGCAGAGGGCACCGTAAAACATAAGGTGATCACTACGAAAAGGAATTTGTGGAATTCATAGGGATACTTTTGATAGTCGTCGGCGCCGGCGCATGCCTCTTGGCCTTGAGGGGTAAGAGGGATAAATCCATAGTAGAAGTGCCGCTCAACGACCTTGCCCAGATATGGCTTAAATACAATAACGACGTTAGAGCCGTAAATGAGACGGCAGACGGAGTGGATGCGCCTCACACGAGGAAAAGGGAAGATGACGACGATGAGACCAGGGATGGTGTTCCGTCGATGAATGCACCTGATCAGGGTAGTCCCTTGATGGGACTTCTTGAGAGGCTAAAGCCCTATGAGGAGATATTCGTCGCCCAGAACGCTGACGGTCTTTTCAGGGCGTTAATCTCGGAGTTAGACCGTTTCGGCCATTGTTCTTCGATTGTGACCAGAGCGAATGACTCTGAAGCAGTCGAGCTCTACAGCGTCAGGGAGAATCTTTCCAGGGTTTCCCTGAAGGAGCATACGGTTGGCGTGACGAACAAGATTATCAGTCTTTTGGAAACGACCTACCACGATTTCGAGAACCATATACCCAGGGCAGTTATAGCCGCCCTATCGCATGACTTGGGCAAGATTCCAGAGTACTGGGCGTCCGGCGTCTATAATACCAGTGAGCATCAGCTTGTGAGCGCCTCCAGACTCAGGGAACTCGCCGGGAATGCGCAAATTACATGGCTCGACGAGGCGATAAGGGCCGTAAAGGACCATCATATACGTACTAACAACCAGTTTTCAGCGCTGCTGAAGGAGGCCGACAAAGGCGCGCGCGAACTCGAGCTTTTAAGGTTCTCAGGGAATCGATCTATCATGCCCATGGAACAATGGTTGGACCCGGCCAAGCTCGTAAAGCTTATTGAGCCTCATGTGAACGTTCTGAAGGCAGGCAAATGGCAGGCTATCTCGTTCGGCGGCATCGTATATTGCATGCCAGGATTTCTTTACGAACAGGCGAAGTCGCTATCCAGACAGGAGAAGGCTCTGGACCTTGCCGTCATATACGAATCCGAAAAGGAGGTCGCGCTCCGCCGCATTACCGGGATACTAAGGCAGGCGGAATATATCCCCGACCTGTTGCAACAGAATTACTATGCGAGAAAATTCGAGATCCTGGCGGTAGGTGGAAAAAAGAAATTCATTCTCACCCCTTTGAGAGGGGAACACTTCAATTTGCAAGAGCTTGAAGCGAGGAAAACAGGATACCTGTCCACCATAAAAGAAGTGAAATACATTTAGCAAGGGAAGTCGGAATGATGAACATCATGGATTGGATTATCGACTTCCCACAATGTGGGCTGATTTGTCTTCGATTGTAAATTACTAAAATGCCAATCCAACCGGGATATTTACTCGAATTTTCCATAGATTAGGCGCAATTGAATCCGCGTAAGCTCCTTCTTTTATATGTAAGTGCGTATAGCCCCAGACACATTTTCGAAGCGATAGGCCGGCAGGTTTGAGACAGCGCAGCAACACCCCCCTTTGTTTTTCCGTCATATTCCGTTCCTG
>DIDN01000139.1 GCA_002418185.1 Deltaproteobacteria bacterium UBA5799
AGCCTCCGCAGTCAGGGCATTTGCCGAGCCACTTGTAAGAGGTGTTTCCGCACCCCTGGCAGGAATAGATTGTCCTTTCCTTTGCCATAAAATTCGTCCCGAAAAACGGAGCTTGCCGCGAAATAACGTACGAAAGGCTTACACGTTGACAAAGGCTGCAGTTTTGCTATCATATCCGGGTCCAAACAGGGGAAGCCCGGGAAATGACTGCAGAAACCGACAACTACGCCACCATACTAATGGAACTCGTAAAGGCTGTCAAGATGCACAATTTCTACCCGCAGGGGCATCCGCAGCTCGAGTCGTTAATCGAAAAAGCCTTCCTGAACCTAAAAAAAAGCGTTGACAGCTCCGGAGAGATCAAGTGGCGCGTGGACCAGCGCGGGTTCTATTCCGGCAAAACGCCATTCGGCGCGGGAAACGCCGAGATAGCCGGCATGGCCAAGAAGCTTTTTTTCAGGAAGGTGCGGGAGATAGCCTTCAGCCGGGAGGTCAGGCCGTCGGACCTGAAGGTGTTCATCTCCGCCATGAACGCGGAGCCCGAGGAAATACAGTCGCAGGGCGGCGTAGAGGCGTTCTTCGCGCGCCTCGGCATAGAAGGCATCCTCCTGAACGAGCAGAACTATGACGACCTAAGGAAGCTCAAGTCCGAGATCCAGGAGAAACAGGAAGAAAAGACCGTTACTGACGAGCACGAGAGTCAGTCCGGCATGTCCGAGCAAAGCGAGGACGAGGAAAAAGAGGAGAAGCCGCCGGAGGAGGTCCGGGAAGAGCCGCTCGACGAGCTCGTCGAACGGATAAGGGCCGAGGACGACCTGCTCAGGTACAGGGACCTCGCAGCGAGGATACGGGAGAAGGTCGAGGGGCTCCTCGGCGAGGGCAGGCATGACGAGGCATTCCCTGTCCTGGTCGCCTTTTACGAGCACTCGGACAAGTATTCCGGGAAGAACGACGCCGTAAAAGAGACCGCAAATGAGGCGCTCAAGGGCATTATGGCTCCCGAGGTCCTCAAGTACCTTGCCGCCAGGGCCGGCTCCAACGACGAGGCCAACAGGTGGGCAGTGCAGGGTATGCTCTTCTCCGCCGGCGCGGCCGGGGCCGGTGCGCTCCTCGACGAGATCGTCTCCGCCCCCGAGGCTGCGGCCCGGCGGAACCTCTTTAACGCCCTCGTGCTCTTCGGGCCATCGCTCCGCCCGCTTGCCGAGGCAAGGCTCGACAACCCCGAATGGTACGTCACGAGGCAGATGGCGGCGCTCCTGGGCGAGATAGGCGGAGAGGAGGCGCTCCCGGCTCTCGAGTCCGCGTACGGAAGCTCGGAAGCCCGCGTGAAAAAAGAGGTCCTCAAGAGCATGGTAAAAATAGGCGGAGGACGCGTCACCGGGTTCATGCTCAAGGTGCTTAACGAAGACAACCAGTCGATAGTAGCTCAGGCGATAATCTCGCTCGGCGCGCTCAAGGACGCCTCGGCGGTGGACGCGCTGAAGGACATTGCGTTCAAACGGGAACACCCGGAGGCGTCCAGGGAGGCGGTAAAAGCCCTCGGCATGATCGGCGACCCGAGTGCGGTCCCGCACTTGAGGAAGATACTCTCAAGGAAGGTATGGTTCGGCAAGAGGGCCAACGAGGAGATGCGCTCGCTGGCGGCCCTGTCCCTCGGCATGATAGGCATCCCCGAGGCGATAACGGCCGTTGAGGACATCTTCGCCGACTCTACAGGGGAGCTCCACATGGCCTGCAAACGGGTCCTCGACGGGAGAGGGAAAGCGAGATGAACGGAGACTGCAGGGAAGGTATACTCAAGAACATCAACGCCGCGCTCAAGAGCAGGAAGCTCTATCCTGCCGGGCACCCGGCGACAATCGCGCCCATAGCGAAGACCTATGAATTGCTCATGGACGATCTCAAGTCCAGGAACAATCTCTCAATCGCACTGGTGAACGAGGCGCTCCTCTACGAGGAAGACTTCGTCCAGGGCGCCGAGAGCCTCTACACCGACCTCATCCAGCACATGGGCGGGAAGAACATCGACGCCATAATCTTCGAAAAGGGGCTTTCGCAGAAGGAGGTGGGCTCGCTTTTCGAGATAATGGCCGGGGCCGACATAAAGGGCGCGGAGCTGCAGAAGGAGATGTACAACAGGGGGGTAAAGCACATAACCCTCAAGTCCATGCCCATCGGCAAGCGGAACATACTCGAGATATACAACGGCGCGGTAGAGGTCGTAAAAAACGTCATGGGCGAGGTCAGGATGGGGAAGATCCCCAGGTCCGAACCCGTCGAGAGCATCGTCGGCGAGATGACCGACTCCGTCCTCTCGGACCCGAACGCGATGATCGGGCTTACGATGATAAAGAACTACGACAACTACCTCTACAACCATTCTGTGAACGTCTCCATCCTGTCGCTTTCGCTCGCGAGGTTCATGGGCCTTTCGGACCAGGAGATACACGACGCCGGGGTCGGCGCGCTCCTGCACGACATAGGGAAGACAGGCGTTTCCGAGCAGATAATAAGGAAGCCCGGCGGCCTGAGTTCCGAGGAATGGGAGAAGGTCAAGGAGCACCCTCTGCTCGGCTCGAAGATCATAAAGAGGATGGACGGTATGAACGAGGCGGTCGGCAGGATAATATACGAGCACCATATCAAGTACGACCACTCCGGCTACCCGCAGACGACATCGAGCCTCCATCCCTTGAGCCAGATAATATGCATATGCGACGCCTATGACGCGCTTACGACGCTCAGGGTCTACCAGAAGCCGCACGACCCCTCGGAGGCCGTCAAGATACTCACGAACTTCTCGGGCAAGCACTTCAACCCCGAGACCCTCGGCGCGTTCGTGCGCATGATGGGCGTCTACCCGGTCGGCACGATGGTAAGGCTTGCGTCGAACGAGGTGGGCGTGGTGACGAGGCTCAACCAGGACGCCCCGGAAAGGCCGGTGGTAAAGGTGCTCTACGGGAGCGACGGCTTGGAGGCGGACTCCCCTTACGAGCTCGACCTGCTCTCGAACGGGTCCCTTGACATAGTGACAAACGTGAACCCTTCTTTTACCTCAACCGACCTCGAATCCTTCTTCGAAGGCGAGGCGTCGGAACAGGGGTGACCCCTCCCGTGCCTGTGTGAAAAAAAATAAGGCAAGCCTAAAGGCTTGCCTTTTCCTTGCTCCTTGCGGTCCAGGGCGGGCCGGCGCCTTACCTGTCCATCACGCCGAGCCCTTTTAACGCTACGGACTTCATGCTCCGGTTCCCGTTCCTGGCGAAGTGCAAGAGCGCGTCCTCCGCCCTTTTGTCCCCTATCATCGAGACAGCCTCTATCGCGCGCTCCACCACCCCCGGGTCCTTGTGCTTGAGCGCGTGGACCAGCGGGCCGAGGAGCCTCTTGTCCCTGAAGCCCGAGAGCGCCTCTACCGCCGCCCTCACCACCATCTCGCTTTCGTCCTTCAGGGCCTCGACAAGCGCCTGAAGGGCCGAGCTGTCGCCTAAAGAACCCAGGGCCCTTGCCGCAGCGGCCCTGACGTCCTCGGAAGGGTCTTTAAGGGCTGCCGCAAGCGCCTCTGCTATGCTCTGGCCGCGGAGGTCCGAAAGAGCGTATATGACGCGTATCTTCTCGAGCATGGCGCCGGAGGCGAGCTTTTTCCGGAGCTCTTCAAGCCTGTCCCTTGCCTGGAGCTTCTCAAGGGCCCAGGCGGCTGCTTTCCTGACATCCTCGTCGGTCTCCTTGAGGGCTGCGATTAGGACTTCCTTGCGTTTGTCCATGCGCTAATCTATATCAGAACGGAAATCAAGTTGCAAGGGCTTCGTCGGCCCACCTCGTAAAGTCCTCTACGGCCCTTTCGGCCTGCATCTCCCTCCTCCTCTTTCCCTCGATATGCGGCAGAAGGCCCATGTTGGCGTTCATGGGGGAGAACTCCCCTTCCTTCCCCGATACGTAGCGCATGAGCGCGCCGGAGATCGTGGTCTGCGGCGGGCATACCGCGGAAAGCCCCCTCGCAGACCGGAGCGCGTTTATCCCGGCCAGGGCCCCGGACATGGCGGATTCCACGTAGCCCTCAACGCCGGTAATCTGCCCTGCGAAGAACAGCCCCGTTGATTTCCTAAGCTCCTGGCTGCATGAGAGGAGTCTTGGGGAATCAAGGTAACTATTACGGTGGAGCTTCCCCAGCCTCGCGAACTCCGCCCTTTCGAGCGCGGGTATCATCCTGAACACCCTTTTCTGCTCATTGTACGCGAGCCTCGTCTGGAAGCCGACGAGGTTGTATAGAGTGCCGTCCCTGTTTTCCCGCCTGAGCTGCACGACCGCAAAGGGCCTCTTCCCGGTCCTCGGGTCTACAAGGCCGACAGGCCGCATCGGGCCGAAAAGGAGCGTCCTGGGGCCCCTCTCGGCCATCGCCTCTATTGGCATGCAGGCCTCGAAGCTCTCCATCTTCTCGAACTCGCGCGCCCCGGCCCTGTCCGCCTTGAGAAGCTCGGCATAAAAGGCCCCGTACTCGCCCTCGGCGAGCGGGCAATTCACGTAGTCGTCCCCTCCCTTGCCGTAGCGGGAGGCATGAAAGGCGCGCTCCATGTCTATGGAATCGGCGTATACTATTGGCGCGACCGCGTCGTAGAAATTGAGCCCCTTGCCGACGAGCCCTTCGAGGGCCGCGGCAAACGCGTCGGAGGTGAGAGGTCCGGTTGCGACGACCAGCGGACGGTCACCAGGGAGCTCTCTGGCCTCTCCCCTCTCCACACGGACGCCGGCCCCTTGCAGCTCGGAGGTCACGTATTCCGAAAAGGCGCTCCTGTCTACCGCCAGGGTCTGTCCGGCTGGCACCCTGGTCGCCTCGGCGGCCCTTATTATAAGGGAGTCGAGGGCCCGCAGCTCGGCCTTAAGGAGCCCGGCGGCGTTCTCGATGCTGTCGGATTTGAGGGAATTGCTGCAGACGAGCTCGGCAAGCGTCGGCATGTTATGCGCCGGAGAGAACCTCTCGGGCTTCATCTCGCGGATGACTGCCCTTCCGCCCAGCCTCGCGGCCTGCCAGGCGGCCTCGCACCCGGCGAGCCCGCCACCTATTATGGTTATATTTCCGCCAACATGCTCTCCCGTCATCCTTTCATATTAACCCCCGGCCTTTTCCTCTTCAAGCCCATTATTCAACAGCGCGGGCCCGGACTTGCGGGAGGCATTTTTTTATGATAGCTTCACAGCATGGACAGGATGGTTAGGGCCCGCGTCGTCATAGAAGGCCGCGTACAGGGGGTGGCCTTTCGCGCGAGCATGGTCGAGGAGGCCAGGCTCCAGGGTGTGGCCGGATGGGTGAAGAACAACCCGGACGGCACTGTCGAGGCCGTAATCGAAGGCAAGGAGGTGCCGGTCGGCAGGGTGCTCGAATGGTGCCGAAAGGGGCCGCCGCTTGCCCGGGTAGACGATGTGCGCCTTGCATGGGAGCCCTTCAAGAACGAATTCGACGACTTTACGGCGCTTACAAGGTACAGCGCGTATTGAGAGGCGGTAAGATGAGGCTTGAAAACGGGGCCGGGGTCCCGGCAGGGGCAAAAGGGTTTTCCGGGTTACGCGTTATAACGTTACTTATCGTCGCCATCGCCTTTGCCTACGGGTGCCACCCGGGGCCCGGGGCCGCTGTCTACCTCATGCCTGACGATAGAGGGCCCGCAGGCTACAAGGCGGAAGCCGGGGCCGGGATAATCGAGAACGGGTTTCTGAAGGTGGCCGCCCGCCAGGTGCGAAAGGGCGAGGAGAGCCCGGCCCTGCTTGCGAAGCTCCTCGAGTCCAACTATATCATCATGCACCTCGTTATAGAGAACACCTCGGAAAAGACTATTATCTACAAGCCCAACCTTACATCGCTTACGAACGACGCGATGGACTTCCTTAGGCCGCTCGACTATACCGACCTTTACGAATTCGACAACGCCGACGCGCTCGACGAGATAAGCGGCAGGTTCTACGACCTCGACGTAACGCTCGGGCCCGGACAGAGGTCCTCGCGCCTCTTGATATTCAGGCCCGTATCCAGGAACGCAAAAAAGGCCGTCCTCAACATAGACGACCTCTACCTCGGCACCGACACCCTGAGGTTCACCTTGCCATTCTCGTTCAGGGAGGCTTAGTCGGCTCCTGAGTTTTGGGGGAACTTCTTTAGAAAGGCTTCCTCCCAGACCCCACTTCAAAGACCTTTAGTTCCTGAGTAGACCCCCGATAAGGGTCTACTCAGGAATACCTGAAAGTTTTTGGAGAGAGTCTGAAAACTTTTCACAAAAAGGTAAAGGCTTTGCCAAGCCTCAAGGCGCGTACTCTTTGACCCTCTCCGCGCTCTTGTCCACGACATTTTTTGTTTTCTCTATCGTCTTCTGGACGGCCCCCTTGGCGTTCTCCGCCTTTTCCTTGACGCTCTCGGCGGTTTCGGCTATGGCCTCCTTTGCCTCTCTGGCCGAGTGCTTGAGCTCCTCCTCGTACTTCTCGAGCTTGGCGCCAGCCTCTTCCGTCTTGCTGCCGGCGGACTTGATGTACCCCGGGCCGCCGTAGTAAAGAAATGCCACGATGGCGAAAACGCCGAGAAGGAAACCGAACAGCACCTTTTTCATCCCTTGTCCTCCCTTGATTCCGCCCTGATCGCGAGGGCCGCCTTGTAGACCTCGGCCCTGGGAAGGCCGAAGTCCGCTGCCACGGCCTTTACCGCGTCGTTGAGCCTGGCGCCGCCCGAGAGAAGCTCCCTCAGGGAGGGCATGAAATCCCTCCCGGGCGCTTCCGGGGTCCGGACGGCCATGGTCACCTCACCTTTTACCTCCCCTGCCCCGAGCCTGTCCATGACCCTGCTCACATTTCCCCGTACGACCTCCTCGTGCACTTTCGTAAGCTCGCGTCCTACGGCTATTTCCACGTCCCCCAGCGCATCCATGATTATCCTGAGCGTCTTTTTAAGCCTGCGCGGAGATTCATAAAAGATATAGGTGTGCGAGCCGGGAAGCCGTGAAAGCAGCTCCCGGAGAGCCCCCTCCTTCTCCGGGAAAAAGCCCTTGAAGGTAAACTCGTCCGTAGGGAGCCCGGAGACGCTCACGAGCGAGATTATCGCCGAGGGGCCGGGCACAGGGACCACCTCGATGGAGTTCTCCAGCGCGAGCCTGACTATCCGGTAACCGGGGTCCGAAATGCCGGGCGTGCCCGCGTCGGATACGAGCGCCACGTCCGTCCCGCCCTCGAGTCTTTCGAGCAGAACGCCCGCCTTTTCCCTTTCGTTGTGCTCGTGGTAGCTCGTAAGCGGGGCGCCTATCCCGTAATGCGCAAGGAGCTTCCTGGTGTGCCTCGTGTCCTCGGCCGCTATGAGGCCCGCCTCCTTCAAGACCCTTACGGCCCTGAAGGTCATGTCCTCGAGGTTCCCTATGGGGGTAGCGACCACGAAGAGCCTTCCCTTTCTCATTTCCTCCTCTCGAAGACCAGGGCGGAAGCGAAGGTAAAGGCGACCGCGAAGACCGAGACGAAAACGACGTCAAGGAGCATGGGGAACTCGGCTGCGAGCCGTCCGCTGCCCGGCAGCAGCACGTGCTTGAAGGAGTCGACCCCGTAGCAGAGCGGGTTGATGTACGCGAAAACTTTTATGTAGGGCGGGAACGAGCCGACCGGGTAGAGCGCGCCGCTAAGGAAAAACATCGGGAGCACTATGAAGTTCATGATCACGTTGAAGCCCTCGAGGGACTCGAGGAACGAGGCGACGAAAAGGCCGAGCGCGGTTATTGCGAGCGCGACAAGGGTCATGAGTACGAGCATTGCAAGGTAATCGAGGACGCCGACTCCGAGCCCCAGGAAAGGGGCTATGAGGAGGAGGGCCGCGCCCTGGAATACCGAGAGGGTCGTGCCGGAAAGGAGCTTGCCGAAGACTATCGTGACCCTGGAGACCGGGGAGACGAGCATCTCCCGGAGGAACCCGAACTCCCTGTCCCAGACGACGGATATGGTTGAGAATATGGAGCTGAAGAGTATAGTCATGCCGACTATGCCGGGCAGTATGAACTGGATGTACTCGACCTCCTCGGTGTCGATGAGCATGGTAAAGCCCGAGCCCACGATAAAGAGCCAGATAAGCGGCCTCGCGGCAGTTACGACAAGCCTCCCCTTCTGGCGGAAAAACCTCTTAAACTCCCTCAAGGTTATGACATAAATAGCCCTGTATGTTAGCATTTTCCGGCTATCCCCTCGCCCTCTGCGGCCCGTTGTTCTCCCTTATCTCCCTGCCGGTAAGGTTAATGAAGACGTCCTCGAGGCTGGGCCTCTTGAGGTTTACGGATATAATGCCGACCGAAAGCGTTTCAAAGAGCCTGGGGATGAACTTCTCGGCGCTCTCTATCGTAAAGGCGAGCCCGCCTTCCAGCTGCCGGGGGCTCAGGCCAAGCCTGCCGCTCATCTCGGAGGCGGCGGTCGCGTCGTCTTTGGTCCTCAGGTAGACGGTATCTCCCCTGAGCGCCCTCTTAAGCTCGTCAGGGCTCCCGCAAGCGATTATGCGTCCGCCGTCAATTATGGCGATCCTGTCGCAGACCTCGGCCTCTTCCATGTAGTGGGTCGTCATGAAGACGGTATTGCCCTCCGACCTCTTGAGCTCAGTTATAAACTCCCAGACGTGGCTCCTTGTCTGGGGGTCGAGCCCGAGCGTGGGCTCGTCGAGGAAGAGGACCCTGGGCCTGTGCAGAAGGCCCCTCGCTATCTCGAGCCGCCTTTTCATGCCGCCCGAGAACTTCCTCACGAGGTCGTCCCTCCTGTCGCTCAAGCCCACCACCCCGAGTATCTCCCGTATCCTGGCCTCGGCGAGCCTCTTCTCCATGTTGTACATGTAGCAGTGGAACTTCAGGTTCTCGTATGCCGTAAGGTCGTTATCGAGGGTCATCTCCTGGAATACAAGGCCTATGGACGAGCGCACCTGGTGGGCATCGTTCCTGCAGTCGTGCCCGTTCACGAGGGCGGTGCCGGAATCGAAGCCGAGGAGCGTGCAGAGGATGTTTATGGTGGTCGTCTTCCCCGCCCCGTTCGGGCCGAGAAAGCC
Source organism: Deltaproteobacteria bacterium UBA5799 (assembly GCA_002418185.1). Classification (GTDB taxonomy): domain Bacteria; phylum Desulfobacterota; class GWC2-55-46; order GWC2-55-46; family GWC2-55-46; genus UBA5799. The sequence goes on from DIDN01000139.1 coordinate 9,035, forward strand.
GAATGTCTCGCCCTCCTCCACCTCGAATGAGACTCCGCTTACGGCTTCTACCCCGTTATACCTCTTTACGAGGTCCTTTACCTGTATTATCGACATTAGGAACGCACCCGATGGGGATTTACGGCGGATTATAACATAAATCCCCGGTCGATTCCGATTTATGGGCCTGTGATGAAGGGAATCCGTCGAAGGCCGGGCCGGGGCTATTTGCAGGCCTTGAGCGAGAAGCTGAACGAGGAGCCTGCCCCCGGAGCGCTCTCGACGTTCAGCCTGCCGTTATGCCCCTGGATTATGTGCTTGACGATGGCGAGACCGAGGCCCGTGCCCCCGAGCTCCCTGCTCCTGGCCTTGTCCACCCGGTAGAAGCGCTCGAAGATCCTCGGTATGTCGGCTGCGGGTATGCCTATTCCGGTGTCCTTTACCTCCACCCTCACGCTCTGGCCGTCCGAGGCGGCTATGACGGCCACGCTCCCCCCCGACGGGGTGTACTTTATTGCGTTGTCGAGGAGGTTGACGAGCACCTGCTCGAGCCTGTCGTGGTCGCCGAGGGCCTTTGGCAGGCCCTGAGGGATGCTGGTCGACACGGTTATCGACTTGTCCCTGGCCTGCTTCTCGAAAGCCGGTATCATCGACAGCACGAGCTCCCCTATGTCGACAGGGGCCGAGACAATGGTCATCTGGTGGGATTCGAGCCTGGAAAGGGTAAGGAGGTCGTCTATCAGCCTCGACATCCTCGTTGCGTGCCTGTCGATAACGCGGAGGAACTCCCTCAGGGTCTCGCCGTCGTCCATGCCGCCGTCAAGGAGGGTCTCCGAGTATCCTTTTATCGAGGCGAGCGGGGTCCTGAGCTCGTGCGAGACGTTCGCAACGAAGTCGCGCTTTATCGTCTCCACCCTCTTCTCCTCGGTTATGTCCTGGAGGAAGAGGATAAGGGAGAAGTCGGCCTTCTCCTTTATGGGGACGAGCCTGGCGCTGTAGACGACAGGGCCCTCGCCTATCTCCATGCTCTCGGGGCTCCCGCGCCGCTTCTGAAGGAAGCCTGAAACCGCGTTCAAGAGGTGCGCATTGGTCATGAGATCCGAGACGTGCTTCCCTTCGACCCCGCCCCGGACCGGGAAGAACTCAAGGAAGGAGGGGTTGGCGTAGAGCGCCGAGCCGTCACTGTCGAGCACAAGCACGCCTATCCTCATCTCGCGGGCGATGGTCTCGAGTATCAGGTACTTGCCCAAGGCTACTCCTCGCTGAACCTGTAACCCACGCCCCGCACGGTCTCGATATAGTCGCCGGCCCTGCCGAGCTTGGACCGGAGCCTCCTCACATGGGTGTCGACGGTCCTCGGTATGACGAAACAGTCCCTGCCCCAGGCCCTGTCGAGGATGGCGTCCCTGCTCAAGACCCTGCCGTCGGCCTGCATGAGCGCGGAAAGCAGGCGGAACTCGGTAGTGGAAAGCTCTACGGGCTTGCCCTCTACCAGGACCTTGTGCCTCGAGAGGTCCACGGTAAGGCCGCTAAAGGTGATGACCCGGCCCTCTTCCTCGCCGCCGGGCCGCTCGGAAGTCCTCTTGAGGACCGCCTTGACCCTGAGTATGAGCTCCCTCGGGCTGAAGGGTTTCGTAATGTAGTCCTCGGCCCCGAGCTCGAAACCGATCACCTTGTCGATCTCCTCGCCCTTTGCCGTGAGCATTATTACGGGTATGGTTTTCGTGGAGTCGAGGGACTTGAGCCTTCTCAAGACCTCGGTCCCCTCCATGTTGGGGAGCATTATGTCGAGTATGACGAGGTCGGGCCTGCTTGCCTTTGCGGACTCTATGGCCTCGGGGCCGTCCCTGGCGAGGAGTATGCGGAACCCGGCCTTCTTGAGGTTGTACTCGAGGAGGTTCAGTATGTCGGTCTCGTCGTCAACGACAAGTATCCGTGACCCGCTCGCATTCTGCAATGATAAGCTCCCTGACCCTCTTTTCAATATCGTCCCTGACCCGCTGCATGACGTCCCAGGGCCTCCCGAGCGGGTCCTCTATCCGCCAATCGTATTTCCTGCCCTTGAACCAGTCCGGGCATATCTCGTCGGCAGGGGCAGAGCCCATTGTGACCACAACGTCCGCCCACCTGAAGTGCTCGTCCGTAAGCTGCTTCGAGGACTGGCCGGAGATGTCCATGCCGGCCTCCTTCATGGCCTCGACCGTGCTCCTGTTGAGAAAGCCGGACGCGCTCGTGCCGGCGCTACGGACCTCAACCTTCTCTCCGCCGTGCCGCCTGGCGAAACCCTCGGCCATCTGGCTCCTGCAGGTGTTGCCCACGCAGACGAACAGTATCTTGAGAGCCATCTCGTTCAGTCCTTTTTTATCCTGTATTATCATCCATTTTACACGCGCTCAAATCTGAAGGCAATCATAAATAAACGCTGGTCTGGCCGCAATTGTTCCATGACGTGCGTTAATCGAAGGCACGGCAAGGAGAACCTGAAATGCCCGCCCCGAAGGCGGGGCACGTGTTGAGACGGCAAAAAAAGCTTTAATTCAAAGAAGTTAAGCTGATCCCGCTACCCTGCCCCGATTGAAACAGTCATAATGGCTTGACAAGAAATTAATCGTGGCTGATCTGTTTTCCAGTGAAACGGAGCCGAATTATAGACCTAACTAACCGTATTTTAAACAGTTTTTTAACGTT
>DIDN01000141.1 GCA_002418185.1 Deltaproteobacteria bacterium UBA5799
GGCCGGCGCGGCCTCGGCCCGTGCTTCGGGAGCCGGCGCCTCCCCGGGCTCTACGGGCGTCCCGAGGGTCTTTTCCAGCTCTTCCTCGACCGTGAGCTCCGCGAGTATCTCGGCCGCGGACTTCTCCTTCACCTTCCTTGCGGAGGTCTTCCTCGGTGCCTCTTTCTTCTCGTCGGCCTTGCCCCTGCCCCTGGCGGGCCTGCCCTTTTTGTCGTCTTTTTTCTCGTCCTTGGCCTTCGCTGCCGGGGCTGCGGCTGCCGGGGCAGCGGCTTCAAGCTCCTGGGGCTTGGGCTGCACCTCCGCGCCTGCGGCCGGTTTCGTCTCTTCGGCCTTTGCGGCTGCCTTTTCAGGCGCGGGTGCGGGCTTTTTCGGCGCGGTCCTCCGTCTTATGACCGAAGGCTTTATACGCTTCTCAACGACATCTCCGCCCTGCTGTATCTCTTTTTCTTTTTCTTTTTGTGTCATATTCCTCGCCCAAAGATTATTGCCGGGACTCTTGCATCCGGGTTCCGGATGCAATGCAGCGTGAACTCATCGGCCGCGGCCCGATATGCAGGCTGCCGCGCCCCTTATCTCTTCCCATAACGCTTCCGGGGCCCCTGCATGCGTGGCCGACCTTAGAGCCCTCTGAAACGCGTTCTTTTTCAAGGCAGCCGCCAGGCAGCCCTTGTCGGGGCATATGTAAGCGCCCCTGCCCCCGAGCCTGCCCGAACTGTCGGCCCTTAGCCTCCCCTCACCGTCGAGCGCGAGCCTTACAAGCGCCGACTTGGGAAGGACCGACCTGCAGCCCAGGCACGTCCTCTCAGGCATTACCCTTCTCGGAGCGCGCGGAGACGGCATCGAGCACCTTTCCGATGCCGTCCTCGTCCAGCCCCTCTATCTTCTCGAGCTCTTCCCTGGTCACATGAGTGAGGCTGTCGGCGCTTACGTACCCGGCTGCCGCCAGCAGGGTAGAGAGCTCGGGGGTGAGGCCGAGGGTTTCGCCGATTTCGCTTGCGGCGGCGGCCCTCTCGCGGTCTTCCCTCTCGCCGGCCGCCTGGACCTCTTTCCTCAGGGCCTCCTCGGGGGTAAGCTTCTCCGTTATCCCCTTGGACTCGCTCTCGGTCCGGATGTCTATCTTCCAGCCCGTGAGCTTTGCCGCGAGCCTCACGTTCTGGCCCTTCTTGCCTATCGCGAGCGAGAGCTGGTCGTCAGGGACGATCACCTCCATCGCGTGCTCCTCGTCGTCGACGATTACCCTCGATATCTGGGCGGGCGAGAGCGTGTTCTTGACGTAAATCGCGGTGTCTTCGGACCAGTGGACTATGTCTATCTTCTCGCCCTTCAGCTCCTGCACCACGGCCTGCACCCTGGAGCCCTTGACGCCCACGCACGCCCCTACCGGGTCAACGTCCGAGTTGTGCGACACCACGGCTATCTTGGCCCTTTCGCCAGGCTCCCTGGCCGCGCCCTTTATCTCCACGATGCCTTCGTAGACCTCGGGGACCTCCATCTGGAAGAGCTTCATTATGAAGGCCGGGTGCGTCCTTGACAGGATTATCTGCGGCCCCCTGGCCTCGACCTTGACGTCGAGTATCACGCCCCTTATCCTCTCGCCCTGCCTGTAGCCCTCGCGCCTGACCTGCTCTTTCTTGGAAAGCAGCGCCTCGGCCCTGCCGAGGTCGACGATTATGTCGCCCTTCTCGAACCGCTGGACGATGCCGGTGACTATCTCGCCCCTCTTGGAGGAGTACTCGTTGTAGATGATGTTCCTCTCGGCCTCGCGGACCTTCTGTATGATTATCTGCTTCGCGGTCTGCGCGTCGATGCGGCCGAACTCCTTGGAGTCGAGCTTCACCCCGAGGCTGTCGCCGAGAGCGGCCTCGGGGTCGAGCTCCCTGGCGCCATCGAGGTTTATCTGGGTGTCCGGGTCCTCGACGGACTCGACCACGTCCTTGAAGAGGAAGAGCTCTATCTCGCCCATCTCCTCCTGGTAGTGCGCCTCTATGACCTTGTTGGGGCCGAACCTCTTTTCGGCGGCCTTGAGCATTGCCGTCTCCAGGGCCTCGATAAGTATGTGCTTGTCGATGCCCTTGTCCTTGCCGACCTGGTCGATTATATTGGCCAAGTTAAGCATTCAGAAAATCCTCCGGTTCCATCTGATAATTTTTTCTTGAAATCGCCGTTTTTTTCATTTTTTGCCGACGGGAATAAAAATGCCCGCATGGTTTCCTACACGCTCCGCTTCTTCCCGCCAGCGGAAAAAATACCCGATTCAGAAGCGGTCAAATCTCTATCTCAAGCCTGGCCTTTTCAATATTAGCCACGGCTATCGCGAACTTCCTGCCGTCGAAATCGGTAACGAGGACCTCGCCGTCGCGGGCCTCGTCTATTACCGCCTTGAAGTTCCTTCTGCCCTCGACCGGCTCCCTTGCCCTTATGCGCGCCCTCTTGCCCGCGAACCTTGCAAAGTCGGCCTCGGTCTTCAGGGGCCTGTCGAGCCCGGGGGACGAGACCTCGAGGTTGTAGCTCTGCGGTATCGGGTCCTCGACGTCGAGCACGGCGCCCAATTCCCTGCTTACGCGCTCGCAGTCCTCGAGCGTGACGCCGCCCGGCTTGTCTATGTAGACCCGGAGGACCCTCCTGCCGTACTCCGAGGTGTACGCCACATCAACGAGCTCAAGGCCGAAGCCCTCGGCCACGGGCCGCGCAAGCTCCCTGATCCTGTCTTCGATGCCTTCCGGCTTCAACCTGCCTCCAACTCCCTTGAAGCGGTCGGGCCGCTGAAATAGGGACGTCCGGGAGAGACTGCCTCCCAAACAAAAAAAGTGAGCAAAGGCCCACTTTAGATGTAAGAGGGTTTTTAATTAAATACAATTTAACACACAACAAGCGCCTTTGCAAGGCCAAAATTCAGGTTTTTTCGAGCCGAATCATGGCATTCCGGGTCTTGCGGCCAGGCCGGAGAGCGAGCGGGAAAAGACCAAATACCGCTTGTTAAAGGGGGGTTGCTCTGCTATACTCAACATCAATTTTTAAATCTTTACCTTAAAAGGCCCCAGACAGCGGCGCGTCCCGGAACGGGCCGCTTCCGCGAAACCATAATGGCCCCGAAAGAAAACACCCCACAAGACATAGCAAAGGCCGTAAAGGCGGCGCTGGTAAGCGAGCTGCACATCGACCCGGCCCTCCATCCGGTCGAGGTCAGGATCGTGGACGGCTCTGTGCTCATCGAAGGCACGGTAGAGAAGATAGCGCAGAAAAAAAGGGCGCTCCTCTTTGCCATGGGCCTCGAAGGCGTCCCTGGCGTGATAGACAGGCTCAGGGTGCGCCCCGCCGCCCGCATGACCGACGACGAGATAAGGGAGCATGTCGTAACCGCGCTTTCCTCGGAAAGCGCCCTCAAGGGCCTCAGCATAGAGCCGGAGGTGAACGGGGGTGTAGTGGACCTCGAAGGCGAGGTCTGGTCTTTGAGCCACAAGCGCCTTGCAGGGGCCCTCGCCTGGTGGGTGCCGGGCTCGGTCGACGTAATAAACAGCATCGAGGTCGTGCCCCCGGAGGCCGACTCGGACGAGGAAGTGAGCGACGCGGTAAGGCTCATACTCGAAAAGGACAGGCTCGTCGACGCATCGAGCCTGAGGGTCTTCACCAGGGGCTGGGTGGTCACCCTCGACGGGGTCGTTGCGAGCGAGGAGAGCAGGGACGCCGCCGAGGACGACGCGTGGTTCACCTGGGGCGTAAACGACGTCGTAAACAACATCAAAGTGGACGCGGCCAGCAAGCACGAGCTGCCCTGAAGTCCGCCTGCCTTTTTTCCACAAACCTAACTTACGAGGAGGACCGGCTCAGCATGGCAAAGAGCGCGGGCAGGAAGCCCGGAGCGAAAAAGAACACAGGCAAGATAAGGATAAGCAGGGTAGACCCCGGTGTAGGCGAGCATAACGGCCTTTTCGACGAAGGCTGCTACGGGTGCGCCTGCGAGGACGAGTGCTGCGGCTGGGGCTGCGACGTGGACTACGCGACCTACAAGCTCATCCTGAGGCACAGGGCGCTCATAGAGCCACTTATCGGCGCGAAGGTCGAGGACTGCTTCGCGACAGCGCTTAAAAAGGACAGCGACTATATAGGCGGGGCGTTCAGGGAGACCGCCGTGAGGGAGAAAGACGAGCTCTGCGCCTTCCACCTCCGCGGCAAGAAGGGCTGCTCGCTCTTCTACCTCTGGGCCACGAAGAAGCTCCCCAAGAGGATAGTGCCTACGATATGCAGGACCTACCCCATAACATGGCACAGGGGCAGGCTCTTCATAGACACGCCCCTCAAGAAAAACTGCAAGGCAAAGGAGAAGGCGCCGAAGGGCGTAAAGGTGCCGTCCCTTTACGAGACGCAGAAAAAGGAGATAAGGGCGCTCTTCGACATACCCGAAAAGGAACTCAGGAAGCTGAAAGGCATAGGCTAAAAAGAAAGGCCCCGTAAGGGGCCTTTTCTTCTCACCGAGTCTATCTTAGTTCAGGCAACCTACTCCACCACCCTCACCTTCATCTCCACCCTCTCGTTCGGCAGGTCCCTGGGGTCTCTCGGCAGGGCAACTATCTTGTCCGCGACCTCCATGCCCCTGGTGACCTCGCCGAATACGGTGTACTGGCCGTCGAGGAAGTTCGAGTCCTTGACCACTATGAAGAACTGCGAGCCCGCGCTGTCCGGGTGCTGAGACCTGGCCATCGATACGACGCCCCTCTTGTGGGGCCTCTCGTTGAACTCGGCCTTTACGTTCCAGCCCGGCCCGCCGGTGCCGTAGAGCCTCTTGTCGAGGCCTTTGGTATTGGGGTCGCCGCCCTGTATCATGAAGCCTGGTATCACCCTGTGGAATATCGTGCCGTCGTAGAAACCATCCCCGGCGAGCTTAAGGAAGTTCTCGACGTGCCCTGGCGCGACCTCCGGGAAGAACATTATCTCGATCTCGCCGTACTTGGTCTCGATGACGGCCCTCTTCTCGACTGCTTCTCCCATCCTCTTACCTGCTCCTTCCCTAGCGTTTATCAAGGCAGGCAAGGCCGCCATGATAATTACGACAAGTGAAATCAAAAGAAAGCGTCTCATGGACCCCTCCGGACTCCGGTTATCGAGACAATAGTAAACCCCAAAGGGGCTTCATTGTCAACCCTGACGGGGCCTGCGCTTGAGCCATTCCCTTATGAGCCTCAATGCGTCCTTCCTGTTCCTTATCTCACCCCTCTCGACCCCGTCGTCGATCTCGCGGATTATCTCCCCTACTATCGGCCCCTCCGTAACCCCGAAGGCCTCCATTATCTCGTCTCCCGTAAGGAGGGGCTTCGGTTTTTTCCTCAGGTACGACCCGTAGTAAAAGCCGAGCATCTCCATGACGACGGAAAGGAGCTCCGGGTCCTCGCCGCCCCTCGTGGCCCTTGCGTCCGCGAGGGCGAGGCAGAGGAGGAGCAGGCCGCCGGAGCCGCCCGACGCCCTGAAGAAGTGGCCCCTTGCGCGGTAGCTCCTCTCCTTGAGGCCGGCGAGCATGAAGACCCTGTGGTGGTTGGAAACGAAAAACGAAACGGCGCCCGAGGTCTTCCTGCTGAACCTGAGCCTCTCCAAAAGGTTACTTACCGTTTCCGCTCCCTTTGTGTCGTGGCCGATGAAACGGAGCCTCTTTTCCTCCCTGGACATGGCCAGCGGCTTTCCGGCGTCGTGGAAAAAGGCCGCAAGCTTAAAAAGCGCTTGGTTCGAAAGCTCCCCTTCGCGCCCGGAAAAATATTCCCTGAGCCTTCCGGAGAAGCCGGGAAAAGCGTCCTCGTCCATGTTCCCGAGGATGGCCTCGGCCTCCTCCAGGACCGAAAGCGAGTGGGAAAGGAGGTCATACCCGTCCACGTCCTTCCAGCCGCTTGTCTCAGGTATAACGGCATCCGCCAGCCCTGTGTCGTAGAGGAGCCTTATCCCGCCGGCTGTTCCGCTGCCCGTAAAAAGCGCCTTCAGCTCGTCCCTTATCCTCTCGGGCGAGGACCTTACGACAAGCCCGGCCTTTCCGCTTATAACGGAGCGGGTCGCCGCTTCAATGCGGAGCCCGTACCGGCTGGAGAGGCGCACTGCGCGGAGCATCCTCAAGGGGTCGCTCTCGAACGCCCCGGGCGAGACCGCCCTGAGTATGCCGTCCCTCGCGTCGTCGAGCCCGCCGAAGGGGTCTATCAATAGCGGGCGGCCTTCCCCGAAAAGGCTACGGAGCTCTACTGCCATGGCGTTTACCGTGAAATCCCTCTTCGAGAGGTCCTCTACTATGCCGCCGGGCGAGAGGGGCGCGAAGTCGAGCGTTGCCGCGCCGCCGCCCTTGACGACAACCCTGTACGCTCCCGCCTCCTCGTCCAGGGCAAAGGGAGTGCCCCCGAACCTCGCAGCCGCCGCCCTTGCTAACGCGGCAGTATCGCCCATGACAGCGAAGTCGTAGTCCGGGGCGGCGGGCGAGCAAAGCGCAAGGTTCCTCAGCACGCCCCCGACGAGCCAGACCCGGTCCTCGGCAATAGAGAATACCCCTTTCACTATGCCGTCGCCCGCAACGGCGGCGAGCTTTTCGAACGGCCTCAAAAACGAACGGGCCGAATCGCTTCGGCCCGTCCTCTCGTTATCGTCTTTTCCGCTCACAGGAGCTCCACTTCCAGTAGCCCGTCTTCGAGCGGCATGAAAGGCGGCGGGCTCGAACGCGCCTGCATGCTGGTCTTGACCTTGTCGGCCACCTCCCTGAACGACGGCGCGAGCTCGTGTATGCCATTGAAGAGCTCCTCGGCCTCTTCGAGTTCGCCGGCCGCCTCGTAAGCGAGGCCCAGCTCGTACATCATGCCGATCCGTTCCTCTATGGACCGGCCTTCTATCTTGATGCCCTTCAGATAGTACGTTACGGCCTCCTGGGGCTCGCCGAGCGACATCGCGCAGAGGCCAAGCCTCGTGTAGCAGTCGAACTCGAGGCGCGGGTCCTTCAGCGCGATCTTGAACTCCTTCGAGGCCTCTGAGAAAAGCTCCATCTCCATGTAGGCTATCCCGAGGTTGTAGTGCGTCTCCGAGTCTTCCTTGCTGAGCTGGTTTCCGATGCCGCTCCTGAACTCGTCGAAGGTCTCATTCCTCTCCTCGCTCCCCCATGAGCCGGCAAGGTCGGTAAGCGCCTCCTCCATGCCGAGCTCGGCGGAAAGGTCTACGTAGTCCTCCCTTTTCGTGGTAGGAGCGCCCTGGGCTGCCTCGGGCTCTATCTTTTCCATGAGCTCGCTTATCGCGGATGAGATGTCCTCCTGCTGCTCCGCTTCCAGGCCGCCGGCCCAGGACGGCTCCTGGGGCCGTGAAGGGACTGCGTCCTCTATGGCCCCGTCCTCCGGGACAGGCCCTCCTTCATCGGGCCCGGCGCTAATGCCATCCGGTTCCGGAGCCTCGTCTTGGGGCCCGGGCTCCGCTTCGGCTGACGCAGGCTCATATTCTTCGTCTTCCAGGACCGGCGGAGGCGCTTCAAGAGCACCGAGTCCCTCGCCGGAAACCTCGGTTACGGCTTCGTCAGGGGCCTCGGGGGACCCTGTTGTAGCGATTTGCGGTTCGTCCGTGTCAGGCTCAAGGGCAATATCCTGCTCCGCTATTATTTCTGCTTCCTGCGCTACGAGGGGCCGTTCATCGGCTGCGGGTTCATCATCCGTAGCTCCCCCGATACCGGCCCCGGGCATTACCTCTAATTCAATCCCCTCTTCGACGAGTCCTGTTTCAACTTCCACCGGACCGGGCGCATCCTCGGAGGTTTCAACATCATCAGGCGACGGCGCCCCGGCTTCAATTTCTATCTCTATTTCGGAAGGAATGCCTGTCTCTGGTACGTCCTCCTGGGCGGACCCTCCAGTGGGCCCTTCGGCTGGTTCAGCAGGGGAGGCGGCCTCAGTTCCGGCAACGGGCGGGACATCTCCCTTAAGGAGGTCTTCTATGTCTATCTCCACCTCGCCAGGACCGGTTTCAGCCCAGGAAGCGGCAGGGGGCGGGGTATCGGCCACTGGAGTAGAATCTGCCTCTTCCTCAAACGAAGGCTCTTCCGCGGAGCCGACCTCTTCCGTATCCGGCTCTCTTTCGATGTCAGGACCCGATGGCGCTTGAGGCCCCTGTGTTTCCTGGAGCCTTGCCTCATCAGGACCTTCTGCAAGGACGGTTATCTCCTCCTCGGGCCAGGAAATAAGCTCGGCTCCGTCCGAAGGGGCCTCACCCGAAGCCCCTGCCCGGGTAAGCGCCGCCTCGGCTCGCTGTACGGCCCACCCGTCCTCCTCGGACTTCTTGAGAAAGACAGCGGCGTCAGGGTCGTTCGGGCTTATCTCGTTTATGGCAAGGGCCGTTTTCCTTGCGTCTTCGGTCCTGGCCGAGGCGTTATACGACTTAAGGAGCGCCTTCAGGAACTTTGACTGCTGGGCTGTGTCGCCCTTGAGCCTGCATACCTCGACGAGGCCTGACATGACCTGCTCGTCGGCGGGGTTGCCGTTATGGAGGCCCTGGTACAACTTCTCGGCCTTGTCGAGCTTCCCTTGCGAGACGAGCCTCCCGAAGACGACCGAATACTCGGCCATGGCGTCCTTGTCGAACGACATGCGCTGGTAGACCTCCGCGAGCTTCAGGCGCACCCCGATGTTGTCCGGGTCCACCTCGGCCATCTTCTTCAGGAGGTCGAGGACCTCGGCTGATTTGCCGCGGCGCTCGAAGTAGGAGACTATGTAGCTGTATTCGCTGATAGCGTCGGCGATAAGCCTCTGCTTGGTGTAGAGCTCGGCGAGCTTGTTGTGGACCTCAAGGGCGTCCTCGAGCTTGAGTACCTGCTTGTATACGGCTATGGCCTTGAGATAGAAGCCCCTCTGGGCATTGGCCTTGGCGACCTCGGTATACTCCTTGACCGCCTCCTCTTTCCTGCCCATCTTGACGTAAAGGTCGCCTATCCTCAGCCGGATGGAGATGTCCCGCGGGTCGGAGTCCGAAGCCGCCCTGTACTCGGCCACAGCCTTGTCATAGTAGCCCTTCTGGACAAGCTTCTGGGCCTTGTCTATGAGTTTTTCCTTACGAGCCATATCCCCCCGATACTACCATATCGAAATATCGGCAATTTCGTCGAAATCCAAAGGCTAAACCTGAAAAAAATTATAACATATTTTTTTTGCCTGAAAAATCAGCCGCTTGGCCCTGCCCTGCCTTTGCGACGCCAGGGGCCGTTATGAGGAGGCCCCTTTCGAGCTCCCCTGCGAGCCTTTTCTCCTCGCAAGACATGCCTGCAGTCTCGAACGAGACCCCTAACCCTTCGGAAAAGCTTTTAATGAGAAGTCTTTTCAGTTCCCCGGCCCCGATGCCGCTCCACTCGTCAACTGCGGCCATCACCGTGCCCAGACCCGGGCCGAAGACCTTCTCGTTCAGCTCCAGGTCGGCGCTCATGAGTATCGAGCCGTGCTGGAGGAACGCTCGCCTGAAGCGCCTCTGCGCGCTCCCGACGAGCTTCCTGCCGCCTGCCATGACCTCGGACCTGGAGGGCGACTGGAAACAGGCCCTGCTCCGTCCCCTGCCGGACTTGCCCCTCCAGAGCGAGGCATCGACCCCGGCGTCGTTGAGGGCGGCGGCTATGCACCCGCTAATGACCGAATATGCGCCGGGGATGCCGCCAATGAAGAGCGGGTCGTCCGAGAGCCCGGCGACCGAATAGGTGACCTCGTGCCAATGGACGACCGCCCTGCCCCCTGTAACCCTCCTTACCACCGGAAGGCCCAGCCCCAGGAACGGGCCGGGGTCCTGGAGGTAGCCGAGCGAGACAGTGGGCCTGTCCCAACCGTAGAGCCTGAAGGTCGGGCGGCCGCTCCCGGACTCGAGTGACCTTAGAATGGAGGAGTCCCGCGCCATGTTGACCTGCCCGGGCAGGTCTCCGTCCATGATAAGCCTCCAGACCATCGGCTCTCCAGATGATTAAGTGTCCGGCACGGCCCCGGTCAGGGACGCGCCGTTCGGATAAAACTCATAAGGGTGCTCAAAAAGCTCAAGATGCAAGGAGT
>DIDN01000121.1 GCA_002418185.1 Deltaproteobacteria bacterium UBA5799
AAACGGCAGCCGCCACTCCAGCACCACGAGCGCAACGAACAAGAGCCCCAGGCCGATGAGGTGGTTCATGAAGCTGCTGATTATCGAGACTATGGGCAGAAGCTCGGAGGGGAAGCCGACGGCCTTTTTCACGAGGTTGCTGTTCGCGTTGATGGAGTTCATGGCCGAAGTCACACCCTGCTGGAAGAACTGCCAGGGGAGTATCCCGGCCAGGAGGAAGAGGATGTAGCTGTCGGTCCCATAGGACGCGTCGGGCCGCGACCTGAATATCACCCCGAAGACAAGGCCGTATACCAGGACCTGCACAAGCGGGTGAACGACGGCCCAAGTGAGGCCAAAAACGCTCCCCACGTATTTCGCCTTCAGGTCCCGCATGGCCATGGCCCAGAGCATCTGCCTGCTTGTGAAGAGCTTCCTCAAAAAATCAATGGAGACGAGTACGCTTTGCTTCATTGGCCTTTTTCAGCTCTCAGCGGATTTTAAGTCGGTTTTGGCCCGGATAGCCGCCCAGACCAGTGCCGGAAAAGAGCGCGGAGCTGGTCTGTTCACAAAATGAACATAGCATGGCAGAGGAACCCCTGTCAAGGCCAATGAGCGGCAAACCCTTAAATCTACACGTGGCTCAAAAAAAAGACCGGGGGTACAAAGGAATGTTTGGAATTCAGGCAGTTAGGGCTTGCAGCCCACCATGGCTCAAATCTGGAGGGGGGACTTTTCCTCCAGGGATTCACTGGTTTGGACGAGGAAGAACTCGCGTATATGCTCGCATATGTATTCTATGTCATTGTCAGACAATCCAAGCCAGAGCGGCAACCTTATGAGGTTTTCGGAAATCAAATCCGTGACTTCCATGCTGCCATGCACTCTGCCGTACCTTCTCCCGGCAGGAGAGCTGTGCAAGGGTATGTAATGGAAAACAGCATGTATCCCCTTCTCTTTCAGGAAGTTCAACAGCCCGGTCCTGCGCTTGAGCCCGCCTCTCAGAACGATGTAATACATATGGGCGTTTTGAACGCAATCGGCAGGAATGACCGGACGCCTGAGCCATCCCTTTTCTTCCATTTCCTCGAGAAGCGAATGATATGCGTTCCATATTTCGATCCGCCGCGCGGTTATGGCCTCGGCCTCTTCCATCTGGGCGAGAAGGAAAGCCGAAACAATCTCTCCCGGCAAAAAGGACGAACCGATATCCACCCACGTGTACCTGTCGACTTCGCCGCGGAAGAACTTGCTCCGGTTAGTGCCTTTCTCCCTGATTATCTCGGCCCTCTCCGAAAAAGCCGGGTCGTTTATCAGCAAGGCCCCTCCCTCGCCGGAAATGATATTTTTTGTCTCATGAAAGCTCATTGCCGCGAGGTGCCCTATGCTGCCCAGGCTCCTGCCCTTGTACTTGCACATCACGCCTTGCGCAGCGTCCTCGACCACCAGGATATCGTGTTTGTTCGCCGTGCCGATTATGGCGTCCATCTCGCACCCTACGCCGGCGTAATGGACCGGCACTATGGCCCTGGTCCTTTCCGTGATGGCCGACTCTATTTTAGTTTCGTCCATATTGAGCGTATCCGGCCGTATGTCGATGAACACAGGAACGGCTCCTCTCAGGACGAACGCGTTAGCGGTTGAGACGAAGGTGTAGGAAGGCATGATGACCTCGTCGCCGGGCCCCAGGCCCGCGAGTATCGCAGACATTTCAAGAGCAGCGGTGCAGGAATTCGTAAGGAGCGCCCCGCAGCAGCCGGTGCGCTCCTTGAGCCAGAGATTGCATTTCGTGGTGAAGCTGCCGTCACCTGATAAATGGCCGAGATGGTGGGCCTGGCTTATGTACCATAGCTCCTTCCCTGTCATAAAAGGCTTATTGAACGGAATGCGCACTGGCCAACCTCGGTTGCTGGCGCGAAAAGAAACCGCGCAAATTGCGGTTATCTGGCGCCCAGCCTCTCTCTCAGTCCCTTGAACTCGACTCTGCAGCCGTCGGCATATCTTGCCGACAACACCCTTATCATCCCCTTGCCGCAGACCACCTCCGGGCAGCCGTCGGCGACGGCCCATATCTTGCCCGGGCCCCTCTCCTCGAAGGGTATGTCCCCTGACACCTCAACGTCGTCTATTATTACCTCCCTTGCCTTGAAGGTCGTCCTTGCCCCTGCATAGGGCCATCCCACGGCGTCAACGAAGCGCGAAATCCTGTCAGACGGCCAGCTCCAGTCTATCTCGTAATCCCGCTCGTCACGCCAGATGCTGTAAGTCGCTTTTTTCTCGTCCTGCTCCATTGCAGCCAGTAGCCCCTTTTCCGATTTCGACATTATACTCTCGGCTATCCGGGAGTACGCGTCTGAAAGCAGCAGGTATGCGTCCCTGACCTTGACAGGGTATTGGACCTCGATCTCCATCTGTTCGTATATCGGCCCCCTGTCGGCAAGCTCCGTCGGCTTCAAGGCCGTGACGCCTATCGTGGTCTCCCCGCGTATCAACGCGCTTACGGTGGGAGCGAACCCCCTGAAACGGGGCAGTATCGAATCGTGCAGGACAACAAAGCGATCGTCGATTTCGGGGAGGAGATACTGCCAGCCGGCCACGAAGATGATATCAGCCCCGGCGTAAACGTCTTTCGAAAGGTCCCGCCGTTCGACGAACGTTGTCCCGTTTTCCTTGCATGCGGACTTTATGCGTGCATAGGCGTTGTCGAGAGTCCCCTTGACCTCGTACGAGGACACAAAGGACGGCCTGCGGACCCGACTAATCTTTTCCAGGAAATTCAGGCCCTTGAACCCGGCCACGAGAAAACCGGCCCTTGTCATAGCCCGACCTTCCTGCTGATTATGTATAAGGGCCTTTTTTTGGTCTCGTCGAACGTCTTTCCGAGATAAATGCCTATGATGCCCAGTATTGCTATTATGATTCCGCCCAGGAAATAAAGCGAAACCATGAGGCTGCTCCATCCCATGACGGGCGTTCCGTAAAGCAGTCTGCTGACAAGGATATAGGTCCCGTAAATGAACGAGACCAGGGACATTAGGAAACCGATCCTGACCGTCAGCCTCAAGGGCTTATCCGAATACGCGATAATGGCCTCGGCAGCCAGCTTGAACAGTCTTCCATAGGTGTATGTGCTCTTGCCTTCGAAGCGCTCCTCGTGCCGGACGTCTATGCTCGCCGAGGGGAACCCCATCCATAAGATCAGCCCTCCGAAAAAACGCAGCTTCTCGCGCATAGAACGGAAGTTATCCACTATCTTCCTGGACATTATGCGGAAATTCCCGACCTGCCAGTCGTAGTCCATATCGGAGAGATAGCTGAACAACCTGTAAAACGCCCACGACGTAAGGCGCTTGAGCAACTTGTCCTTTCTTTTCCCTCTCCTTGCCACCACCATATCGAAGCCCTCGAGGGCCTTCGCGTAAAGGCGGGGTATTTCTTCCGGCCGGTCCTGGAGGTCGCAATCCATCACCACCACCCAATCCCCTGTGCACAGGTCAAGGCCGGCCGTGATGCCGTAATGCTGCCCGAAATTCCTGCTGAACTGTATCCCCTTCACCCTCGGGTCAACCGATGAAAGTTCCGTGATGATATCCCATGAACGGTCTTTGCCGCAGTCTTCGACCAGTATTATCTCAAAATCCCGGGTTATCGTTTCCAGGGAGGCCCTCAGCCGCGAATAAAGCTCCCTTATGCAGCCTTCGGCCTTGTAGACCGGAACGACCACCGAAATAAACGCGCTTTTTTTTGTGTCACTCATATTCAAGATCAGTCTTCAACGCGAGATATGTGGATGCGTGGATTATAGGAATTCCTGCCCTTGAATACAAGCCCAAACACATCGTTCTTTTCAAGGTGCAAGCGGAATTCGCAGTCCCCTTCCGGGCGGCCGTTGCAATGGACGTCGAGCGTGTCGTTGTTCAGAAGCAGTTCGACATCGCCCTCTCCCGCCGGGTCCTCCGCCGTCACGGAAACCCTGAAATCGTACTCGCGCGTGCGCGGGGCCGTCCAGAAAACGCCCAACGGCTTGTCTATGACGTTGAAATTATTCCGGTAATCAATCCCGTTTTGCGAAAGAAAAGACCCCCACTTCCTGCCGTCCTTCCATTCCTCCCCTTCCCGGGAATGTTTCACCAACGGCGTCCAGAACCCGCTTTCGTTTATCATGAACATCCACTCGAAGGAGTAGTCGTCATCGTACCTGTCGGGCTTCAGCTCATGATGCCCCCTGGCGCCGGTAATGTAGACACCCCTGCCTGAGAAGAACTTGATGAACTCGTTATTAACAGGCGCATATTCACTCAAGCCGCTTAGAGGTTTCAGCCTCTCGAACTCGATATTGCTTTTTCCGAACACCGCCGGTACGAGCTCGGCTATCCTGCCAAGCTCGTCATCGGACCGATTCAGGTTCACGGTCTTAAGCTTGTATAGCCACAGCAGCTGGGCCAGGTTGTGGAGATTGTCGGGCGCGAGGCTTATTACCGACTGCTGGGCCGCTATCTGCTCCTCCAGATCGAGGCCCCTTTCTCTTGCGAGCAGCAGAAGCGTCTCCTTCCGGTCGTGGAGCGCAAGGGGGTATGTCTTTATAAGCCTGTAGTTCTTGAGAAGTCCGGCGCCCTCTCCATGCGCCAGCATCTCCTTATTGAATTCCGAGGCGCTCGGACCCAGCAGGACAAAATCAATGTCGAAGAAGTTTACCGGTACGCCGTGATAGCGGAGCACGTCCGAATGGAAAATGGGGCGGTCCTTCTCCCTCAAGGACTCGGTGCTTTCCTTGACCCAGCGGAGATATTCATAGTTGAATTCATAGCGGTCTTTCCCGACGTAAATGCTTGCGCGCTCCTTGCCGAGGGCGTCCATCCTGGCAAACAAATCCCCCACTATGTCCGGCTGGTTCCCCGCGTACTTGTAAAGGGGCTCGTCCGGATAGCGAAAGGCCTGCGCCAGTGCGGAGGAGAGCCGGCCCTTGTGCGCGGGCAATACATGATATACGAGCTGGTGCAAAAGCAAAGCGACGAGCAACGCCGCCGTTATCTTCATTGCCGGACGGGCCATCCTCTTCCCGATAAAACCGGAAAACCGGGTAAGGAAGACCGCGGCGCTAAAGACCGCAAGCGCCGCAAGCGCGCCGGCGTACCTGGGGTCCTTGTTCGCGACGACGCCCTGAAAGACAATAAGGAAGAAGATGCCGAAATAGAGCGCCAGCCTCGATGCAGGCGAGGCGAGCAGGAACGGGACCCCCAGAAACGCCAATAACAACAGCACCCCTCCCAGGGACCGGGTCAGCAATGCGTCAAGATAATATAATCTGTCGGCAGACCCCCACAGATGAGAGGCCGACCCTATGTCCAGGGAGATGACCTTATACATGCCTGAGAGCTGAATGCAGGCAAGTGTTACGAAAATCGCGGCGGCGATAACGACCCCGGCAGCGCCTCTCGAAAACGAGTTTCGCGGCCATTGCCCTTTCATACCCCTGCGAACCGCCTCTTCCGCGAAAAAAAGTGCGTAAGAGAAACCGAAAACCACTATTATATAAGCCCCGTATGACCTGAAGACCACTTCAAGGGCCAGCACAACGCCGAGGAAAGCCGACCCGGCTTTGCTCTGGAAATAGTCTGCTTTCAAGGCGGCATAGAGCAGCCACGGAGTCAATGCAAGCGGGCCTATGTCGAAATAGGGCTTGAGGCCAAGCCACCAGAGGAGCGGGCACAAGGCCGGCAGGACGATAAACCAGAAGCTACCGTGTCTCGGCAAGACGGCCCTGCCAAGCAGGGCAGTACCAGCCACAAACAGATTCGCATAAAAAAAGAACACGAAAAACTGCAAAAAGTCGAGGCTGACGGGCAAGAACAGGAAAACCGGCAGGAGGGGCACTATGATTCCGGGGGCCCTGATATCAGACAGAAGCCCTATCGCTCTCCTGATATCGAGCTGCCTGGAGGCCTCTATAAGCTCGAAACTGTTTTTGACGTGAAGCTTCAGATCCCAATATGGAATGCCTTCGTCGAAATAAACGTACGAGCCACCTATTGCCGTGAAAAGAAGGTTGATTGCCAGAAAGGCCCACAAGTCGGACTTTCCAAAGGCATTCAGGCGTTGATAGCTATGCGGCGGAGTATGCATTCACTTATTCGTCCAGGAGCATGAGGGGAAGAAGGCATGCGAATGGGTACCCTGGACCGAAGTCCAGGGTACCCGGAGAACTGAGTTGCAAAGGGATATGCCTCCACTCGCTGAAAAAAAAAACCGGCTCGTTCCGACCGGAATTATAAAGCCGGCATAAACCAGTTGTCAAGCGAGCCACGGAATCGATGATTGAGCCGCGAGATCAAACCAGGGCGAGAGGTGCGGTCGGGCTGGAGTGTCCTGCCCGGCAACCGTGTGCGTATCTGCTTGGAGGCATTTGGAACTGCCGCCCTGCGGCAAGCCGTGGAGCGGCAGTTCATGCGAAGAGAATACCGCCTTGCTGCAGCGGAACCAGTCAAGCAGCAACAAGCATCTTGAACGGAAAAAAATGGAGGCGGCGAGCGGATTCGAACCGCTGGATGGCAGTTTTGCAGACTGCTCCCTTGCCACTTGGGTACGCCGCCTCAAGTTTTAATCTTAATCAACAGGAGCAAGCATTGTCAACACAAAAAACTGGCTGTTCTAGCTCACTCTATCCTCGAAGGAGAGTCTATCAGTATCTCCAGGCCGCTCCTGCCCTCATGGAGTATGCCGGTGACGGTGACTGTCTTTCCCTTGAAGGAATGCAGGCTTACGCCCCTCCTCTCGAACTCGAAGAAGGCCCTCGGCATAACGACCGCCTTTACGTCGTCCGGCCAGAACTCCAGGAACCAGGTGTCGCCGAACCTGACCGCATCGCTCACCTCTCCAGTCATCCTGACCGTCTCGCCGACGTGCATCCATGCCTCGAACGGACTTATAGAGGCGACCCCGGCCCTGGCGGCACTGCCCCAGATGCCTCGCTTCTCGGCCTTTGCCTCGGACTCTGCCGCGCCTATGATTTTGGCGGTCCTCACCCCGCAAGGCGGCACGGCCAGTGCCTTGCCGAGCCCCTCCCTCACCAGAGTCTCGCTCACAAGCTCGCCCTCGGAGTATACCCACGCGAGCACCCTGCCGTACCTGTCCCTTTTCTCAGCGAGGCATACGTCCACGCGGACCAGCTTGCCGAGCACGAGAGACATGTTCCTGACCCTGGCCTCCAGCCAGTAGGACTCGTTCACCTCAGGGGTGTCGACGCCTATGTACCTGACGGTCTCGCCGTTCGAGAGTATTACGGTATCGCCGTCTATCACATCGCGCACGCGGTATTCGCCGGAGGACATGGCAAGGGCCGGCTGGGAGAACAGTACGATTGAGGCCATAACGAGCGCAGCTGTTCGTATCGCGCGGGTCATCTGCTTCCGGCCTCCCGGACCTTGCTGATGAGGGCCTTGAGCTCGGCGCAGTGGCCGGGGTCGGGCTTTCCAGCCGCGAGCTCCTTCTCAATCTCTTCAGTCCTTGAAAGTATCTCGCCCCTGAGCCGGTCCTCCTCCTTTTTCGAGGCCTCGAACCCGGCAACGAACAAGTTCACGTAATTCACGAAGTTCCTTATGTGCAGGTCGTCCTTGGTCCTCACGGAGAGCCGTTTTGAGAGGTCGCCGTACTGTATGAGCTTCATCTCGTATTCGAGCCGCCTGAAAGGGCCGACCAGCCTGTAAGTGAAAAAAACGGCGATGAAGATAACAATACCCACGTACCCCGCGGCAAGAAAGACGGCAAGGAGCGGGGAGCTCATGCCGTAATGGGTGATGAGGGCCGAGGACACGGTCTGCAGGAATATGCCGGCAAGGAGCGCGAGCACGACGAGCAGGGCTATCGAGAACTGCAGGTCCCTGGACGAGTAGTACCGCTGCTTGGTTACCCTCGACAAAAAATGGCCGTTCTTCCGCATGGTTTGCCCTTTTTGGCTGCGCCCCCCGCGCTCGCCCCAGTTCGAGGGAGCCGCGGTCTTTTAACTGCGAAAGGCCTGCCGAAGCTGCAGGCTGCCGGGATCGGGAGCTGACCCGAGGTGATGGTGCAATCCGGAGCAAGGGACCCAGCTCTCCTGAAATTATTACAAATAATGGAGGCATTGTACACTTAAATTCTTGACTACTCCGGGAGCAGCCTAATATACTATATACAACGATGCGCAAGCCGCGCGGGCACGCGTCTGAAAGAGAAAGTCCATGAAAGAAAAAATAATAATGATTGAAAAGGGCAAGGAAGGCATAGTCCTGCCCGCCGAGTACCTGAGGTTCCTGGAGCTCATACCGGGCTCGGAGGTAGAGGTGCTCCTGGACCGCGAAAAAAAACGTATAATAGTCCGCCCTCTCCACGGCGAGGACTTTGTCGAGCACTTCAAGGACACGATGGAGTCCATGGCATGAAGATATTCAGGCTCCCGCAGCTCGCCGAGGCCAATGAGGACGGGACATACGTCCTCGGCCTCGAAGACCTCAAGTCCGGCGCGGTCTACATGACTTATTCCAGGCTCAGGCCAGGCGACCCGCCAAGGAGGCTCGCCCCGCAGGACGGCAGCGAGGAAATAATATTCATTATCAAAGGGGGCCTCATCGTCAAGAGCGGCAGGACCGCCGTGCCGGTCGGCCCGGGCGAGGCCTTCCATATCAAAGGGACTGACGACACATCGCTTGAGAATAGCGGCAGCGAGGACGCAGTCTATATCGTGGCCGGCGGAGGCGCCGTACCGGCTGTGGATGCCGTGAAGGAAGAGGCCAGGGAGAGAGTCCCCTCGAACCAGGCGTTCGAGGCAGTGCCTGAAGAAGCGGAGCCTGAATTCATCATAACGAGAGACAACTCAAGCGAGTAAGCCGACCGCGCAAGGACCGCGCCCTGCATCTCCCGCCCCCCATCCATACCTTCATATCCTGAAAATTCAAGTCACAAACGCAACCGTTCAAATGAGCTTTAACGAGCTGCCGCTCTTTTGGCATAAGGCTCCTCATTGTACGACACTTCCATCCGGTCCAGTCCCCCTTGGGGTGCTCCATGCCGCGCCATATTTTGCCTGGTTTTTTGCTGATAGAACGCCGTATAGCTGGGCAGCGCAAATGGCACCTTTGCAGAATACGGTTTAGATGGAATGGGAAAGATACCTTGGATATACGGCTGGCGGGTCCGACGGGAAAGCGGCAGGGCGGCCGGTTGCGGGCCGACTCAAGACCCCTCTATTATGTCCACAACGCTCTCTTCCTGGCCGATGGCCATTATGTGCGCGCCGTGGCAGAAGCCCTTAAGCTCATGCACCTGCCTTGATGCTATCTCGATGCCCTTCTTCAACTGGTCGGGAGCGGCCTCGATCTCGTCAATGAGCGCCTGCGGCACGTTAACGCCGGGCACGTTGCTGTTGAGATAATGCGCCATCTTCGCGGACTTCAAGAGCAGTATCCCCCCGAGCACCTTTACACCGCTTTTCTCCGCGCCCTCGAAAAACCTCTTGAACTTCTCCATGTCGAAGACGGCCTGGGTCTGGAAGAACCTGGCGCCTGAGGCCACCTTCTTCTCGAACTTTATGCCCTCTGGCCCCCATGGGTTTGCCTCGGGCGCGACTACCGCGCCTATATAGAAATCCGTCTTCCCCCGTAGCTCGGTCTCCTTCATGTTCCTGCCGCGGTTCAGGGTGTCTATGAGGCCCACCAGCTGGACCGAGTCGATATCGAAGACGGCCTTTGCCTCCCTGTGGTCGCCGAACGAGACATGGTCGCCCGAGAGGGCGAGCACGTTCCTTACTCCGAGGACCCACGCGCCCATGATGTCCGACTGGAGCGCGAGCCTGTTCCTGTCCCTGCAGGTCATCTGGAAGACAGGGTCTATGCCTTCATTAAGGAGGAGTACCGAGCAGGCGAGCGACGAAAGGCGCATGACCGCCCTCTGGTTGTCCGTGACGTTCGCCGCGGCTATCCTGCCGCGGAGGAGCCGGGCCTTCCTCACGAACGCCCCGGTGTCCGTGCCCCTGGGCGGGCATATCTCGGCTGTTATGACGAACCTTCCGGAATCCAGTTCGTCTTTTAGGCGCGTCTTTAATTCCATTTTCACCTGTTCATATTCAAGGCATTACGCGGCCTAGAATGGATTCGAATACGCCCCTGCCGTCAAGCGAGCCGAGCTCGCCCTCAAGGGCCCTCTCCGGGTGCGGCATCATGCCGAGCACGTTCCCCTTCTCGTTCAAGATGCCCGCTATGCTTGAAATGGAGCCGTTGGGGTTTGCCGCGACGCTTACGCTGCCATCCGAAGTCGAGTACCTGAAGGCAATCCTGCCCTCGCCCTCGAGCCTCGCGACGGTCTCGGAGTCGGCGTAGTAGTTGCCGTCAGCGTGGGCTATGGGTATGTCCACGACCTGGCCGCCGGAGTAGCGGCTGGTGAAGCGCGATTCATTGTTCTCCACCCTCAGACGGGTGTGCTCGCAGATGAACTTCAGGCCCTTGTTACGCATGAGCACGCCCGGAAGGAGGCCGGCCTCGGTCAGTATCTGGAAGCCGTTGCATATGCCCATGACAAGGCCGCCATTTTTGGCGAACGAGACGACCTCGTTCATGACCGGCGAGAAGCTCGCGATCGCGCCGGTACGGAGGTAGTCGCCGTATGAGAAACCGCCCGGCAGTATGACGCAGTCGAAGCCCTCAAGGCTCGTGGACTTGTGCCAGACGTATTCGGCCTCCTGCCCGAATACGTGCTTAACGGCGTGGTAGCAGTCGTGGTCGCAGTTGGACCCCGGGAATACGATTATGCCGAACTTCATGTCCTTCCTTCACCGCATGCCCGCCTTACTGGCCGGCATGCGTTTTTCTATTCAAGGCAGCCCCTAAAAAATTAGAGGTTTTTCCCGCAATGAACCTCCCCTCCCTTGATGGGAGGGGATAAGAGGGGAGGGTGAGATTTCTTCACCCCCTCCCAGCCTCCCCCATCAAGGGGGAGGAGTAAAACAAACGCGCCGCAAGCGGCGCGGAATTCAACCCTTAGAGATTAAAGAGAGGTTGCCTCCAGCTCTATCCTGTAGTTCTCTATCACCGTGTTTGCGAGGAGCTTCTCGCACATATCGCGGAGCCTCTTCTCTGCCGCTTCCGGCGAAGCACCGTCAAGCTCCACCTCCATGAACTTCCCTACCCTTACGTCCTTTACCTCGTTAAAGCCCATTGACCCCAGCGCGCCCATAACGGCCTTGCCCTGCGGGTCGAGGACGCCCTTCTTGAGCGTCACATATATCCTGGCCCTCATTCCATCACCTTCCTCAGGACCTCCTGGTAGGCCTCCCCGACCTTGCCGAGGTCCCTCCTGAACCTGTCCTTGTCGAGCTTCTCGCGCGTCTTCTTGTCCCAGAGCCTGCATCCGTCCGGGGTTATCTCGTCTCCGAGGAGCACAGTGCCCTTGTGCTCGCCGAACTCGAGCTTGAAGTCCACCAGTATTATACCCCTCTCGTCGAAAAACCGGGAGAGTATTTCGTTCACCCTGAGCGCGGTCCCGGACATCTCCTTGAGTTCAGCGTCGGTCGCCCACCCGAAGACCCTTGCGTGGTACTCGTTTATCATGGGGTCGCCGAGGGGGTCGCTCTTGTAGAAGAACTCGACAATGGGCTCCTTCAAGGAGGCCCCTTCCTCTATGCCGAGCCTCTTGGAAAGGCTTCCGGCAACGAGGTTCCTGACGACAACTTCTACCGGGATAATGCGCAGCTTCTTGACGAGCATCTCCCTGTCGCTGAGCTGCTCGACGAAATGGGTCTTTACGCCCTTTGATTCGAGCATCTTGAAGATGGCCGAAGATATCTTGTTGTTCAAGACGCCCTTTTCCTCGATAACGCCCTTTTTCTTGCCGTCAAAGGCGGTCGCCTCGTCCTTGAAATACTGTACCAGGAGGTCCGCGTCGTCGGTCGAGTACAGGACCTTCGCCTTGCCCTCGTAAAGTTTTTCGCGCTTTTCCATCAAAGCCTCCCCCTCCCAAGACTCAGACCCTTCTTCCCGAAGGTCCTCTTGAATATATAGTCGACGTGCTTAAGATACGGCCTTATGTCGAAAGAGGACTCTATCTCCTTCACCGTAAGATAGCCCCTCACCTCAACGTCGTCCATGAGTATGGATTTGAAGTCCCCGAGCCCCTCCCAGACCTTCATGGCGTTCCTCTGCACTATGGCGTAGGACTCTTCCCTTGTGGCGCCCTTTTCCACGAGCTTAAGGAGGACCTTCTGCGAGAAGACGACCCCCTTCAATTTATCCATGTTCTCCATCATGTTCGCCGGGTATACGACAAGGTCCCTTATGAGCCCGGTGGCCCTTGAGAGCATGAAGTCGACGAGTATCGTAGCATCCGGCGCTATGACCCTCTCGACCGACGAATGGCTTATGTCCCTCTCGTGCCATAAGGGGATGTTCTCGATCGCGCTTACGGAATATCCGCGAACAAGCCTCGCGAGCCCTGTAAGGTTCTCGGAGAGTATGGGGTTTCTCTTGTGCGGCATGGCGGACGAGCCCTTCTGCCCCTTGGTGAACGGCTCCTCTGCCTCAAGCACCTCGGTCCTCTGGAGGTGCCTTATCTCCACCGCGAACTTCTCTATGGACGACGCGATAATGGCGAGCGTGGAGAAGAACTCGGCGTGCCTGTCCCTGTGGACCACCTGGGTGGCTACGGGCTCAGGCTTAAGGCCGAGCTTTCTGAGCGCAAATTTCTCGACCCTCGGGTCTATCTGCGAAAAGGTCCCTACCGCGCCGGAGAGCTTGCCGTAGGAGATTACCTCCCTTGCCCGCTCCATCCTCTCGAGGTTTCTCCCCATCTCGTCATACCAGAGGGCCATTTTCAGGCCGAAGGTCGTGGGCTCCGCGTGTATGCCGTGGGAGCGGCCCATCATGGGGGTCGTCTTGTGCTCGAATGCCTTCTTCTCGAGCACGTCCATGAGCGCCTTTATGTCGGATATGATGAGGTCCGCAGATTCCCTTAAGAGCAGGGCGAGCGAGGTGTCGAGGACATCCGACGAGGTAAGGCCCATGTGTATGAAGCGCGAGTCGGGCCCGACGAACTCGGCGACAGACGTAAGGAAGGCGATTACGTCGTGCTTTACCATCCTCTCTATCTCGTCGATACGCGCAACGTTGAAATCCGCTTTCTTTTTGATTACTTCGAGGGATTTCCTCGGGATCTTCCCGAGCCTTTCCCAGGCCTCGCAGGCCGCTATCTCCACCTCAAGCCACTTCCGGAACCGGTTTTCCGGCTCCCAGATGCGGCCCATCTCCTTCCTCGTGTACCTCTCTATCACCTGAAAACCCCTGCGGATGGAATGAAAAAAATAATATACCAGAAGGGGATGGGCCAATACAAGAGGATATGAAGGGGGTTTTACAGAAAGGAAGTTGGTTTTTTTGCTATCTGGAAAAGCACATTCAGAACCGGCCGTTAAAACCTAAACTTGCTAGCTTCGAGATATTCTTCCATTGATTCTAAAGCAATCCAGCATCGATTGAGGGACTCTGCCACTGCACCCGTAGTATTAGAACCTGCAAATGGGTCGAGAATCAGATCACATTCATCGGTAAGGAATTTGATAAAAAAATCCGGCAACGAAGCTGGAAACCTAGCAGGATGAATTTTTATGCCAGCCTGTTTGCATTTTATAGTATATGG
Source organism: Deltaproteobacteria bacterium UBA5799 (assembly GCA_002418185.1). GTDB lineage: Bacteria > Desulfobacterota > GWC2-55-46 > GWC2-55-46 > GWC2-55-46 > UBA5799. The sequence goes on from DIDN01000121.1 coordinate 13,633, forward strand.
ATCATTTGCAGCATTATTGCCGAACCTAAGCATATCCAACGGCATTTCCTCCTCAATTACATTTGCGGCAATTGAACCGCCAGCCTCCATTTTATCGAACGAGCTGTTGATATTATGTCCTGACGGACGGATTGCGGATTTTACCCCTCTCTGGTTCAATCGAATCATATCTTTACTGTACGGTTTCAAAACATTCCTGTTATTTGCTTTCGGCCAAGGGGTCTTAGAAAACCACCAGACGTATTCGACTGAGTCCTTTACACGAACCCGACGCACGGTAACCCATTCCGCAGGTACAGGCATTTTTGCCGGATTATACCAGAAACACTCCTGTGCCAAATGAAATCCAACTTCTTCAACAAGAGCAATTAAAAGTTTGAAATGATAAATCGAACGGGTGGGCATCCCTTTATTGTAACTACCACCGATATTGAGAATAAAGGAGCCATCTTCTTTTAAAACTCTGAAAATTTCTTTCGCAAAAGGCAAAAACCATGCTACATAATCTTGCTTTGATACGTTGCCATATTCTTTTTTGAAATGAAGGGCGTAAGGGGGAGAGGTTATCACCGCGTTGATCGATTTTTCTGG
>DIDN01000023.1 GCA_002418185.1 Deltaproteobacteria bacterium UBA5799
CGGATTCCTAATCCGTGTGTCGGACGTTCGAATCGTCTCGGGGGCGCCATAAAAATCAAGGGGTTACGGGCACAAAGCCTGTAACCCTTTTTCTTTTGCGGGTTTTTATCCAGCATCTGTCCAGCGTGACGCAAAATAAAAAAACCGCCCCCGGTGAAGGGAGCGGCCGTAATGGAAGGGCCCTCCTGTTGAGCACCAGGTAGGAGGTGGACCTGGCAGCCGGGCAGGAGGGCAGAGGGCTCCCGGCTATTGCCTCAAGCGGTACTGGCCGCAGCCGTCGCTATCCACCATCCGGGCAAGCAAGGCACACCATATCTGAGTACCCTTCTGCCCGGTAGGATTCGCGCTGTAAAGGCAGGTGTCGCAGTCCCTCATAAATCCACCTTGCTATCCATGCCCCAGGGTGAGGGCTCCTCGCCTGCAAAGGTCAAGGGAGCCCCGCAGTCAGCGCAAAACCTGCCGCCTTCATCCGTCACGAAGTCATAACAGGCCCCGCAGCGCGGGCAATCAAACCGCTTCATCCTTTTAACCTCCTGAGCCGTAAGACCTCAAAGCAAAGGTAATTTATCGCGTCGAGTAATTCCTGTTCCATCTCCGAGATAAAATCCCTGGCATCCGTGTCGAGGTCGAGCGGCCCATACTTCGACCTTGCGCCGGTGTACCGGGAAAGGGCCTCCTTGATTACGCCTTCAATCTGTTCCGGTTGAACCTCGGGCATACGTCCTCCTACCTGATTAGGCCCTTTTGACGGCATAGAGCCTTGAGTTCCTCGAAGACCTCAGAGTATTCCTTTCTTATACGGGCAATCGCTGCCAGGTCCTCGCGGTAATGAGCCCGGATGGAAAGCCGCTGAAGCCTCTTTTCCTCTCGCCATAAGACCTTGAGCCGTTCATCCGTCATTCAGAGCCCTTTCGATAAGTAACCTACCTGCCAAAATCGCCCTTGTAAGTAGTTGATTTTAAAGGGCCAAAGTGTCAAGCAAAATGGCTCCCGCGTAGGGTAACATGGGTTTTCCGATTTGCTTGACATTCAGCCCGAAATCCAGCCGTGAATCTTGGCCGATACAGGACGCTGCCCGGCCTCTACCTGAGAGAGATATTGAGGTGTCAGCCTTAGCTCCCTGGCCGCTCTCCGAAGCGATAGACCGCGCCTCTCTCGGGCCTGTCGGATTGCCTCGCCGCTCAGGTCCCTCTGCGGTTGCCTATCGAGCCCCATTGCCCGTTGAAGGGAGCATACGCCGCAAGAGGCAAGCTCATTCTCAACCGCAACTTTTTCGAGCCTGCCGCAACGTGGACAGGTTGCTATCTTCCGGTTCGTCTTCATTCTCCGTCCTCCATCGCCTTATACATCCCCTCGCGCTCTTCATGCGAAAAGGCTTCGAGAAACCTTTCGCCCGAACCTGTCGTGAAGTGTGAATCGAGCTTCCTGAAAAGCTTGGACGGCATCTTGCCCTTTACATCCTCGCGAACATCCTGCCAGGCCCTCTTGCGGTAATCAGGCCGTCCAAACTTGATTCCGAAATCAGCTCTCCATGCCGGGCCGCCGTAAGGGGAAACACGGCCCCAGGTTCGACCAAGCTTTAGAAAGTACTCGGTGTGAATAGCCCGGACCACGGCATCGTCGCTCTTGTGAATCTTCAGAACCTTTTTGAGTTTTGCAGGCATATCACAACTCCAGGTTAAGGGCTCGCAGCGCGGCCAGTAGACGATTACGGCTATCCCGCGATATGGTACAAGCCGGATTTGGCCGCAGTCCTCTTTCGCCCTCGACCACCATGCCGTGCTTGCGGATTAACTCCTCGGCCTCATTCGCCTGGTCAAGAGCATGGCCAGCCTGTTGAGCAAGGAGAAGGCCCGCCCCGGTTTCGATTGAATAAGTCTCCGTGAGCATCGAAACAAGCTCATCCCCGCTTGAGGGTAGGGTTATTTTCTTCTTTTTTTTCATGAAATCCTCCTGAATTGCCAAACTTGGGAAACCAGGTGCCCGAAAATTTGACTGGTGGTGTGGTGTCCGCTTGAAAGCTCAACAGAGTGAAACGCCCCCCCCGGCCCTCAAGCCGCCTCTGCTATCCCCGCCGCTATCGCCGCGGCTATGGCGAACGAAACCTCAAGCAGTTCTCTCCGTTCGAGGCTGTAAGATGCATCATCTACGAACGTTGCAGAGATTAGGTTCGAGTCCTGAAACTCCAAGATAGCGTGAACGCCGTGTTCATCCTTATGCACGTCAAGGCTGGTGAGGGCGGGCATTGCGCCCGCCTCCTTCACCATCTTTTTTACCTGTCTGCCGATTGACTCGTATGCTCCTTCAAGATTCATCGTCCACCATCCTTCCCGCGCTTGACCGCGAGCTGCCACTCCGGCCCCGTGCCAGGCCGGGCCGTGGTGTTCTCACGCGCAACCCAAAGGCTCCCGGCATAGGTGCAGGCATCGCCCTTTTCGTAAGCCGTATCCAGCTTGAACGTGCCCACATACTTTAACGCGCCGCGTTCCTCGACCGTTTTTCTAAGGGCCTCGACCTCCTGCCGAAGTCCATCAAAGAGAGTCCGCGCGAAGACCTTTGCATGGTCCAGCGTGACCATGTGGTACTCCATCGGGAGGAGTTTATGTGCGATTGCTTCGGGAAGCTTTACATACTCCGCGACCGTGGTTACCATCGAGCGTCCGTGGCGCTTGGCGAAAGACTCACGAAGTTCAAGTTCTTTGTCGCCCATCGTCACTCCCCTCCCCATGCCGCCGCTATGCCGGACAGTATGGCGCAACCACTGGGGCGCAGGAGACGGGCGCTAAAGGCCCTTGTACACAGGACCCCAGTCAGGTCTGCTTGGAAGAGACTTATCATCTTGGCTTCCTCGTCGGAAGATTCAGGCTCGCCAATCATGTTTAACGGGGCCTGCGTAGCAAGGGAAATCTTCACATTGTCATCTGCCATGACGATTGCGGAAGCATCGAGGAGGAGGAGCGAATCCTGAGCCGCCACCGATACAAGAGCCTGAACGCCGAGAAGGAAGCCGCCGGTCGCGCTCATCTGAGGGAAGAGCAAAGGGGCATCATCCCCGGAACGCATGGTTGAAAGAAGTGTGGCCGTGCCGGGTGAGCATATCCAAAAAAGACGCTCATTCCCGGTCAGAACAACACTTTCGAGGAGCCCGGCCAGGTCTTCGAGCACGTCGCTTGTGGCAGCCCCGGATTCAAGTGTGCCTTCAGAGATACGGGCTATGAATTCGATATCTGTGCCCAAGGCCGCTGCGGCCTGGAGTTCCTTGACCAGATTTTCAGTCCCGAATGGGGCCTGTAAAGCCGTGTTTGAAATCACCGCCAGGGCTGCGGCCTTCCTCGGTTCGAGGGCATCCGCGTCGAGGCTGAATCTTGAAACCAGTGCCGCGCCGCCCTCTGGCACGATTGCGCCGGTAAGAGGCATGGCCGAAACCGCAACTGGAGCCCGGAGACCGGCCCTGCGGGTGTATCCCTTTAACGTATCGAAGACGCCGGGACCGCTTGCCAGGGCTTGCAGAAACGCGCCCTCAAGGTCCGATTTGAAGGGTATGCCGCTTTCATCCGATAAGTCCGACGTACCTGTGGCGGGTATCGCCGCCTTATAAACGCCATTCGCCAATGCAAGCTCGCTCGCGTGAGCCCACCTACCTTGAGCACCGATAAAACATTTTAAAGCCTTTGAGATTTCCATTTCCGTCCTCCTGTTTGGTATGTCGCGACCCATTCGCCTTTCAATTTTTCCATGTCTTCAGGCAATTCCAACAAGGTGTCCGTAACGGGCTCCCTTGCGGATAGTACGCCGTGAGTTCTTTACCGCAAAGAGGGCAGGGATACGAATTGACCGTGTAAGGAACCAGGGCTCCCTCGGCCTCGAAAACGGGAAGGGGCCTCTGGTCTGTAGCAGGAATAGCAGGTGTAGCAGTAGCAACGGGCTTATATGTCCCTGTCCTGTCCTCTCCATTTAAGGGATATGTGTAGCTACCTTTGCTAATACTGCTACTTTTATTAATTTTATTTATAAGAGTGCTTGCTACACTTGGACTGCCCTCAAGGGTATTGCTACGGCTACACTTGCTACTTTCGCTACACTTCCGGGCCGGTTCCGTGAGGCTTCCTTTTTTAATAAGGTCTGCCAGTTTCATTTCGCCCCCTCGATTAATGCCGGGTTCAATTGGATTGATTTCTGTTTGCCGGTCTTTATGAGACGCACGCGGTCAAGCTCAATAAGCTCATTCAGGGCGCTTGCAAAGGGCTCCTTTTTTCGCAGCGGCCCCGGCCCATATTGTGAGACGGTTCTGGTTGAAACTGTATCGGTCCTCTCAGCGCGGCAGTATTCAAGAAGCCATGCATCCAGCCGGGCTACATTCCCGGCCTCTGAGGATATGGCAAGCTTTCCGAAAAAGCGCCGGGATTCATTCAAATGCCATGCGACTATCCTTGCGGCTGCCTCGATATGCCCGGACTGAATTTCACCTTCAAGGCCGTATTCGAAAACATGAAAGAGCGCGGCAAGACGTGCGACGTTATCAGCGGCCTTGCTCGCAACATCTCTAATGTCGATAAGCTCGCCGCCGCAGCTCAATTCCTTTTCAACCGTGTCGTGGAATACTATCCAGGCCACTTTCGCTTCCGGTGAAAGGGTGAGCGTGCGAGGCTCAAGCGCGCCGTCTTCATTTATGGGCGCGGGCATATTCAGGATTTCCGTTATCCGGGTATGATACGCCGCCAGCGCGGGCCAGCGGGCAGGAGGCTCTTTAAAAAAACGCGTACCTTGTGTCGATTCAGGCCGTGCGATAAGGATGCGCGCGAGAAAGCCCGTGCCTCTGGCAAGGGCCCCGGCCTTATTGATAAATGCTCTTATCGTGGCTTCCTGGACCTGCAAGGATAGGGTGAGCCGCGCCCCCTTTAAAGTAAATGAGCCGCCCTCGGTCCGGCGATCGAAACGTAACGTGCCGCCGTCCCATAAAATATTGTAAGTGCTCAGATTACGCATTAGACTGTCCGCGCCCATACCATGTGAGCCAAATACCGCGCCTGCTTCTGAGGATATAACGCCGCCTGAAGGCCATACAGTAAGCCCCTTAACCTGAGCCTCTTGTGTGGCATCCTGATAGATATGGCGCGGGATTCTCGGCGGTATGGGTTCGTTTTGCTGGAGTTCAAGTAGGTCAGCTTCAAGCCCCTCGCAAGAGTTCCCGGCCTTTGCCGCCGCTTTTATTGCATCGAGAAGCCCGGCCCGCCTTGCGTTCCAGGCAGCGGCTTCGGCCTCGTATTGCTTCAATATGGGCTTTGCAAGCTCGACCTGTTCGGTTTCAAAATCACGAATAGCCGTCATAAAATAACCATCAATAGAGGTTTTCCGCTCGCCCGATTCGGCAATGATAAGATTACTTATCGAGCACGGGCCCTTGAGTTTAGCCGCTCGCTCTACGTCAACGAGGGCCTGAGAAGACAAAGAGACGGCTGCAAGCGCGCTCCCGGCTATCATTGACACTGGGGCCTGTACGAAATCCCGGACCTCCTCGACCGCCGCCCTTATGGTTTCCGGCAGCGCGTCCGTGGGATACGGGAGCGGGTCAATCTTCGAGGTAAGCGGTAAGGGCTCGGGCCATTCGCCAGGACCCTCTTGCTCTATGCTCAAGAGCGCGTCCCCTAAATCAAAATCAGTTCCCTGCATAGCCCGTCTCCTGATAAAGCTCGAATTTTGGTGCATCGTCCTTGCGGCACGGGGTACGCATTAAACGTATTTAACGCATTAAGCCCCCGATGGTGTTCGAGGAGCTTGTCCTCCAAGCGAAAATCAGTTCCCTGCATGGCCCGCCTCCTGATAAAGCTCAAATTTTGGTGCATCGTCCTTGCGGCAAAGAATATTCTCATAGACGTGCTCGACCTCATCCATTGCCCTGCACATCTCGGCAACCGCTTGTAGCTCGCTCTCCGTCCGCGCCCGTGCCTGCATACTGCGGAAGGTCCGGAGCATCGAGGCGAGATAATCGACCTGGCCTTGCTCCCAGGAGCGGAACCGCCTAAGAAGGTCGGCCTTGCGTTCTCTCTCCCGCCGTGCCTCGGCTGCCGCCTGTCGGTTGATAGGGGTCTGCCGCTGGATTCCGAGATAGGCCAAAGCATCCGAGAAGGTGAGCCCGTGTATCTTTTGTACGAGGTCGATTGAGTCCCCCCCGCCGGTATTGCAGCCGAAGCAGTAGAAGCCCTGATTGCCTATCTTAAAAGAGGCGGTCTTTTCTGTATGTCCAGGAAAAGGACAGAGGCCCCAATAATCAGAGCCGCGCTGTTGAAGAATAAGCCCCTCCCGGTGTGCGGCCTCGATGGTGGAGGGCTTAATCATTCCCCTGCCCTCCATCCTCAAGCCTTTCCCCTTCATCCGCTCGCAAGAATTCCTCGACCGCGTGAGCGGCCAAGAGTTTGACGATTTCATGAAGGGCAGGATTAGACATTACTGAGCCTCGGCCCTCTCAGCCTTGCGCGATTCAAGCCATTCGAGCACTTCGTTATGGTCCCATCCGACGCAACCGGGCCCGAGACGGAAGCGTTTTGGAAAACCGCCGGAGCGTTCGAGCCTCCAAAGGGTAGTGTCCGAGATTTTAAGAAGGGACAGCAGCTCCTTCTCCCTGAGAATTTGTCCGGCCCTCGGCTGTTCTCTTTTTTCGATTACGTTCTCCATGTACGACCTCCTTTCTTATGGCTCCATGTTAGCGACTGAAAAGGAGTTGATATATGCCTCAGCGAAATTATCTGAGGTAGAAAACAAAAAGGCCGATACCCTTTCGGATACCGGCCTCGATTACAAATCTGATTGTTTCTATTTATGCAGGTTCGTCTTGTCGCTCTTTCTTGTTGCGCCTCAATCGATATTTTTTAACTTCTTCTCCGTTCAGTTCAAGGCCCCATAGCTTTTCAATTTGCTCGATAGCTATGTCCAACGCTTTTTCAACCCTTACTCCTTTATTGCGTATGTGGTCGTTTATGATATCGACCGCCATGTCTTGCGCTCGCCGCAGATGATATCGCTTGAACAAAGTTTTATTGCCGGTATTCCCGTCAAATCCAAAGGCCCCTGCTATGTCAGGGACCTTGTTTCCAGCGCGAAGTAATCTGTTGCTTGTCTGGTCGAGATATTCATCAACCCATGCCGGGACAGGCAGTTTAGATTTTCTCGCCAGGGCGCGCGCGTCCCAGGCAAAAAGGGGAATGTTTGTTTCCTCGTAGCCTTGCTTGAGGTATTCCAATATTTTTTGCCGAAGCTCTTTGTCTTGGTCAAGGTGTTCATATAGTTCGTTGAAGCGGCCTGCCGCCGCCAGTTCAAACGGGTCATTCAGATTTTGCTTATCAATCTTCCCGGTGAGTGAAGGCGGTACAATTTTCGCTTTCCTCGGCATGGGCTACCCTTCCTGTAGGGCCCTGAAAGGTGTATGCCCCTCCACCGGGTCAGGATTCCCGGCTGTCCTCCGTCGAGTAAGAGGGGCAAGTCCTGAGCTTAATATTACATCTGGCTATCTTCTTAACGCAAAGGAATTCGCACAGATACCGGAGTAAAATAACTGCCGAATCCTGGTCCCCCAGCCAGAAGATTAGAGGGGTCACGGCGAATGCCGTGACCCCTTTTAATATTTCGGCTGGCGGACGATATTGACGCCCACACCTTTTGGTGCTACAATGTAGTAACAATGTTAATGAACCTCCCCTCCCTTGATGGGAGGGGATAAGAGGGGAGGGTGAGATCTCTACACCCCCACCCAGCCTCCCCCATCTGAGGGGGAGGAGTCAAATACTGGCGCAGCAAGCTGCGGGGTATGTGACAGTAAGGAGCATTGCCATGATAAAGAAACTCGCCAAACACGGCAACAGCCTGGCCCTCGTGATAGACAAGGGGGTTCTTGAGCTTTTGGAGATTGACGAAAAGACCCCCCTCGACATCTCGACTGACGGCAAGGTGCTCATAATCGCCCCTGTAAGGGACGAGAAGCGACGCAAGCAGTTCGAGGAGGCCCTTGAAAAGGCCAACCAAAAGTACGGTCGCGCGCTCAAGAAGCTTGCGAGCTGATGGGGCCTGTATTCCTGGGCCTTGATGAGGTCGTGGAGATACACCGCGACCAGATAACGAGATACGGTGGAAGCCCCGGAATCCGTGATATCGAGCTACTGCAGTCCGCAGTCGCCATACCGTCCGCAGCTTACGGCGGGGAATATCTCCACGCCGATATCTCCGAGATGGCCGCCGCCTACCTCTTCCACATCATCCGCAACCACCCCTTCGTGGACGGCAACAAAAGGACCGGCGCTGTCGCCGCCCTTGTCTTTCTCGCCCTTAACGGGACGGAACTCCACGCCAGCGAAAACAGCTTTGAGTCAATGGTGCGCTCGACTGCAGAGGGGAAGCTTGAAAAGACGAAGATAGCTTCCTTCTTCCGAAAACACGCCAAAGAAATGAGCGAATGACACCAATCAACTCATTGTTGCATTTCAAGGGCGGGTTGGATATTGTGTGTAGGGCGACACATTCGAGAATGAATCATGAATTCGGGTTACGCTACCGCGTTCATAGGTTACTTATCCACGGTGGAGGTGCCGTTTGTGGTGCATGGTCAGTAAGGAAGGTGGCTTAAAGGCGAACACTGTCACTGTACAGTATGTACACACTTCTTAGCCTTCACCGTTCAGGCGGAGTCCATATAACTGCATTCTTCTCAATAATGATGGGAAAATTTTGCAAATAACTCACCTTAAGTAAAAGATCATTTTTACTCATGAAGTCCTTCATTTTGTCTCTATGGTCGAGTTTCGTTTCGGGTATTTCACAATTCATATCGATTTTTTTTCCATCAGCTCTCATTAAGGGAGGACCGAGCAGGGTACCTCTATTTGCAAGTTCGAGTTGACCAGCAATCTTTTCCAAATCCTTTCTCAGTTTTTTCCAAAAGGTATCCTCGCTCTTTCTGAGTCTTTTCATTGTGTGCAAGCAATCATTGAGTCTTCTTTCAACACCTCTTTTTAGATCAGATGTCACTGGAGTAAAATAGAATATTAATAGAGCCTCATTTACAATATTCTTATCATAAATGCGGATTTCAGCTATTTTATTTCCCGTTTTGAAAGCACCCTCAACATCCTTGGCTAAATTGGCTATCTTCCACCCACTTTTTTTCTTTTCAGCTATGTGATCCCAAGCCCCTAGATATTCCTGATAACGCGCTTCAATTCCACAACGAAGCTCAAGAGCAGCATAGAAAAGAGCCTCCTGTGTGTTATCGGACAAACGGGTACGCGCTCTTGCCAGATAGTCTCGCGATGAAATTTGATAGTCCATAATTTTTTAAATTTTAGGAAAAGAGACCATAATCAAAAATGTAAGTGAACAGTACTGAAATGCTATTTTCCAGGACCGCTCAGTAACAATTCGTATAAGCGGATGACCCTATGTATTGAGTGGTGCAATTCAAGCGATTCACGTTTTGCTCGTTCCGCATGTCTTTCATTCCTTGCAATAGAGCGCCTGAAAAAGCATTTTCTCGCCTGCTTACATCATCCGAAACTATCTTCCAGAATTTTTTCATTGTTATTCCGAATCTCTCTGTATCCTCTTCGATATTCTCTCCCCTGTCCTGCTTTGCATATATTTCACGAACCATCTTTCTTAGATAATAGATTTCTTCAAAATAGTCCGGGAATTCGCTTTCAACAGCATCTAAATAGAGCAGGTCTTTTTCTTTTTCAGACAATTCGGCGGTGGTCTGAAGATGATTATGTATGGAATCCAATTTCTTGAGTTTGGCATTATAATGGTAAGCTGGACCACAGCCTGCAAGGAGAAAAGTGAATACGAGCAGCAGTATTCTCATGGAGCCTCCTGGTTGACTAAGTATAGCTTTGTAGATGGGCTATCTCCAACTCTCTCTCACCGCGAGCAGATTTGCGTTGCTTGGCCCTCGCTTATTTCAAATCCTGCTGCCCTGAATTTCCCCCTCTTATTGTAAAAAAAGCTGTCCTATTCTCTTTGCTGTTAAACGACTCACTGCATCTGGATGAACCATTGGGTCTGGACCAGAACTTTGGATTGTAGCAAGAAGTTCCTTTGTATCTCTTTTCAATATTCTCGCAATGAAAATATAAGAGTAAGATACCTCTATGATAACATCTGAATTACTCGCGTCCACAATTTGCAAGTCTTTCGAAATGAGCTCTCCTTCTAACATTTTAGAAAAATTGTAACTGCCGACATTATTTGAAATATCCATTATTGCAATTTTTTTTAGATTGGAAAAATCAGCCGAAGGACTTTTGTTGATAGTAACGGATGCGCAGCCAAAAAGGAATAAAATCAGTATTGATATAAATAGGTTTTTTTTCATATCTTGGACTCGTCTAATGATGGCATTGTCCATGCAATTACGTACATAAATTGTCCTGTAGGTCGGGCTTAAGCGCGGTGCTCCTGCACTCTTACAGCCCGGACCAATGCTCCCCAAATTTGTTGTTTTGATAGAGCACATTACACCAACTCACCCCCAAAATGCAAGAAGGGGTTACAGCTCGCGCCGTAACCCCCTTTGAGTCCGTTTTCGTCCAGCTTCATTTCGAGCCGGGTAGGTTGGTTAGCGTAGCGTAACCCAACAAAATAAAACTTTCCGCTCTTTATACAACCTGATATCGTCATGAGGATTGTAGGCCAAGCCTCCCAATTTTCCTCCCAAAGCCTCCGCTCTGGATTTTTCTGAGACAATCGCATATAATGACCCGGCATGTTGTTCCAAGAGGTTGCTGAAAAATCCCGAGAGCTGTCATTCTGAGGAGTCGAAGGCGACGACAATTTTTGCAGGAAAGCAAAAATTGAATGCCGAGCCTCTTGGCGAGGCAGCCCGAAGGGTCGAGCCCCAGGACGGGGCGAGATAAGAATCTCTTAGTACCTTGATTTTACTCGCTCCGGGATTCTTCGCTTCGCTCAGAATGACAGGCTGAAATAGTTTTTCGGCAAGCTGATAAACCTCATCTAACCCAAAGGAGAAAACCATTGAGACTCGCGAAGACCTTTATCACTGCCGTAATGGCTGTTCTGCTGATGACCTCCGCATATGCCATAGCCGGGCCGCAACACACCGGGGTCGTCCTTGAAGCCGCCTCGGGTGGCGGGTACACATATCTGAAGGTCGATGAAAACGGAAATACATTCTGGATCGCAGGCCCGGAAGCCCAGGTAAGCACAGGGGCGACGGTCAGCTTCTCCGAGCAGATCTGGATGCCCAACTTTACGAGCAAGGCCTTGAACCGCACATTCGAGAAAATATTGTTCGTGGACGGCATCAGTGTCGGTTCATCCAAACCCAGCCCGGCCAAGGCAAGCCCGACCGAGCGGACGCAGGCCGCACCCGCCGGACCAGCCAAAGCGGCCTCGGCGTATACAATCCAAGAGATCTTCTCAAGGAAGTATGAACTGAACGGAGAACCCGTCAAGGTCCGCGGAAACGTCGTGAAGGTAACGGAAAACGTCATGAGCAGGACCTGGGTGCACATCAAGGACGGCACAGGCACGTCCGGCAGCGACACTCTCATTTTCCGTTCGAAGGACGATTCGGCTGCCGTCGGGTCTGTCGTAACCGCCGAGGGCGTGCTTGAAACGGACAAGGACTTCGGCTTCGGATATTTTTATTCCGTAATTGTCGAAGAAGCGAATTTTTCGGAATAGTATTTTTCGGTCTCAACGGGGTGGGCTTCGCCCACCCCGTTTTTTTATCCCCTCAGTCCTTAACAAACAGTCCCTGACAGGACCACACGCCCCTGTAACGCGTTACAGCATCCCCGGCCTGAAAAGCCCCTTACGGCTTATGGTTTTGCCGGATAGCATGAACACGCCGTCGCCGGTGTAATGGAGCGTCTCCGGGTATTTCGGCGTAGCGGCGGCATGGGCCTTCACCACCTCGAAGATGAAAAAATCGTATTTGTCCACGAGCGCGTCGTCGTAGAGCCTGCATTCGAAGCAGGCGTGGCATTCGCGTATAAGGGGCGCGCCTACCAGCTCTCCCTTATCGGGCGTGAGATTGAATTCCCTGAACTTGTCGATCTCCGCGCCAGAGGTGTTCCCTATTTTTACGACCGTATCCGTCAGCGTCGCGGTCGGGAGGTTTATGACGCATTCGCCGCTCCCGCGTATAATATGATGGCTGTGGTTTCCGCTCGATATCACGCAGCCGACGAGCGACGGCGTAAACTCCATTACCGTGTGCCAGCCCATTGTCATTATGTTCGTCCTGCCCTTCCATTTCGAAGAGACGAGCACAATGGGGCCGGGCTCCAGGAATCGCCTGACCTGGCTTACCGGGAAGTCCTTTTTCGCTGTGTACCTATTCATGTGCGCCATTTCGAATCACCTCTCAAAAAGTACGGTCCGCAAATCAGCCCTCTCTCAATTATAGCAAGTTGCCAAGGCACGACGCAGGGTCCGGGTAAAAACCTGGCTCAAACCGGCCATCCGAGATCAATAATACAACCAGCTTGACAACGCTGCCTCGCGCGTATTAAAGTACGCGCCACATATATCAGGTAATCCCCTTCGGGGGATTTCAAGAGGGAATCCCGTGGCGGCTCGATAAGCCGGGAATCGGGAGCGGTCCCGCCGCTGTGACCGGGGACGAAAGCCGACAATACCACTGGGAAGCATCCTGGGAAGGTCGGCGAGTAGGCGGATCCGGAAGCCAGAAGACCTGCCTGATGTGAATTGCCGAAGACCTTCTCGCGGACTGGAAGGCCTCGCCGAAAACACATATTGCTGAGGGTGAAGTACAGGGTGCAATCCTCGGAGCCAGGCTCCGGGGATTTTTTTATTTCTAAGGAGGCGACATGACGCAGATAGAGGCCGCAAGGAACGGACTGACGACAAAGGAAATGGAAGAAGCCGCAAAAGGCGATGACAGGACAGCGGAATACATAAGGCGGATGATAGCCGAGGGAAAGGCCGTCATACCGAACAACACCGGGAGAAAGGCGCGGCTCGTCGGGATAGGCGCAGGGCTCAGAACAAAGGTCAACGCGAGCATCGGGACGTCTTCGGACATAATCGACGTAAAGGCCGAGGTGGAAAAGGCGATTGCCGCCGAGAAGGCCGGGGCAGACACCCTGATGGAGCTTTCGGTGGGCGGCGACCTCGACGCCATAAGGAAGGAGGTCCTTGCGGCCACGTCCCTTTCGGTCGGGAGCGTACCTTTGTACCAGGCCTTCAAGGAGGCCATCGAAAGATACCGCGACCCGAACAAGCTCGACGAGGAGCTACTGTTCGATGTTATCGAAAGGCAGTGCGCCGACGGCATCTCCTTCATGGCAGTGCACTGCGGCATAAACAGGCTCACCATAGAACGCCTGAACAGACAGGGATACCGCTACGGCGGGCTGGTGTCGCGGGGCGGCTCATACATGGTCGGCTGGATGCTCAGGAACAACCGCGAAAACCCGCTCTACGAAAAATTCGACCGGGTCGTCGGGATACTCAAGAAATACGACTGCGTCCTCAGCCTCGGGAACGGCCTCCGCGCAGGCGCCGTGCACGACAGCCTGGACAGGGCCCAGGTGCAGGAGCTCCTCATAAACTGCGAGCTTGCCGAGGCCGGGCAGGAGATGGGCTGCCAGATGATGTGCGAGGGGCCCGGGCACCTGCCCCTCGACGACATAGAGGCCAATGTGAAACTCCAGAAGAGGATGAGCAGCGACGCCCCCTTTTACGTGCTCGGCCCGCTAACGACCGACATCGCCGCCGGTTACGACCACATATCCGCGGCCATAGGGGCCGCCGAGGCCGCGCGGTACGGGGCAGACCTCATATGCTACGTGACCCCGGCGGAGCACCTCGCCCTCCCGAACACGGACGACGTGGTCGAGGGAGTGAGGGCCGCAAGGATAGCCGCGCACGCAGGCGACATGGTCAAGCTAAAGAACGGTTCGAGGGACATGGCAATGGCAAAGGCAAGGAGGGACTTGAAGTGGGACGAGCAGCAGAGGCTCGGCCTGTTCGGAGAGAGGGCCGCTGAGATAAGGGCGAGCCGCGCCCCGGAAGAACCCGACACCTGCACCATGTGCGGGAGCTTCTGCGCCCTCGACAACGTGAACGCGTACTTCAGGGAAAGCCTCGGCAGGGGCAGGAAAACCTGAAATTCCAGGCAAGGGTTGCGGCGTCCAGGCCGGGCTTTCCTGAAATGAGAGGCCCGGCACTCTGTGCCCTGCTACTTCCGCAATATGCACCTCCGCTTAAGCAACTCGGAGTCCGGGGACAGCAATCGACCGCGGTCCCCTGCACTCCGATACACGCCTTTACCTGATTTTTCCCTTGACCCGAAGCCCGGGCCGGGGTATTATTTAAGCAATTTATTAAATAATTGATTATCAGGGACAGCGAATGGGCAGAAAGCACTCCATAAGTAAAGAGGTCTTCGAGATACAGGCGGGCGTATGCCAGTGCCTCGCGAACCCCAAGCGCCTGGAGATACTCCATATCCTCCGCGACACGGAGCTTTCGGCCACCGAGATAGCGGAAAGGGTCGGCATCTCCAACGCGAACGCCTCGCAGCACCTCTCCATCATGCGGACAAAGGGGCTCTTGAGGAGCAGGCGCGAGGGGGTCAGCATCCGCTATTCCATAGCAAACCCGAAGGTGATAACGGCCTGCGACATCATGAGGGAGGTCCTTTTCGAGCACCTCGACGAAAAGCGGCACCTTTCCGGAAAGGTGAAGGCAATATGATAGCAAAAGAGGAGAACACGATGGCGCACGATTTCTCAAAGGAGTTTTTCGCCGCTTACCACGCGGCGGTTTTCGAGGCCCTGGGCGAGGACGCACCGAAATACAACGCCCGCATAGGGGCGCTCCTTGCGAACGCCTGGCAGAAGACGCTGAAAGAGCTTCCCGCGGACCGGGCCGGGTTCAAAAAGGCGATAGAAGACTACATGAGCGGGCCGTTCAGGTTCTCGGACATCGCGAGGTTCGAGTTCAACGACGACGGCACCGCCTACCTCTATGTCAAGGGCTGCGACATATGCAACGGCAACGAGATATTGAGAAACGGCGGTAAAAAGGGCTCGTGCCCCATAAGCCAGATGGTCAAGTCCGCAATGGGTAAATCCATGAGGACGACAGTAGAGCTTACCGGGAGCGAGAAGCCCGGCCCGGTAGGTGAATGCTTTTTAAGGTACAGGCTCGGCAAATGACCTGCACGTCCTCGCGCGGCCTTCGAATCTAACCCGTCCCGAGCGCCTTGGGCGCGGCTAATCCCGCAGGCTGTCTCCGTTTTTTTTTGAAAAGCGCGAGGACAATCCTCCTCGCGCTTCGCGGCGTATTTTGTTTTTTATCGTTGATAATAGTCCTGATTTTTACTACAATTCATATGCGCACCCGGGAACCATGACTTGCACAGGGACCATTCGGGTGCGCGCGGTCTTTTAAAGAGCGGCTCGCTAAAAGACGCATCCGCTGGAACGTCAGCCGGTTGCTCTCATTCTGATTGTCAGGCAGCCGCCCGGGATGAAAAGCGGCGGCCTGCCTCGCCTGGAGATCGATACGACCCCGGAACACGTTGAACCTCGAAGGCCATGCAGCGATATCCAGGACGCACCTGAACCGCGCAAAAGCAAGGCCGTCCGGCAATCAGGACGGCCCTGAAAGCGCAAGCCCTCGGACGGGACCGGCCT